>CAZRRT010000119.1:0-6292 GCA_964602605.1 uncultured Ruminiclostridium sp.
GAACCTCGAAATTGCTTTGCAATTTCGGCAGCTTGTTTAAGCTGCGCTTTAATAAAAACACTGATTATTCTTGTAATGGGAATTTTTGTTTTATCGACAAATATCAATGCACAAGCTCAAGAGGATAATGAGGCTCATTTTGATTTCGGATTTGGAGATTTAGAAAGTGCCTTGCCCGACGAAGCGTCAAAAGAATTAAGTGAAATAGGAGTATCTGCCGAAAACGGAACGGAAAATCTTAATCCTTCAAATGTTTTTAACAAAATATGGGAATTGTTGGTTGAAAATGCTCCAAAACCGCTTAGTATGCTTGTATCAGTAATTGGCGTAATAATTCTGTGTACTTTGATTCAATCCTTGCAGCACGGGGACAACGATGTTTCAGCGGTATTTTCAGCAGTAAGCGTATTAGCTTGCAGCGGAATAATATGTACAAGCTTTGCCACCTTGTTTTCAAGCGCAAAAGTTGCCGTTGACGGTTTATCCTCTTTTTTATCGGTTTATGTGCCTGTATTTGCTGGAATTATGGCGGCGGGAGGACAGGGTACGGCGGCAGCTTCCTATTGCGGAATAATAACGGTTGCGGCAGAGTTTTTTTGCAGGCTGTTTTCCATTGTGATATATCCGCTTGCTTGCTGTGTTATGGGAATATCGGTTGCCGCTTCCTTCAATCCCGATTTGAAAATCAGCAGTATTGCGGAATCGGTGAAAAAACTTGTAAATTGGGTTTTAGCTTTTGTTATGACGGTTTTTGCAGGAATTCTCTCCGTTCAAAGCTTTGTGGGAGCGGCGACAGACAGCGCAGCAATGAGAGCGGTGAAGTTTACCGTTTCGGGAGCAATTCCCATAGTTGGCGGAGCGGTTTCCGACGCATTGCTTACGGTAAAGGGAAGCATCGGTATTATAAAGGCGTCGGTGGGCAGCTTTGGAATAGCCGCATCTGCTTTTGTGATGCTTCCTTCCGTAATTTCCTTGTTTTTATTTCGCATTGTATTTACGATTACCGCCGCAGTAAGCGATTGTTTTGGAGCTTCGGAGGTAAAAGCATTGTTAAAAAGCGGAGAAAATGTTTTATCTATAATACTTGCTATGATAGTCAGCTTTTGGGTTTTGGGAGTTGCGTCTACCGCTTTAATGTTAGTGATTGGAGGGGGTACAGCTTGAAAGAAACTGTTTTGGCTATTGCGTTTACGGCAATCGCCACCGGGATTTTTAAAATGCTATGTCCTCAAAGCGAATACAAAAAGCAAATCGGGTTTTTAATAGCCGCTTTTTTTCTGCTGAGCTGTCTTTCTTTGATAAAAAACGGCGTACCCGATTTATCCCAAATTTCCGACAGCTTAAAGCAGCAAGGCAGCTATGTGGATTTTTCCGATAAATCAAATCAAATGACAAAAGCCGAGATAGAAAAAAGAATAGAAGAGGAATTAAATAATACTTTAATCGAAAACAAAATTTTTTGCGAGGAAATTCGTGTTATTATTGATATTTCGTCCGTGTACAGCATATCTATTAAGCAGGTACGGCTTGCCTTTGCCGCAGATAAAGCAGAATCCGCCGCCGCTGCCGAAGCAATAGTAAAAAAGGAGGTAGGTGATGAAACTGATATTGTAACGGAAATTCAGGGAAATTGAAAGGGAAATTTTATGGGAAAGCTTGCCGATTTTATGAAAAGCGAAAAAGGTATAAAGTTTATTTTTATCATTGGAATAGCTTTGATTATGATTATTTTCTTGTTTAGTCTGTCTGAGGGAAAAAATAAATCACATTTCGAAAAAAATTCTGAAAATGAGAATGTTATTTCCGATATAGACGATTATGAGAGCAAGCTGGAAAAGAAGTTGACCGATATAATTTCCAAAATACAAGGAACGTCGGATATTCATGTTATGATTACATTGGAAAAGACCGAAGAAAACATATACGGCAGCAAAACAGCCAATATTTCCGCCACTGTAACTCCTACCGTAAGAGGGGTTGCGGTAATATGCAAGGGGGGAGAAAATCCCATAGTGCGGGAAAAGGTGTTAGATGCGGTATGCAAGGCTTTGGGAGTAAGTGCGGCAAGGGTATGTGTAACTTATTAAGCTGAAAAGGAGTTTTTTGATATGCAAAGAAAAAGATTAAATCTTATTATCGGCAAAAAGCAAATAATAATTGTAGGTTTGACGCTTATTTTGGGTGTTGCCATTTATGTAAATTATTTAGTGGGACAGAATGTGAAGTCGGATATTTCGGGCAATAAGAATAACAACAGCCAAAGCGTGGGAAATTACGGAGATCAGCAGTTTGTTTCTTCCGAAAAAAATAACCAAATCCCTGCGGGAAACACAGACTCAGACGCCAAACCCGTAAATGGAAGCAAAATAGACGAATATTTCGCACAGGCTCGCTTGGATAAGCAGAGCAGCAGAGCGGAAGCCATTGAAGCTTTACAGGCAATTTACGGCGGAGGAGATTCCACCCAGACCGAATTGGCGGTAATGGCGGAAAATGCGGCGGCATTAAGCGGATATATCGAAAAGGAGAGCAAAATTGAAAATGTACTTAAAGCGCAGGGCTTTAACGATGTATTATGCTATCTTTCCGAAAACGGCGCAAGCATAATCGTCAAATCCGACGGACTGACAACATCGCAGGTTGCGCAGATTAAAAATGCACTGCTTACCGAAATACAAATACCTGCAAATAAGATTTCCATACTTGAAATATAATAATTAAAAGCGGCACAAAAAATATCTTGTGCCGCTTTAGTATTATAAAATGATTATTAACATAAACTGCATAAATTCATCTATGGCAATACTATAAAAATACAAATAAAAACAAAATAAAACGGAGCCTTCCGAAGAAAGCTCCGAGTACCGCCGCGCCGTCGCATGATGAAATAAAAACCCGCTTATGAGCAGGGTGGGTAAAGTTCCCCTTGCAGGTTCACGCTCCCTTCGTCCGCAAAAGCGGGAGGTCTGCAATCCGCTGCAATCGAGAAATCCCTTGTAACAATGTGTTGGATTTTATGAACCATCACACTAACAAAACGAAGCAGTGATTATTGGTGTAATTAAGTAATTGCTATAATATATTGTTCAATAATAATCTAAAAAAATACCTGTATTATTTTGGTATTGATAAACGATTGATCAAAAATTCATAAAGTAAGCATATTCAAAATAAATGGTCAATACTGCATTTAATCTCTTGCTATTATCCAATGATTGTCAATGACATTCGCCGCAATCGCAGTCGTCATCGCACTCATCTCCGAAAACGGTTTCCAAATGCTGAATAAATGCTTCTCCCACCTCATCGTATAATGCGTCGTCATCAACTGTGGCAAGAGCATATTCTCCGTTTTCCTCTACTTCTTTTAAAATGAGAAACTCTATATCCTCATCCTCTAAATCGTCCTCTTCGGTGAAGGGAACAAGCGCAACATAGTTTTGCCCGTCGTAGCAAATTGCATCTATAACTTCAAAGGACTCTCCGTCTAACTCAACGATTTGAGGTTCGTATTCCTCAAATTCATCATTGTTTTTTATTTCTTTGTTTTCTGACATATATTATTATTTATCCGAAAAAGGATAAGCTCCTTTCAAATTCTGTTTTTATCTATTATGTTGAATCTTAAAAACAACATTATTATTATATTATATTATGTATCATAAGTCAATAGATTTATTTGCATTTTCTTTGACTTTTAAAGAATTATGTATAAAATACAACAAAAAGTTTTAACTACAGTTTAAAAATATATACATTTTGACCATAAAAATATTATTGACATCAATAGCTTCTTATGGTAATATATAATCAAGGAAAGAGAAACAGAAAACCTTAAAATCAAAACTTAATAAAAAGTTAATAAGCAAAAAGTTTTACTGAATTTATGATAAACAATTTTATCGGTTAAATGCTTACACAGATTTTAAGGGAACTGAATTGGCAGAAATAGCCAAAATTAAAAGTAAAACAGCCTAATAATTGGAGCTGCACTTTTGAGGCTATATAGGGCAAATGGAATAATAGAATAAAAGCCAAAAGGTTAATGTTGCTTGATCCTACGATGAAAAGACCTTGTATATCGCAGAAATAATGTCAAGTCATTCCGAGGTGTAACAAGAGTCGATTCGCTGTACAGCTTGACTGCTGTATAAATTTATCGGGAAAGGCGGCGAGTCCAATGGAAACAGAATCTTCTATATTCGGGTCTAATATTGAGGCTCGTGACTGTATGAGTGATTAAATCGGTCAGACCGAAAAATTTCAGCTCAAACGGCTGCAAAATTTTAAGGCGGCTCAAACAAGAACATTTTGTTCAAAGCGAATATCAGACAGCACAGCTTCAGTATTAAGATCTTAGGTATGTCGCAGAGCAATCTGCGAATCCGCTGAAGTCGGCGATGAAATAAAAAGCAATTTGGTTCAAACGAATCCCGTTAATAATTTCTTGGGAGTGATTCCAATGGAAATTTTAAGCTTAATCTTGTAAAAATTGTTAGAATTGGTTTTCACAAATTATAACAATGCTTTGGATATTAGATATAGGGGATTACGCCAATGTACTACTTAAACTGACAATTTAATATTAAAGAGCCTGCTGTGAAATATCGGCGGGCTTTTAGTTTATAAATCATTATAAAAAAGCCGTAAAGATAATATACAGTATTTACAAATCATAAAAATGTTGTTATAATATGTAATATAAAAAACAAAAGAAAGGAAGCTTATATGGAAAACGAACTTGTATTTGTAATAGATTTTGGAGGACAGTATAATCAGCTGATAGCAAGAAGAGTAAGAGAACATAATATATACTGCGAGGTGATTTCCTACAAAACGCCTATTGCAGAGATAAAGGCAAAAAATCCCAAGGGAATAATTTTTACCGGCGGACCTAATAGCGTGTATTTGGAAACCTCTCCTCATATGCCGAAGGAAATATTTGAATTGGGCGTTCCTATTTTGGGAATATGCTATGGTGCTCAATTTATGGTATACGGTCTTGACGGCGTTATAGGTAAAGCAAACGAAAATTCAGCGGCTGAATTTGGCAGAACCGACTGCGATTTTGACAATTCCTGCCCTATATTCAGCGGCTTAAAGGAACAGTCGGTTGTATGGATGAGCCACAACGATTACATAGAAAAGCTTCCAAATGGTTTTAAAGCCGCAGCTCACAGCGAAAAATGTCCTTATGCAGCAATAGCAAACGATGAAAAGAAGTTTTACGGCGTTCAATTTCATCCCGAAGTTAACCACACAGAGCAGGGCAAGGAAATATTGGAAAATTTCTTGTATTTGGTTTGCGGCTGCAAGGGCGACTGGACAATGGAAAATTATGCAAAGACCGCAATAGAGCAGATTCGCACTAAAGTTGGCAAGGGCAAGGTTTTATTGGCGTTGTCGGGAGGAGTTGACAGCTCCGTTGCCTGCGCTCTTTTATCCAAGGCAGTTGGAGAGCAGCTTACCTGCGTTTTTGTAGATCACGGATTTATGCGCAAAAACGAGGGCGACGAGGTTGAGGCTGCTTTTAAGAATTGGAATGTTAATTTCATAAGAGTTGACGCTTCAGACAGATTTATCGGAAAGCTTGAAGGAGTTTCCGATCCCGAAACAAAGCGTAAGACAATAGGGGAAGAGTTTATAAGAGTTTTTGAGGAAGAAGCAAAGAAGATAGGCAAGGTGGACTATCTTGTTCAGGGTACAATTTACCCCGATGTTATAGAAAGCGGACTTGGCGACGCCGCTGTAATAAAATCTCACCACAATGTGGGTGGACTTCCCGACTGCGTTGACTTTAAGGAGATAATCGAACCATTGCGCCTATTGTTTAAGGATGAGGTTAGAAAATTAGGTACGGAATTGGGACTTGCAGATTACCTCGTATGGCGGCAGCCTTTCCCGGGTCCGGGACTTGCTATAAGAATAATTGGTGAAATTACAAGGGAAAAGCTGCGTATTCTGCAAGACGCCGACTTTATTTTCAGAGAGGAAATTGCCAAAGCAGGACTTGACCGCAGCATTAACCAATATTTTGCGGTGCTTACCAATAATCGCTCTGTAGGAGTAATGGGCGACGGCAGAACTTATGATTATACCCTTGCTTTGCGGGGCGTTACTACCACGGACTTTATGACTGCGGATTTCGCACGTATTCCCTATGAGGTGTTAGAGAAGGTTAGCGTTAGAGTGGTTAACGAGGTGGAGCATATCAATAGGGTTGTGTATGATGTTACTTCTAAGCCGCCGGCTACTATTGAGTGGGAATAATAGCCATACACTAAATTTGGCT
>CAZRRT010000120.1:0-6069 GCA_964602605.1 uncultured Ruminiclostridium sp.
TTTAGGTTACTGATTTATGGGAGATTTTGGGTATTTTTTGAGGGGATTTTGTAACCTTGAGGGGTTTGGGACTTGAAGTCACATTTATATATAAACAGCGTTTGATCTATAGCTAAGGTCAAACGCTGCAATATTACTGCTTTGATTTGTAAGTTTCATTTTTTCCGTATTTCTCAATATAATATCCTTTAAGTAAACACAGAACAGTGGATGTAGAATTTATTATAATCAGTGGAACTATAATCATATCAAACGCAACCATTTCAAGCTCATTTACTGTGAAATGAAATAAATATTCTACTATGCGTATCACAGAATCTTTAATGATTAAAATAACAGAAAATAAAATTGAATAAATCTCATTCGATATAGTAGAGATTTTATTGTCAGCTATCAAGCTCACAAAAATCCAAACAATGCCAAAAGAGATAATCTCCAACAGATAGATGATAATCGGATTATATGTAAGTGTGTGGGTAATCACTCCCACCAAAGCACTAAATATAATGGAAAAAAGAATTGATCCTCCTAAAAAGCACCTTAATGATGAAACCATATTTAAGAAAAGCTTTATATACACTAATATTATAAGCACAATTCCTATAATGTTTCCCCAAATAAAAATATGGTTCAACATTGATACTGCAAAAGCTACCAATAATGGAATAAATAGTATCCAAAAAATATATTTATGACTGTTTAAATATTTTTCAGCTCGTTGAATCCCATTTCGTATTTTATCTGTCAATAAAAATAATCTGAAAAGCTTTTCAACTTTACCCGAACGACACATATACTCATCACCAGCATAAATTAAATTATATAAATTACTAATACTGAATACATAAAAAAAACAGAAATCAAAACGAATATACAGTACAAAATAAACTTTTTGCCCTTTGCTCGCCAAAGCCAAGTATATAATAAAAAGTCAATCATTGTATTTAAACTCATAATAACAGTATATATTAAAAGAAATAATTTTTGTAGCACAAAAGCACTTTCCGAATACAACCACAATGCCGTTAACACAAAATATTTTATTATGAGTAATGTTCCTTCCCAATCACAGTCATCATTCATTTCTTCACTATGCCGCTCTTTTTTTATTATGGAAATAATATATTTTACTGTCTGAATGAAAAATCTAAATAAAAGTATTATTATTAGAATATTTAAAGGAAAGCAACATACAAGACTGCCCATTTGTTCGGCAATAACTTTTTTTATTTCCATATTATACCACCTTTAATTGCGCTTGTCAATTTATAATGAGAAATATTGAAACGGCTTTGCAGCCTTACGAGTTTGGGACTTGAAGTCACATAAAAAAAGCCGCCTTTGGATAAGACGACTTAATTACACAGTTTATTCTTTTAGAGCAATTATGAGTTTAATATTTTCTGTATCTGTTCCTCGGTCATTTTTTCATAATCTTCTTCGGGATCTATAACGATAATTCTTTCTCCTTTTGAAATAGCAGAGAGAATTATCTGCTTAAAGTTAGTGGACATTCCTCTGGGCGCTTCTCCTATGATATAATCACATCTATCAGTTTTATTTACCTGATTACTCTCTTTCATCTCAATCCTCCTCAATTATATAATATGCTTTTTGGGACTTGAAGTCACAATTACTCCTTTTCGTTTTCATACAAGAGTTTTGCTATTTTAAAAAGCAGCGCAAATCTGAAATCCTTTACCTTTTCCTCAGAATATTCGGGCGGTTTAAAGCCTCCTATATCAAACCATTTTTTACCATCGGTATCTATTTTTTTAAAAGCTGTTTCGGAATCGTAAACCGCCGCTTGAATAACACCCTTTTTAAAATACTTTCCGCAGCTGATGGAGTGATGTCCGTTCCATACGACACAAATATTCATATATGGATAAAAAACCGAGCAATGATTGTTTTTATCGTATACAAATTCATTTTCCATAATGTTTTTTAAATTTGGTATCAATCTATTATACAAACTCCACGGTTCAGCAATAACAATATTTTTGCTTAAATCTATCGAAACTTTATTTTTATCGTCTTCAAGATAGGTGGATTGATAAACGCCGCTGTGATAATGATCGGGAAATGGCTTTCCGACAAGATACGGTTCTGCCTTATATATGTGCATTGCCTGAACGGACGTTTCCAAATCTCTGCCTATAACTTCCAAAATATACTTTAAAAATGTTTGCGAATCTTCTTTATTTAAATCAGAAAGAAAAATATCTACAAAGTTAAGTGTTCTTGAATAGCTTGCATTACCGTAGCAGTAACGCTCATTTTCTCTGTATTTTTTGAATTCCTTAAGTAATTTAAGCATTATTTATCTCTCCCGATTATATATATTTATCAAGTAAGTCAATAACAGATGTTTTTACTCTAAGCTGGTAAATATCCACATAGTTTATTAAAGTGATAAGCTCGTGCAACGCCCATTTAATATCTCCCTTTTCAAAAGCCTTCCGTAAAGGGACAAGCCAATATAAATAACTGTAATGCCAATCATTCAGTATATTGTACCAAAGCTTCGGAGGCTTGTACTTTCGGTAAAGCTCCCTGAATTCTTTGATCAGCTCACGGCATTTCAGCTCGTCGGCGTCTTTTTCTGTCTGCCAAAGCTTTTCTTTGTACAGCTTATTAAGCTTTTTTCTTATGGTTCTGTTTGTCATTTTCAGATACTGCCTTTCTATTTTACACTAAAATATTTTCTATGTCAAATCCTGTAAGCATAGCTTCTTGATAAAATAGTGTTAATAAAATCGGTTTCATAACTCTCCTTTTTGGGGACTTCAAGTCCCATTTCCCCGTTACCTCAAAAATGCGACTCCAAGTACCATTTTTACCACCTTAGAAAAATTTAAACAATAAAAATAACCGCCAATCATAGCGGTTATAATATTGTGATTTGTCACTTTAAATTACTTTTTTTCAGAATTATATTTATATATAAGACAAGCTAAGGTTGCAGAGGCATTGATAACAAGCAGAGGTGTAAAAATTCCATCCAAGAATATATCCAAATCACTTGACAATGTCAATTTAAAGTATTGTAATATATCTATAACAGAATCTTTGATTATCATTATTACAGAAAAAATAATTGAATATATCTCGTTTGTAAGGGTAGCAATTTTATTGTCAGCAATTAAACTTAATACAATCCAGAATACTCCTGCAACAGTGCAGAAAATAAAATATTGAAGCACACCGTTGACTGAATAAGCATCTATTATTGTTAGAATAAATACCGCAATAGAGACCGATAATATCATTCCCCAAACGGCAAATAAGCGCAATGAGTTAAAAAAGCCTTTATTTATCAGTCCTATTATCATTAAAGCAAAAAAGGACAGCATAGATATAAAAAAGCATACATAACATTGGTCTTTAAATACCAATTCAACTACACAACATACTATAATAACTGCAATCAGGAAAATAGAAACAATGTTTATTTTCAAACGGTTTTTCTCTCTGTTTTCGTTATATTTGTTTATAAGAGCTTTCATCTTACCAATCCAAGAAAATTTTTCCATTTTACTGTGTTATCTCCGCTAAATTTATAGTTATAATGAGATAAAAATAATAGTATAAGAAACTAAAATGCAAATCAGAACAGCAATATATTGTAGTTTTAAGGCAAGTGATATCTTTTTACTCAATGCTATTTCTGCAATTTCAACAAGGATATTTATTGCAGTAAAAAAAAGCGTTGCAGAATATGCAGTTTTAAACAATTCATATCCGGGAGGGATATATAATCCACTTAAAACATATGTCGCTGCTGAAACTATCATTATATCAATATCACTAATTTCATTTTCTTCCTTATTTTTGTGATTTTTTATCGTTTTAAAAATACTTTCAAAAAATCTGATAATTAAATCTAAAGAAAATAAAAATAAAGGGCTGAATTTCAGTATACTGTTTATACCCATTATTTACCTCCAATTATACAAGATTATTTTTTACTTGTCAACTTTTTATTAACTGTATAATATTTTGACCGGGTTTTTTGACCTTGGATTATAGGACTTGAGGTCACAAAACATCTCCCTTAAAATTATCCCAACAACCACACCGAAAATGTGACCTCAAGTCCTATTTTCCGCCCCTGCACCCCGTTTTCGCCGTACCCTGTGCGCAGCACACTTAGCAAATGCCTTTGGCATTTGGCTGTAAGGTAGAGGTGGACACACCTCTATTCTTGCCCTTATATCCATAAGGGAATATGGAAAAATTGAAGAAAAAATTGGGTTTTTGAGGGCAAAAAATACGCATTTTTTCACTGCTACGGCTCGATTTCTTCCAAATCGCCGCAATTTTCATCACAGTTTTGTTCTTCCGATGAACTTTGTTCGGAAGTTTCTGCATTTTCTTTTTCTTTTTTCTGTTCCTCTCCTTGGCTGTAATATATTCTCAGCGCATTTTTTAAAGGAATATTATTGGATTTTGCAATTTCATTGATTTTCTTTAAATCCTCATTCCAATCCTTGGAATAAGATAAGCGGCGAGTAACCTTGTACTCACCGCCATATTTTTCTTCGATTTCCTTTGCCATTTTTATTCCGGCTTCGTCATTATCGGTGCAGATGACTATTTCCGAATATCTGCCGGGGAAGTCTTCAAGATGTCGGTCAATGGGAATATAACAGCAGCCTCCCATTGCAAGCCTTGTATCCTTCCTCCAATCCCTTCCGACAATTTCATTTAATGCTGCGTGGCTCATAGCGTCAATAGGAGCTTCAAATATGTACAGCTTTGCGCCCTGTGTATTGCTGCCCACCATTTTAAAGCTATAGCTTTTATCCGATCCGGCAACTTCTCCTCGAAACTGCAGAGATGAATTTGTACCTCTTTTTGTGCAATATCTCGGAACGCCCTTGCTGTCATATCCAACAAAACAGCAGTTGCCATATTTTTTATCCTGATATAATATCTTATTCTCCATTGCATAGTTAATAACTTTATATGAAATTCCACGCTCGTACCTTAAATACGCCGCCACTCGCTTATTGTTTTCGGCTTTCTCCGGCAGAACAAATTCCTTGGGAGGCTCCGGAGCAGCTGTGCTTCTGCTGTACTCCTTATTATAAGTATATGGACTGCTTATCTGCACCAAAACATTATCGGCTATAAAGTCCAATGCTTTCTTGTATTCCTTGTCGGTGTATCCGAGGGCTCTTTTCACCAAATCAACGGCATGCCCTTTTTCTCCCGTACTGAAACAAATCCAGCCCTTCCCGTTCCGAAAAACAAAAAGCCCGCCCTGATCCTTTACCCGAATTGCATCTTTATCAGAACGCTTTTCATCGAATTCATAACCTAAGGCTCTTGCCACTTCTACGCAATCCGCATTGGTTATTGCCTTCCATTCTTCGTCAGAATATTTACCTCTTTTCAACTTTCGTCCGCTCCTTTCGTTATTCCTTCTTTTTCATTTTTAAAATAAGCTTCCAAAGCAAGAGCGATTATATCCTCCATATCCTGATTTGATACGTTATCGTCTTTGAAATATTTTTTGAGAAAATCTTCCTTTAGCTGTAAGCCCTTTTGCTTTGGCTTGCCCTTGAACTTTGCAAGAATCTGTTCAATTTCCTCATAGGTGAGAGATTTTTTCTTTTCATAATATGCTTTAAGCTTTTTTGAATCGCCTATTCCTATCTTCTTTCCGCTTTGGATATAATCGGCAAGGTTTTTTTGACATTCTTCGTCTGTAACGAAGGACAGCTCATAAGCCGCCATAAATGCCAAACGATTGTTGTCGAGATGTTCAAGCAGACTGCTGTCAAGCTCTGCTATGCGAATATATCTTGATATGGTTGCGTGATTTAAGCCATATTCTTCTTCCATTTTCTTACTGCTTCTTAACTTCGCCTCAATTTTAGGCGAAGTTTGATTTTCCGCACCGTTATCGGCTTTTTCGAGATTTTTTAACTCATTTGCAATGTCGTTTCTTATGCCCTGAGCTTTCATCAGCTTGTAGTGGCTTGCAAGACAGACTGCTCTGTCAGAGTGCTTCATATCCGAAAAGCTTCTCTGTCTGAAATTACTTTCACCAACAAGCAA
>CAZRRT010000121.1:0-5956 GCA_964602605.1 uncultured Ruminiclostridium sp.
CATATAAAATCAAGGAGTATTACCTTGAAAACAACAATTTAAACGATATAAGAGGAGCCAGCATACTGCTTACTCATATAGAAGAAAATCTGATTCCGGGAATTATTATTGATAGATTTATTCCCGAATGTATAGTGTATAACGGCGGGGGAAATGTTTTTGCAATTCTTCCTCAAGATACTGAAGATGATTTTGCAATAATGTTGGAGGAAAAAGTTACCCGGCTGCTTATTACCGCAAATATTGCCTATTGCCTCAGCTCTCCCGCAGACGTATCCTATATTTTGGGAAGCGGTTACAGCAAAAATATGGCAGATATTGAAAACGCTCTCGATGAAAGAAAAAAACTGAAAATATACAACAAAATAAACAGCGGCACATCTGAAATACCTGCTGATTTTTTTATAAAAAGCGGAGAAGACGACAAGTTGGAAATATCATTTAACGGCGTTTCCGTTTTACCCCAAGCTTCTCAAAAGGAATTTTGCGATTCCTGCAAAAAAAGATTTTCAAAATTCAGCTTTGATAATAATTTGTTTTGTCCCGGCTGCCTTGTAAAAAGGAAAACAGGAAAGGCGGCAAAACAAGGAATATATATAAGAGAATTAAAAAAGCGGCAGCCGAATTTTAATATTCAGCATATAAATTCCATTTCCGATATATCAAAGGATCTGATAGCCGTTGTGTATGCGGACGGAAATAATATGGGCGGAATAATTCAGAATTTTACCAAAATAACTCAAATGATGGAGTTTAGCAGAAAGGTTAAAGAAGTTACCAGGACAGAAGTGTACAGTGCGCTTGCGGAAAACAATATCGACCGTTTTGAGATAGTGGCTTTAGGCGGAGATGATGTATTTGTTATAGTTCCGGCTAAAAAATCCTTTAAATTTGCCATTTCCTTTTCCAAAAAATACAAGAAGTATTTTGACGATTATACAAGGAGAATGAACATTGATGATAAGTCCACTATGTCTGTCGGAATTGCTGCGGCAAAAAGCAGCACCCCCGTTAAAATAATGCTTGAAGCGGCTGAAGAAATGTTGGGTCAGGCAAAAACTTATGTCAGAAATCAACGCCCTGAAAAACGTGACGGAAGCATAGCTTTTACCGTTTTGAGATCCTACGGCGGCGATTGTGAAAACAATACAGGCAATAGGGAGGTTATTGCAAAAAGCACAATGCAGCCTTATTCAATTCATAATGCAGAAAACATTGCAGATTGGACTGATAAAAACAAAACCGATAGAGCAAAGACGCAAATACGAAATATAATTGACGCTTTTGAAAACTCGGAGTGCATTGAAGAAGCAATGTTGTTTTTTGATTACCTTAGCGCAAAGAACTCGGACGGTAAAGCTTCAATGCCCAATATAGAAGGCTTTAACAAGAAAAGCGGATTTTACCTAAGACCTGATTCGGACGATTGTCAATACATTTGGAATGATTTATTGGAGCTGGAAAAGCTTTGCAATTAGGAGAGGAATATGAAAAAAACGTATATAATAAAAGTAAAACAGCTTTCTGCTCTTCACATAAACGGAGGAACGGCAGCCGATAAAAAAAGAATTACCGTAAAATACGACGGGAAAGGATATATCCCCGCCACATTATTTAAAGGCGTTTTTAGAAGTTATTTTTCTATGCTGCTTAATACTTTTAATATAAATCAAAACGAATGTGATCGGCTGTTCGGAAAAGAAGGCTTTCAAAAATCAAGAGTAATATTGGACAACCTTTTAACCGAGCAGAAAACAATAATTCAGCCCAGGACCAACGTAGGCATAAGCAGATACACAAGAAAATCATTAGACGGAATGTTGGTTACAAGCGAAACAATATCTCCTTTCGACAAAGAGGGAAAACCCATAGTTTACAGCGGTGAGATGACCGTATATTACGACGATGAAAATATTAAATATGAGAATTTGATTTTAGCCGCTTTGGAATCCATAAAAGCTATTGGCTCGGGAAAAAGCAGAGGACTTGGCTTTGTTGAAGTAACTGCTGCTGAAAATCAATGGGGAGGTGGCAGCATATGAAAAAATACGTGGAATTTCTCCTTGAAAGCGATGTAATGACGGGAGGAATAAGAGTTGCCGACAACTTTTTGGAATCTCTTGATTATATAAGCGGCTCGGTTTTAAGAGCGGGCTTTGCTTGGAATATTTTATATCAATGTCCTTATGCCGACGAATTGACGGAAGATAAAACGAATTTCGTGTCTTACAGAGATAAAGAGAAGTGCAAGGGCTGTCCCAATGGGGAATATTGCAAGGAATTCGGCAATATGAAGTTTTCCTTTTTATACCCAAAAGACGCCGTTCCCGCACCCTTGACCTTAAAAGAATGCAAAGCAGGCGGAACAGAACACTGCGTTATGGATACCATAGCGGAAAACGGAAAGCTTGCTTGTTCAAAGTGCGGCGGGCGTATGGAATCGGTAAAGGGTTATGTTAATGCCAAAACGGGAAAAAAGATAAAAATACATAAAAACCTTTCAGTGCATACCGCTATTGATATTTATTCAGGCACTGCTCTTGAAGGCAGCTTATATTCGGTAAACGCTTTAAGTCACGGACAAGTTTTTTACGGCTTTATAGACGACTGCAGCACGGATATGATAAAAGAAGGCACTGTTGTAAGAGTGGGAAAATTCTCCTCCTGCGGCTTTGGCAAGCTTAAAGTAATAAAGTCCGAAAAAATTGAAGATGAAAACAGACAAGATATGGAAAAAAGAATATCTCAGTTTAACGAAAGATTTAAATTTGGTAACAACAATAAAGAATATGCTCCAATGCTGTTTTTATCCGATGCGGCTTTGGGATTTGAAAATGTTGACAACAAGGTAAGCGCCTCCGGGGATTACAAGGCGATATGGCAAAACAACATTTTTTCAAAGGATTCTCCCCTGCATATTGAAAAGGTTTTTGCTCAGAATTACTCCTACTCCGGATTTGATACGTCAATAAAAGAGGACAAGGATATAATGAGGCGAAAAGATCCCGTTATTCTCACCAAAGGCGGCACATCAATATTAGTAAGCTACGATTTAAAGGATAAACAGCAGGCAGTTTCAGAGCTTGTACAGACGTCGGAAAACGGAATAGGAAAGGACACAGATGCAGGCTTTGGAGCGGTTGAAGTTTGCAGTCCGCTGCATCTTTTGGGAATACATGAGCATAAAGGAGAGGAAAATGACTAAGAAAGAAATCTTGAATATTCTCACATCTAAAATAGAGCAATCAAAAACATCTTTTTTCAGAATCAACAATCAAGATAATAAAAAAACTGACGACGACAAAACGGGAAACAGCCAATTCAGAGAGATTGCCTCTATTTGCTTAAAAGCTCAATGCTATGAAGAAATAGAGCTTTTGGTTCAGTATAAAGAGGCAAAAGCGGATAAAAATACTTCCTGGTCTAAGAAAAATAAAAATAATATCTCTCTTGCAAAGCTCGTTATTGATTGTATGAAGGAAATAAAGGAAAAATCCAAAACAGATGATAATGATAAAGACTGTCTTTACAATTTAAGCTTGTTTTTCGGATACCTTTATTGGTATGCAAGAGTATGGACAGCAGAAGCGGCTAATAATTAAAGGAGAGCATAAACTATGTTGTTATTTGATAAATTCTATAATCAGACGGTAATCAAAGGGGAGCTTGTGGCTGTTGATCCAATACATATCGGTACTTCCGCAAAGGATTCGCTTAACCCCGTTGAGATAGACAGCAGCGTGCTTAAAGACAATATGGGAAATCCCCTCATTCCCGGTTCTTCCATAAAGGGCGTTGTAAGATCTTATTATGAATCCGTTGTAAGAAGCATAGATGTTAAAAAAGCTTGCGATGTTTTAGACAAGTATAATTACTGCACTAAGGAAAAGGAAGAAGAAATTCATCAAAAAGGTCTTTCTGCGGCAGAAACAGCAGAACTTGCTTATAAGTATTCCTGCGATGCATGCCGTCTTTTCGGCGGTCGTGAATTGGCGGGAAAACTTAAATTTAAAGACTGTTATGCAATAATTCCGAAGGGAAAAACCGCAATAATTACCGAATTCAGAGACGGTGTGGGAATTGACAGAAACACCGGAGCTGCAAAAGGCAATGCCAAATATGATTTTGAAATAGTGCCAAAAGGTACAAAATTTGACTTTTGCCTTATTGCGGATAATCTTGATGAAAAACAGACGAAAGCTCTTGATTTTGTTTTTGAATATTTGCAGTCGGGAGAAATGGCAGTAGGCGGTATGTCCACAAGAGGATTTGGAAGAGTGAAGCTTGAAAATGTCGAAAGAAAAACCGTTACGGCAGATGATTTAAGGAGCAGATTAGGTCTTTAAAATTCAGGATAAAACGAGGGATAATATGAATAATTTTAGCAGAGATAATAAAGGCGGCGGCAAAAACAGCCTTTTTAAGATAACAAAAAGCATTGCCGCTGCAGAGTTTGTCCTTTCCGCTGACGGTCCTGTGCTTGTTTCGGGCAAATCAGGCAGAGAAGTTGATCCAACCCTTCCCAAAGAGGCATTTGTTGTGGGAGATACCGAAAACGGAGAAGCATACGTTATTCCGGGCAGCACTGTAAAAGGCGTTATCAGAAGCAGATTTACAGATCTTTACGGTGAAGACAAAGCAAAGGAGCTTTTCGGCTGTATAGGAAAAGGCGCCACTCATCGCAGCAAATTAAGCTTTAATGACGCCTATGCGGATATGGAAACAGTCAAAACCTCCGTTAGATATTTCACCGCAATAAACAGCGCATCTCAAAGTGCAAAAACAGGGTCATTTAGAGATGTTGAGGCTGTGGAAAGAGGCGATTTTTATGCAGGCTTTAAAGCGGTTAATTGCAGCGGCAAGGATATATACGAATTGCTTATAGTTTTAAACGATGTAAACAATGGCTTTGTAACCTTTGGAGGCAAAAAAAGCAGAGGCTTCGGCACAATGAAAATCACCTCTTTTAAACTGACGGCAAACAAAGGCTATGATGAAAATTTCGTAAAGGTTGAAGAAAAAACCTTTAATTCGCTTGAAGAAGCCATAACAATTTACAAGGAGAATGTAAATGATTGAAAATACATATAATGGCAATTCCTACGGCGTGACTTGTGCAGAACGTTGTGATTATTCCGGGAAAGGAAAGCCTAAGTACAGCGGTTATTTGGAGATTGAGATTGAATGCTTGACTCCGCTGCATATAGGCGGGGGTACTTACGAAAGCAAGAACAATTCTCTTGTAAAAGATATAGTTTATTGCGACGGAAAGCCTGTTATTCCCGGTTCTTCGTTAAAGGGCTGTATAAGGGCTGTTGCTGCCGCCGTTTCACATTCCTGCGGGCAAGACAGAAACGATAAAATAATGAAATGTAGCAAAGACAGTATGTGTATTGTATGCTCTATCTTTGGCACGCTGGGATATGCAAGCAGAGTTAATTTTTCGGAGTTTAAGTTAAAGGATAACTGTGAAATAATCACTTTAAAGAAAAAAGTTCCACATACGCCAAAAGAATTGAGGGGCGAAAGAAAGTTTTATTATTATACAAAGAAAAAAACTAATTCTGCAAGCATAAATAATGCAAACAATAGCTTTTCCAATCCGACGTTTCTTGATATTAAGGCTGTGGATAAGGGAACAAAATTTGTTGGAAGGATATTTTTCAAGGAATTGAACGAAGAGCAGCTTTCCTTATTGATGTTTTCTCTTGACCTTGACCAAAGCTTTCAAATGCTGTTGGGCGGCTTTCGCTATGACAATATGGGCTTGGTTAAAATTACTCCAATTCCCTATGAATGGGAATTAGAAAAAAGTCCCATAGAATTAGCAAAAGAATATGTGAAAAACAGCGACTGCAAATGTCAAATAAAAAAATTACGAGAAAATAATTATTCGGAGATTAACGCATGACAAATAAAGAATTGATTGAAATTGCAAAAACATTGGATATTTGCT
>CAZRRT010000122.1:0-5905 GCA_964602605.1 uncultured Ruminiclostridium sp.
TTATAGGACTTTTGTGCTTTTGTAAGGTCACCGATTATCTCGATTTAAATCAGGATGTGCAGATTTTTCGGGAGATATATAAGAATATCAAGCAAAATCATATTCAAGGCTTTCGTGTAGGCGAAAACGGCGTTGTCTTTATGGCAAATTCGGAGGAAAAATCAAATCCCATTTTAAATAAAATAAAAGAAGAAATAGCGGCAAAATACGGCAAGGATAACATTATTATCGAAAACAAAATAATAAACAAAGAGGATTATAACGATAAAGCAAGCTTAATGCGTATTATAATCGGATTTTGCCGTGAAACAGGCAGCCGCTTTGCTTTTATCGATTATCTCACACATATTTATAACAGAAACGCATTTGAAAGAGATTTGGCGGTTGCCGCTTTGTCGAAAAAAGGATATTATATAATCGCCGACTTAAACGATTTAAAGATAACAAACGATTCCATAGGACATTCCGCAGGGGATACGCTTTTGCAGGGGTTTGCAAGAATATTGGCGGAAGCGGCGGAAAATAATGGCAAGGCTTACCGTCAGGGCGGCGATGAGTTTGCAGTGCTGTATAACGGAAATCCCGACGATTTTATTAAAAAATTGGAGCAAAAAAAGGACGATTATAACAAAACAGCAGGCGTTTCCATAAGCTACGCCATAGGCTATTGCGAAATCAGCAAAGAAAACTTTATAGACATAGCCGACAAGAGAATGTACAGTCAAAAGAAAATAATTAAATCTCTTAAAGGAGAATTACCGAGATAGAAAAAACTGAATAAATCTGACAAAGGATAGAAATATGAAAGAAACCGCTTACCTCATTATTAAAAGCATAAATAATCAATTATCGGTGGAATACGCCGATGATGAAGCTGTAAAAATTATCGGAAACGATGTTTTTTCAAATGAAAATGTTTTGGATAATCTTTCGGACTACGGTTTAGATGTTTCAATAATAAAGCTTAACGACAATCGTGAGCTGTGGAAATTAGAAAACAAAGACCTTAAAATTAAAAAGGAAGAGGAAAAAAGCAAAGCCGACCTTGATTTAAAAGCCGCCTTACATCAGGCAGAGGCTGCAAACAAGGCAAAAAGCGCATTTTTATCCAATATGTCCCACGATATACGCACACCAATGAACGCAATTATTGGAATGACTGCAATAGGATTGTCCCACATTGACGAAAAAGCAAGAGTGCAGGATTGCCTTTTAAAGATACAAAACGCCTCATCTCACCTGATGTGCTTGATTAACGACGTATTGGATATGTCCCGCATTGACAGCGGACGTTTGACTATTGCACAGGATAATTTTTCTATAGCCGACTTAGTTCACGATGTTATGATAATGATGCGTCCTCAGGCAGCTAAGAAAAACCAAAATCTAAAGATAGAGATTGGGAAAATATATTGTGAAAATCTTTTTGGGGACGCCTTGCATTTGCGGCAGATAATGGTGAATATTATCGGAAACGCAGTGAAGTATACTTTGGAAAACGGAAATATAAGCGTAAGCATTTCCCAATATTATCTATCGGATAATTCAAAAAAAGTATGGCTTTCCTTTAAGTGCAGCGATACGGGAATAGGTATGAATGAAGATTTTCTGAAAAGGATATTTTTGCCCTTTGAAAGAGAATTAAATTCCACCACCGAAAAAATTGAAGGCACGGGCTTGGGTATGTCTATTGTAAAAAATTTGGTGGACAGTATGGGCGGAGATATTAAGGTGGAGAGCAAGGAGGGAGAAGGAAGCGTTTTCACCCTACATATTCCGTTTCTCCCTTCGGAAACCGTTAAGAACAATCCTCCCCTTCCCACAGGTAAAGCCGTTCTTGTGGTTGAAATCGATAAAGAGCGTTCAGAGCAGATCGCAGAGTATTTAAAGGAAGCACAGCTTGTTCCGCTTTTGGTCGCAACAGGCTTAGAAGCGATAACAACATTGACTCAATGCTGTTATGAAGGGAATATGCCCTGCGCTATGTTAATAGGTCAGGAAATCGGAAGTATGTCGGTAATGGATTTAGCGGTTCACATTCGTCAGTCGGCAGGAAAGGAGCTGCCTATTATACTTGTTTCGGAGGAGGATTGGGGCAAAATAGAATATGCAGCAAACAGAGCGGGTATAAACGCATTTGTTCCTCAGCCGCTGTTTAAAAGCAGACTGATTGACACCTTGTCCGCTCTTACAACCGACACCGCCGCCAAAGAGGAAAAGTCGGCGGTTGATATGGATTTCAGCAAACGGAGAATACTTGTGGCGGAGGACGTGGAAATAAATCGGGAAATTATGAACGAGCTGCTTTCGGCAACGAGAGTAACGGTTGAATCCGCAGAAAACGGAAAACAGGCTCTTGATATGTTTTGCGAATCAGAGGAAGGCTATTACGATTTAATATTTATGGATATACAAATGCCTGTTATGGACGGCTATGAAGCGGCAAGACAAATACGCAGCCAAAACCGCAGCGACGCCAAAACCGTATGGATTGTAGCTATGACCGCCAACGCCTTTGTAGAGGATATAAAGAAATCCAAAGCGGCGGGAATGAACGAGCATTGCTCAAAGCCGGTAGATCCCAATCGGCTGTATGAGATAATGTCAAAGCTTTTTTCAAGTGATAAGAAAGGTTCGGATTAAAATGCGTCCATATCAAGAGGAGTACATTGCCAATATAAACAAGGTTAACAAGCTTTCCTCTTTCCCGCTTCCGGAAGGCGAAAGCTTTGAGGAATATTGCTGTCAGCTTGCCCAAAGACATATAAAAATTGATAAAATCATAAAGAGAAATATGCAGCTTTTAAGGGAAGAGCTGTTCCCAAAATTAGACTGCCTCAGCTGCGCCGATAAGCAGGAAATTGAGGATATACAGGAATTTGCGGGTAATCTGCTGAAAAACGGCAAGGAAGTGGATTTGGGGCTTTTCTGTATGATAAAAAAGGCTTTTTTAAGCTTGGCAAGACAGCAAAAAAACCGCAATAATATAATAAAAGAGCTGTATTGGTGCGGCTTGGGCAATTTTTATTTCTGCAATATGCTGATAGGCTTGGACAAGGAATATTCTCAGGAATATCAGTCGAAAATGCTGATGTATTTTGCAGAAGCAGCCGCCTATCTCAAGTATTATGACGAGATTGAGGAAGAGGAAACAAGGGGATATATTTTGCGTTCAAGGGCAAATATGTCCTTGGGCAATCTTTATCCTTGCTCCGAAAAAATAAACATAGTAAAGCGAACTTTAGAAATATTGCTGGATAAGGATTATCAAAAAAAATCCCCCAATTTGCCTTGGGATAAATATATTTACACCGCTTGCCGACAAATGGTATCAAGTATCCCTCATAACAATACCGAATATTTAACCTCCAATGAAGTAACTATGGTAATGGAGGCACTCCACTATGTCAATAACCGTCAGCAGGCGGAAGCGGAGAAAAAAGGCTTAAAGGTTTCGGAGCACTCTAAATTTGCGGAATTTTGTGTGGAATATCAGTGCGGTATTCACTCCTTAAACGATTTACTCACCAAATTTGAGGGACTTATGGACAGTGCGGATCCCAACGATTATTCCGATGAAAATATGTACGGAATGATTTCTCTGCCCGCCTTTTATTCCCAATACATACAAAAAGATCCAAAAGAGTTTATGCGCCGCAGAGTTTATGTAAAAAATCTTTACGAGAAAATATATAAATATCTGCACCACTTCCCTTCTACCGCAAATCAAAACCTTATTTTCACCTACTTGCGGCAGCTTATTTATACTTTTGCGGAAAATTCGGAAACGGATAATACCGATAATAACCGCAAATTTACAAGGAAATATGAAAACGGAGAAAGCTCCGATAAAGGAAAAAAACGGCACAAAATTGCAGACAGCGTCACCTATAAAGAATTTGTAATCAAGTTTATGATAAGGCTTACCCCTATTATTTATATTCATTCCCATGTTATCGGAAAAATGGCAAAGGTCTTTGCGGAAATTATAATCAAAGAGGACATAAGCTTTTTTGACGACATAGAAAAGATAAAAAATATAGAGAACCTAAAGGAAAAAGAACAATATATCCTTAATTATGCTTTTGAATGCGGGCTGCTTCACGATATGGGAAAAATGAGCCTTGTATCTCTCTACAACAGCACCGCAAGGCAGTGGTTCGATATGGAACACGAGATAGCAAGACTTCATACCGTAATGGGATATGTTTGTTTAAGCGAACGAAACTCCACCAAGGAATATGCGGATATAGCCTTGGGACATCACAGCTGGTATGACGGTTCAAAAGGCTTTCCCCAATCCTACGTTCGCCTTGATTCTCAATATCGGCAGATGACCGATATGATAAGCTTATTGAATTGGATAGACTGTGAAATGAAAAACACAAGGATACACGAAAGCTTGCTTACCTTCGAGCAGGCGGCGGAAAATGCAATCTCACTTGAGGGAAAACGCTTTTCTCCTTTGCTTACCGCCCGCCTGAGAGATAAAGACGTTACCAAAAAGCTTAAAGCCGCTTATGAAGAAGGCAGGATTGAAGCCTATCGAATACTGTACTGTGAGGAGCATAATGATATTATGCAGCTTCAGGATATGCCGCAGTAATATATTTTTCACATAAATTTTACTCCCCTTACCGCACAATCGCAGCAAGGGGAGCTTTATTAAAGCGCAGCTTAAACAAGCTGCCGAAATTTCGAAGCAATTTCGAGGTTCAGTGGGGGATTTTACCCCCACTGAAGCTAAGATGGAACCCGCCGCCTAAGAGGCGGGGGACATCTTTGCAGCGGTTATAAGATTTAACATTATACTGTTTATCAATCAAACTATATAAAATTCGTGTGTAGTCAGATTAAAAGTCAGTATTAAAAGAAGCTGAACTTTCCTCCGATAGAATGATAATGATCCCACATAAACACCGCCGCTAAAACAATGTTAAATGCGGTGCAGCCGAAAAGATATACCAATCTGCTTTTTCGCTTGTTTAAAATAGTGGCGGTTAAAAATCCAATCCAAATGCAGGACGCCATTACCGAGATAAGTATGGTCCATACCGCTATTATAAATGTAAAATCAATTTTCAGGACAAGCAGACAAAACGGTTTTGCAGCCGCATTTGCCGCAGGAAGAAGGATAAGCGGAAGAATTGCCGCCGCCCAATTTTTCCTTTTGGATTTAAGCATTCCCGCCACAAGAATAAGAAGCAAGGCTGTTATAATAACGCTTTCACCTATCATAAATACAGCTCCTTTTATTGTCTAAAAGAATAAGAGTGTGTAAAATCACCGCCGATACCGATTCCCTTTAAAGCTGCGGGATTAGTGTTTCGGCAAGCTTTATATTTTAACTGTTGGACTGTGTCAGTATAACCGCTGCAAAGATGTCCCCCGCCTCTTAGGCGGCGGGTTCCATCTTAGCTTCAGTGGGGGTAAAATCTCCCACTGAACCTCGAAATTGCTTCGCAATTTCGGCAGCTTGTTTAAGCTGCGCTTTAAAAAGGGATTAAGTTGAATTTACAGGTTTGCATAATTTTTGATTTTCAACTTAAAAATTTATCATTAGTTTGTGCAAAAAATCCGTCAATAGCCTTTTTAATGTATTCCTTCGGCTTGGTTTTCAGCAAATAGCCTTGGGGTCTTAAAGACATAACCTTTTGAATACTGTCGGGATCTCCCCTGCCCGTTAAAAAGATAACGGGAATATTCATCGTTTCTTTTTCGCTGCGCATCATCTCCAACATTTGTCTGCCGTCACAGATAGGCATTTCGTAATCGAGAATTACCAAATCCGGGTTTTCGTTCACCAATTTAACAATGGCGGACATAGCAGAGCCGCATTGTATCACTTCATAGTCTTCTTCCAGCATCTTAGCCGTGCTGAAACGCATAAAGCTTGAATCGTCGA
>CAZRRT010000123.1:0-5892 GCA_964602605.1 uncultured Ruminiclostridium sp.
CGACAGAATCGTTGTTATGAAGGACGGCGTCATTCAGCAGATCGACTCTCCTCTCAACCTTTAAGAACACCCCGTTAATAAGTTCGTAGCCGGCTTCATGGGTTCTCCTCAGATGAACTTCATCAACGCAAAGCTTATTATGCAGAACGGCAAGTACACTGTTGAATTTGGTTCTGAAGACACCAAGAGCAGCAGAGGAAGAAAATTCTATATTGAGCTGCCCAACAGCAAGACCGCAGACTGCGAAGCTCTTAAATACTATGTTGACAAGGAAGTAACATTGGGTATTCGTCCCGAAAACATTCACGACGAGGAAATGTTTATCTCCGCTGCTACAACAGGTATTATCGAAGCAAACGTAGACGTAACCGAAATGATGGGTGCAGAATCCTATCTCTACCTCACTTGCGAAGGCATTCCTTTGACAGCACGCGTAAGCCCTCGCTGCACCGCTCGTCCTCAGGATATAGTTAAGCTTGCGCTTGATCCTAACAAGGTTCATTTGTTCGACGTTAACGATGAACACGCAATACTTTCATAATTGCTCATTTTTCTAATCTCCTTTGATACTCCTTTAATCAAGATTCTCGGGTTATTCTCGGGAATCTTGATTTGCTTTTATCGGAAAATATTTATTGAAAAATATAAAGCCTGTATTCTTTTCATTGGGTAAATTATACTAAGTTTGATTTGAATTGGGGCTTTTTTTGCCAAAAAATGCAAGCTAATACTTTTAAGAAACTTATTTACTGATTTACATTGTTTTTACTGCAATTCAATAAAGAATTAAAGGATAAATATAAAGATTATATAATACTTAAAACGAATTATAATATGACAAAATTATAATGTAAATAATAAGAAAATGACATAAATAGTCAGGTCCTGATGATAGAATATAGATAACTTAATAAGCTAAATCTTAAAGGATTTGGAAACACAAAAACTTCAACTAAATTTATTAAATTTTATAAGGAGGAAACGAAAATGCAAAAGAAAAGAATCTTTTCAATGTCGGCTGCTGCTTTGATACTTGTCAGCATACTTTCAGCCTGCACTCAGGATCCGGGAACAACAAAACCGCAGGTTACCACAGGTCCTCCCTCCACAATGGGGCAGGAACAGCAAAGCAAAGCCGATGAAATTCAAGTTAAGGAGTTTGAACTTGAAAACAAGGAAGTTACATTTCTTGCGTCCTGGGCAAGAAACCCTGCCAACGGCAAAAATAAGGATGTGGCGTTGGAGCTGTTTCAGACAAGATTCGGCGGCAAGGTAAAAGACGTTGTGGTAGGGGACAGCGAAAGATACGAACAATTAAGCAAAATGGTAACTTCCGACAACTCTCCCGACTTCTTTTCGGCGTCGGATATGGACGCATTCCCCAAAGGCGCAATCAAGCAAATTTTTAATCCATTGGATGATTACATTGATTTTAACGACCAATGGTTCGGCAGCCGAAAAGCCTTAAACGACGCCTTTGTTTTCGGCGGCAAGCACTATGTAAGCGTTATCAGTCCCGAGGTAGATGTACTTTTTGTTTACAACAAGGCGGTTGTGGCGGAAAACGGCTTGAAAGATCCTGCCGATCTGCTTAAAGAGGGAAATTGGAATTGGGACACCTGCAAGAAAATGATGAACGATTTTTGCGATAAATCCGAAGATCATTACGCAACCGACGGCTGGTGGATAACCCAAGGAATCTGCAACTCCACAGGCGTACCTTTTATAGGAATGGAAAACGGCAAGGTGGTAAACAACATTAAAAGCCCCTTGATCGAAGAAGCGCAGCAATTTTTACTTTCCCTTAACACAGGAAAAATGGCTTATCCCGTTTGGGATTACGGTTGGGTTTCAAATCCCGGAAATGTGGGCTTAGGCAAGACCTTGTTCTATCCCGTGGGATTTTGGGCATTAACCGAGGTTGAAACCGACTACGGTCTTAAAAAATACGGCGAAATACAAGACGTGGGCTTTGTTCCCGTTCCTAAATGTCCTTCTGCCGACGAATATTACATTCCCGCAAGAATTACAGGCTATATGCTTTGCTCAGGCGCACCCAATCCCGAGGGATTTGCTTGCCTTATGTACTGCGAGGCTGCTGCAAATGACAGCGATGAAGCCGAACAGATAACAAAGGAGCAGTATTTTAACGAATACGGCTGGACAGAAGAAATGTGGGAAATGAGAAACACCATTTTTAAAATGCTCAGAGAACACCCTGTATTTGATTTCCAAAAGGGCATATCCGACGCATTGTTTGACGCACTTGACAATCCCGTAAAGGATTCTTATCATAACGGAGCGTCTTGGGTTCAGACAAGAGAGAGCATTTACGGCGGTGTGCAAAGTGAAGTTGACGCCGCAAACAGCGCATTAGGTTCATAAATAAATAACAGCTATATGAAAGGAAAATTACATTATGAAAAAAAATTAAGCTTTTAAGCATTATATCAGCCGCTGTTTCTACAGCCATGTTATTAAGCTCCTCCATATTCGCTTACGATTTCGGCGATAAAAATTTAGGAAAGAATTGGAGCTTAAACGCACAGGTTCCCGCATCGGAATTTGCGGAGCTTACAAAGGATTCATACGTTACTGTTACTTTTGAAGCAGATCAGGCGGAGGAGGAATATTGGTGCATTAAGCCTATGGATTCAAACTGGACCTTCCTTGATCCTAACGGAGTAGGGGGAGCAGTGCTTTCCGAAGGCAAGGATTCCTATGTGCTGCAAAAAGAGGATACCTCGGTTACATTTAAAGTTCCCGAAGATTTTGTTGAGTCGGTTAAAACGGGCGGTATGATTTTCTTGGGACACAGCATTACATTAAAAACCCTTACCGTATCTCAGGAAGCCCCCAAAACTACCGCTGCCAACACCAAAGCCCCTGCGGCAACGGATAACAAAACAACGGGAAGCGCAAGCACGGACAACGCAGCAGGCGGTACAGATTTAAAGGATCCCGCTAAGGGCGATGCTCCCAACACCGGCATTGAAGGCGTTGCCGCTTTTGCGGGAATTGCAGTGATTTCCTCGGTGGCAATGGTTTTAAGTAAGAAGAGAAAGTAATTGCTTTCTAACCGTAAAATCTTTTTATTCATTGAATTTCTCTTATAAATTAAGGTTAAGGACGCTGTGACAGTGAGTTACGGCGTCCTTAATCTTTTGATTTCCGATTGTGTAACGCTTTTTTGTTTGCTTTTGCTATTCACAGCCGCTTTTGGAATTGCTGTTCTTGTTATATTTGTTTTTCCGATTAACAGGTTGACTTTGCCGCAGAATTATGGCAAGAGGGGGATATGTATTGTTGACTATATCGTTTAGTGCGACACCGTAAAATTTTTCACGGGAACGGTTTTATTCTTTTTATAACCACTGCAAATATGCTCCCCGCCTCTTAGGCGGCGGACTTCATCTTAGGTTCAGTGGGGGTAAAATCCCCCACTGAACCTGGAAATTGCGAAGCAATTTCGGCAGCTTGTTTAAGCTGCGCTTTAAAAAAATATAGTGAACATCAATAATTTGACATTCACTATAAAAAGGTTATCAGATATTATATTTATAAATTTTCCCCATTGGAGTTTATAACGCTGTTGTAAAATCTTCCCGAATCCTTAATAATTCTTTTTTGCGTCTGGTAATCCACATAAGTAAGACCGAACCGCTGATTATAACCCTGCGCCCACTCGAAATTGTCGGTCAGCGACCAAACGTAATAGCCGTTAAGCTCAACTCCGTCCTCCGCCGCACGCTTATACTCACGCAGATAGCGGTGGAGATAGTCGGTGCGGTTTTCGTCGTGAACCTTTCCGTCAAGAGAAACAGTATCGTGGCAGGACATTCCGTTTTCGGTGATAGCAATAGGCTTTTTGTACCGTTCAAACATAAATTTCGGCCCCCAATAAAGTGCCTCGGGAGTTACAGGCCAGCCGAAAAGGGTGCGTGTAAAGCCTTGTGGATTGCCTAATACTCCCTCTTTTTCGCTCACATACTTTCCGTTGTAAATATTAAGCCCCAAAAAATCTATAGGCTGATTTATAAGCTCTAAATCGTTATCGGTAATTATCGGCTTGTTTATCGCCTTAAAATCGTATACCCATTTGGGATATGTACCCAAAAATACAGGGTCAAACCAATATGCGTCGGAAAAAGCAAAGGAGTCAAAATCGCTTTCAAAATAACATTTTTCCGCAGCCCTAATATCATTTTCCGCATCTGAAGCGGGAATGGCGGGACAGGAAGCACCTGTTATTCCTATTCTGCAATTTTCGCCGCCTTTCCTTAAAGCCTTTACCGCCAACCCGTGCGCCTTTAAAACGTTATGTCCCACTCTTAACAATTCAGCCTTTGACAGCCGCATACCGGGAGCGTGAGTTCCCTCATAATAGCCGCAGCCTACAAATACCTGCGGCTCGTTAAATGTAATAAAATCCCTTACCCTGTCGCCAAACCGCTCTTTTATTACATTTGCGTATTCTTCAAACCATTTGGGAGAATCGCTGTTAAGCCAGCCGCCTTTAAGGTGAAGCTCATAGGGCAAATCCCAGTGATATAACGTCATACAAGGCTTTATACCAAGCTTAATAAGACTGTCAATAAGCTTATTGTAAAACTCTATTCCTTTTTCATTAACCTTACCAACGCCGTTTGGCAGTATCCTTGCCCAGCTTACGGAAAAACGGTAGCTTTTTATTCCTATTTCCGTCATTACCTTTAAATCTTCTTCTAAAAGATGATAGTGATCGCAGGCAATATCACCGTTATGTCCCTCAAAAATCCTTCCTTTTTCATGGGAGAAGGCGTCCCAAATGTTTAAGCCCTTTCCGTCCTCAAAGGCTGCGCCCTCAATTTGATATGCTGCGGAGGCCGCTCCCCATATAAAGTCTTTTTTAAAGCCCATTCTATTTGTCCTTTCAAATGATTTTTTATATACTGTTAGGTTATTTTTCAGAATTTAAGTACAGCAGCAATTACTCGTCAAAAGCGGTAAAAGCTATCCACCGATATTCCGCTGTGATTGGCAGCTTACTGTTGTCAAAAGCTTTAAGCCAGCCGTCCACACCGATTCCGTTCCATGCGTTCATCATAATTTTGCTTTTGGTAACGGGAATATTCCCGTCGGCGGAATACACCTCTGTACCGTCTACAAACCAAACGATCTTATCCTTGTGCCATTCAAAGGCATAGGTGTGAAAATCCTCCGATGCGTCAAAGCCCAAATCGTGAAGGTATTCGTGATTTCCCTTGCTGTCGGTGAAGTAGTTGAACTGCACCTTAGTTGTGTC
Organism: uncultured Ruminiclostridium sp.; assembly: GCA_964602605.1. Classification (GTDB taxonomy): domain Bacteria; phylum Bacillota; class Clostridia; order Oscillospirales; family Ruminococcaceae; genus Ruminiclostridium_E. The sequence continues at coordinate 5,285 of CAZRRT010000123.1, forward strand.
CTTACCCAATATTTCAACGTCTATTTCGTCCCAAGGGTTGTTGTCGCTTGGACCTGTGTAGGTGAAAAAGGAGGAAACTACTCCGTCGTTTTTTATTGCTTTCATTGATACTTCATATCTGCCGTAGCCGTAAAAGTCCTTTGAACGGTATTCTCCCGCCCAATAGGAGGGATTTTCGGAAGTGCCGTTATTGGTAATGGTCAGCTGCATTTTGCCGGCGTCAAAGGTTACGTTTTTCTTTTTCCAGGTGCAGTTGAACATATTTCCGTTGCTCCAGCCGTCGGAGCATTCAAACAATTCCGACTCTCCCTTTGAAAAGTCAACATACATATCGTATTTTTCCTTGCTGTCCGATTGCGAACCGCCGCTGCAGGATGTAAGCATAACAACTGTCAAAATTGACGAAATAGCGGCAATGGGCATATTTTTGTAATTTTTCATATTAAGCCTCCTTTTAAGGTATGAAATAACAACCTATTCTTATTGCTATCTTAACCCTAAAAGGCAAAATGATATGTTATTTTTTTGCTGTATATATCATTTTTTTGTGATAATAATCAAAATCCGATGTCCCCCGCCTCTTAGGCGGCGGGTTCCATTCAGTCTTT
>CAZRRT010000124.1:0-5889 GCA_964602605.1 uncultured Ruminiclostridium sp.
TCACTTTTTTATTATATGAAAAATAGCTGTCGGTTGCCGCTTCGGGAGAAACGGAATTGTAAATATTTTGAAAAGCGTCGTTCACTTCATGAGGAAGGGGCGTTACGATTCCCATAAGCTTTGTGTCAAACAAATCTCTTGAATTGGCGGTATCTTCAATAATACCCTGCTGGCAAGCGTAATTTACCAATCTGTCAAGTATTTCGTCAACGGTAATTTTTGACAATTCTTCATCGTCCAAGCAGCAAGGCGTCCAATCCTTTAAACCGAATATATTCATATATTGATTTCTGATAACAGTTTCGTCAATGGGCTGAATCAGTCCGTTTTTTACAGAGTATTCAATTAAAAGCTGAATGTTATAGCAAATCATATTTTATTCTCCCTAAAATAAAAATATTGCCAAAATACATTATGATTATATCATCTTGGAAATTTAATGTCAACATATAATCTTAATAATATTTCAGGCTGTCAAAAAAATCCAAACTTCTTTGTTTCGGAACGAAAGAGGTCTTAGGGGAAAACCATCAGGGTTTTCCCCTAAATTGAGATCATAGCCTTAAAATCGAGTCGGAGCAAGCCTCCGCCCGATTTTTGTTTTTTAGGCAAGCCGCCAAAAACGGCGTCAGCTTGACGAGAAACCGACCAAAGGGAGGTTTTTCGACAAGCAGACAGAACTTTCCGTACCAAAATATTTAACAACATTTTAGGGAAAATCACTATTGATTTTATAAATTTTAACTGATATAATTTTATATTGAAATATTGTATCATATTCGGAGGTTATTATGGCTACACCTAAAGGAAACAATGCAAATAGTTCTTCTGATTCTAACGGCGGTTTCAAAACCGTCGCTTTTGGCTTTGATAAAAATGACGTAACAATGTATATCGCTTCTTTGAGAAAGAAAATGAAGCAAATGGAGGAAGAGTTTGAGATGAAGCTTTCTCAGGCTCTTGAAAATCCCGCCGCTTCCAACGAGGCTTTAAAGCACGAGCGTGAAGTTATTAAAGCAGAAATGGAAAAAATGTGGAGCGACAAATTCAATGAGCGCAACGCCATATTAAAACAACAGCAACAGCAGATCACCCGTTTGGAGCAGCAGATCAATGAAGACAGGGAAACTATAACAACTTTAAAAACTCAGCTGTCAGCTCTCTCCTCCGACGGCGATCAATCGGACAGTGCTGTTTTAAGCGCAAGAGCAGCTAAAGCATATTCGCAGTTTACCTCCGCTTTGCACTCTATGTCCTCCGCTATCAGTAAAACCTTAGATAAAATGAGTCTTACTTGGAAGGGCGAATTTACCGAAGAAATTGCAGCCGCTGAAGCCGAAAAGGAAGCGGCACAAGCTGCTCAAGCCGCATTGAACACTCAAGCACTGCAAGCTGCAATAGTTGCTCAGGTGGTTCAAGCTTTACAAACCGCTCAGCCTTATATTCAGAATATTGGCGTAACAGCGGCAAGCTCACAGTCTGCACCTTCCTCCTCCGATATATCTGCCGCTCCCATTGCAAACGCTGCGGTGACTGCAGCCCCTGTGGAAAATATTTCGGCTGCGATTCCCGTTGAAAACATATCAGCTGCCGCTCCTGTTGAAAATATTGCGGCTGCCGCTCCCGCTATAAATACTGTGGCTGCAGCTCCTGTGGAAAATGCTGTGGCTATCTCTCCTGTTTCGGATATTGGAGCAGTTTCTTCTTCCGAAAACAAAGATACGACAAAAAATACTGTTGAAAATATTGAAAAAATACAGCCCACTGCCGAAAATAAGAGCGATAACGGGGCAAGCAAAACAGACAATGCAGCTAAAGCTCCTATTCCCGCTCCAATCTCTCCAAAAGAAGAGAAGGCGGCAAAAAAATCCGCTAAAAAAGCAGCTGCCGAAAGCAAAAAGACTGCGCCCGCTCCAAATCCCGTTTCTACAGCTATCCCCGCTCCCAAGCCAATGACGCCCTCCTTCTCGTTTGACGATTTGTTGGCTGAAGAAGAGGACGATCCCTATAAGGGCTTAATTGCGGATTTATCTGCGGAAACGCCAAAAGTTGAATATGTGGAAGACAGCCTGACTGCAAATAAAAAGCCTTCTGCTTCGGAAATAAGCAAAAAAGATACAAGCGATAATAAGCCGGCAGCAAAAATAGATAACTTTGAGAGCAGCAAGCCGGTTGACGAAGAACTAAGCAGTGAATTTGGCGATTTATTGGCCGGTGATGACGATTTAAAGGATTTGATTTCAGAGCCGGAAGAAATTGCTCCCGCTCCCAAGCCTGCGCCTGCTCCAAAACCTGCTCCCGCACCTAAGCCTGCTCCAAAACCCGCTCCCGCACCTAAGCCTGCACCAAAACCCGCACCTGCACCTAAGCCTGCTCCTAAAATGGATATAGACGATGATTTAAGCTCGCTTCTTGCAGACGAACCCGATGATAACGACGTAAAGCCTATTGATAACAGAGTTGGAGCAACCGATGATTTCGCCGATTTGCTTGCGGATATGGACAGCTCCGATTCCGGTGAGGATATTGAAATTTCCGAAGCAACTCATCATACCGCTGCAAAGGGCGACGATCTTGACGTCGGCTTGCTTTCCGATATGGTTTTGGATTCAAGCGATATTGAAACCAACGGCGATTTAGGCGCAATGATCAAGGATCAGGAAGACAAGGAATTGGCTATGTTTGGCGATTTAATGATTTCCTCCTCCGAAGAAGATACTGCGCCCGACTTTACAAAAGCCCAAGAAAGTAAACCCAAAAAAGCTTCCGATGAAGAAGATTTATTCGATTTCTCCTTCCTTTCCTCCGATTCGGACGACGATGATGATATGAGTACCGACTCTTCTTTCTCGGGACTGTAATTTTTACTTATTTATATAATTATTGCATAATTATTTCAAATTCATTTATAAACAAATATAATTAAGGCAACAGTTTAACTTGGCTAAGACCGTACAAATATTTTTGTTTGTACGGTTTCTCTATTCAAGAAAGGATATACAATGAAAATTGAAACATCTCAGCTTGAACAGCTTGCGGAAAATCTTCACGCAGGCGATAAGGTTGAATTAAGCGGATATATTTATACAGCCCGTGACGCTGCACACAAACGTTTTTCACAGCTTATAAGCGAAGGAAAGGAGCTGCCTTTTCCAATAAAAAACTCGGTTATTTACTATGCGGGTCCAACGGGAACGAAAGAGGGAATGGTAATCGGCTCCTGCGGACCTACCACGTCGGGAAGAATGGATCCTTATACTCCCACCCTGCTTGACTTAGGTCTTAAAGGCATAATCGGCAAGGGAGAAAGAAACAAGGCAGTAGAAGAAGCGATTATACGAAACAAAGCCGCATATTTTTGTGCAATAGGCGGTGCCGGAGCGTTAGCCTGCAAATGTATTAAAAGCTGTCAGGTGATTGCCTTTGAGGATTTAGGCTGTGAAAGCGTAAAAAAATTATACATACAGGATTTCCCGCTTATAGTCACTATTGATTGCAGCGGAGGAAACATTTTTAAAACAGGGCGTGAAAAATACTGTAAGGTTTTATCAATGAAGTAATCGGATATAAAATTTCCTCTGATATGACACCTTGTTTTGAAAAAAGGTTTACAAAAATCCTTATCTGTTTAAAACAATCGTTATAGTAAACGGGAAAATAATTTAAAGTTAACCGTAAAAGCCTTATGAGTTTACATTTGCCGTTTTTTTTAATCGGAAAGTAGTAAACATTAAAATGTATTTGCGGTTAACTATAGCTTTTCTGTGAGTATATTTTATTCTACAATATTTTGATTTTTAAAATAATGTTGAAATTATATATAATTTTTTACATATATTTTAAGGTAAATGTAACAAATTTAAAATTTTTTTAAATAATACAGTTGACTATTAAAATCTTTAATGATATAATATAATTCATTGAAAGGATATGGAATGACTGATGAACAGCTTTTGGCAAATGCAGCCAGCGCCGAGAAGCAGCAATTAACGGCAGAAAAAAATAAATACACCTCAATGCTGATTTCCAAGTATATTCCCTTGATAAAAGCAAGGGCTCAGAAATTCAGCAGCAAATACGTTGAGCGTGACGACCTTATTTCCGAAGGCTTTTTAGGGCTTTTAAACGCAATAAGATCCTATAATTCGCAAAAGGGAAGCTTTGCGGCTTTTGCGTCTGTTTGCATCAACAACAAAATGAGAACCGCCGTGTCAAAAAGCTCCGATATTCCTTTCACTATGTCTTTAGATGAGTCGATTATTGAAGATATTACCGACAATAACCCTTATACCGAGGATTTGATTATCTTGAAAGAACAAAATAACGAAATGATGAAACGGGTGGAAACACTTCTTTCTCCCCGTGAGCGTGAAGTTTTTTATCTTTATCTTTCCGCATACAGCTACAGCCAAATTGCGGATAAGCTTAATATTTCCGTTAAATCTGTTGATAATGCCATTACAAGAGCCAAATCAAAGCTGAGAGATTGTTTTAAAAATACAGAGCAGTAATGCTCTTAAATATGACCGGGTAGCTTAAAAATAGAGCGTTGTTTATCAAAGGTGTCGGTGTGAGTCCGTCCGAGGTCGGAAAAATTTAATGCGAGGTAAATCAAAAATGTACGAAGACAAAACACTTGTTTGTAAAGACTGCGGTGCGGAATTTGTATTTACAGCCGGCGAACAGGAATTCTACGCTGAAAAAGGTTTCGTAAATGAACCTCAGCGTTGCAAGGCTTGCCGTGACGCACGTAAGAATGCAGGCAGATCTAAAGAAATGTATACCGCTACATGCGCAGCTTGCGGCGGCGAGGCTAAGATTCCTTTCCAGCCTCGTGACGATAGACCTGTTTATTGCAGCGAATGCTTTGCAAAAATGAAAGCGGGAGAGTAATTCTCCCAAACATATCTCTTAAATATTATTTACCTGATATGAAAAAAGGGGCTGAAAAACAGCTCCTTTTTTTTGGCTTAATATTGGGTATCACTTTTAGTTATTTTTCAGTTGAAATTTGACAGTCAATTTAAATACGCACAGTATAGCGATATATCTTAACTGTAAACTGTCGACTGCACACTGTCAACTGTCGACCGTACAATATCCACTGTTAACTGCACAATGTCCATTGTCAACTGTACACCGTCACCTGTCAACTGCACAATCCCTTTTTAACCTGAAAATAAGCCTGCTTCTTTTTGCACACGGGACAAACCATTGGCGCTTGCTTTCCCGTGTGTATATGTCCGCAGTTTCTGCATACCCACACCACTTCGCCGTCCTTCGTGAATACTTTTCCCGTATTAAGCTGCTCCAAAAAGCAGTTAAAGCGTGCTTCGTGATCCTTTTCAATGTTTGCCACTAAATCAAATAAGGCGGCTATATTATCAAAGCCTTCTTCTCGGGCGGTTTTGGCAAAATCAGCATACATTTGCGTCCATTCGTAATGCTCGCCGCCCGCCGCATTTTCCAACGCCTTTGCTGTGTTTGCGGGTATTCCCTGGCTCATAAGGCTAAGCCACAATTCAGCGTGAGCGTACTCGTTATGTGCGGTAAGATCAAATACCTCACCTATCTGTTCGTATCCCTCGTTTTTAGCTATTTTTCCGTAAATATTGTACTTGTTTCTCGCCTGACTTTCTCCTATAAACGCCGTTTTTAAATTATCCAATGTTTTTGAACCTTCAAGCTGCATAAAAACACCTTCCTTTCTTTATGATTATGTGCAGAAAGATATTTTTTATGCAGCGGCTTATAATAAATCCGATATAATTGCAGGCTTATTATTGCAGATTACGTCGGATATTGTATTTTTACTAATCCAATTTAAAATTGTTATCAGGCTGTCGAAAAAGCCTAAACTTAAATTTTTCGGAAGGAAAAAGGTCTTAG
>CAZRRT010000125.1:0-5736 GCA_964602605.1 uncultured Ruminiclostridium sp.
AATCATGCTTTAAGCTCCTTTCGGAAAATTTATAATAGGTAAATTCAAGCAATGTACAATAATAATATAAAATATAATTATTTACAGCTTGCCATAATGCCTTATATATTATATCAAAATCAGGGAATAATTTCAAGAGTTTTGTAAAAATTTGAAAAATAATTTTCCGTGTTGTGGGCAGACGTAAATTGCTTTTATAAAAATCGACTCAATATATAATAGAACTTCGTTTATCTGTGCCAATCGGTTTTTCATTTACCGTAGAATAAAATCATCACTGAAGTGGTGGTTTGCACACGCCCTAAAAGGGCGTATTACAGGCTCAACCCCTAAAGGGGCATTGAAGGTCTGACATAGCATTACTATCACAGACAGCCGCTGAAGCGGCTGTTTATTTTTGTCCTTTAATTCTTGCTACCCGTACCCATTCGACAATGTTTATGGTATTATTATACGCTTTCATTTTTATTGCTGCGGCTGAAACTGCTGTCACTAACATTATATTTTAAAAAAGAAAAGCCGCTCAGCGTGTGCCTTGCAGCTTTTATAAATCAATAATTAGATTGTTATTGATTTTTCAAAAAACAGCTAAATTTACTAATACGATTATTTATCTGTATCCACTCTTCCCAATCCCTCCGAATACAAAATACCGCAAGCCTCAAACATTCTTAAATTGGTGGACAAAACGGAAATATTCATTTCCTCGGCTACCTTTAAGGTTTCGGGGGTGGGAATTTTGCCTCTGACATATACCACACAAATTACATCCATCATAGCCGATGTTCTGATAACATCGGGATTGAGATTTCCCGTAAGAAGAACCGCTTTCTTTTTAATATAAGCCATAACGTCGCCCATATCGTCCGAGCCGCAGCCCGTTTTCACAGTATCATAAAGCATTGTATGTCCTGAACATACCTGTGCATTAAGCAGTTCTTTTACGTCATTTATAGTCATAACAGCTTCCTTTCGGGTTATATCCCATATTATGAATAGGTTGAAGTAATTTGAACAATGTTAATTTTTAAAGTGCGGCTTAAACAAACAGCCAAATTGCTTTGCAATTTTGAGGTTCAGCGGTGGGATTTTCCCCCATAAAACCTAACACAAACCCTGCTGCCTTAGAGGCAAAGGACATCTTTGCAGTGGTTATAGATTTAATGTATTAAAATCTACTTTATTATTTTACCATATAAATCAAAGAATTTCAACCTATTTTGAAAATAAATTTATATTTTTTGAAAGGAAATTGTTAAATACGGCGATTAACCGTTATTATGCCAAATTAAAATAAAATCCACAGTAAAAGCATCAGCACAACTCCCGGCAAGCCCAATACCGCCGCAGCTGCTGTTGCCGCATAATTGAGAAGGACGGCTTTCCCCCAAAAGCTTAATATAAAGGAAAGAATAAAAAGTGCGGCTATTCCCGCAATGGAATTAACCAGCATAGCCTTTACGGGCTTTCTTTGCCTTCCGCAAATTTGAAAATATCTTATGTATAAAAGTATTAAAATAACAATCATTAAAATATTCATTTTTACTATCCTTTTTATTTATTCTTGTATTAAAGTCGATCGGTATACTCAATTTTTATGCCTTTTTCCCTTGCTGTTTGAAGAAGAAAAACATACTTGGCTTGCAGGGACTTTTGTTCATATATCAAGGCTTCGATTATTTTGTCGTCGTCCGCAAGATTAAAAAGCATTTCGTTCTTTTTTATCATCTCGGATATTGCTTCCAGCTCGGCAATTATTTCACCTCGTTCTTTTTCGTCTTTTGCCTGCTGCTTTCCCATTAAATTCAGCCCCGTTAAATTCAGCATATTGTTCCGCCCCCTTGTCCTTTTTTTAATTTATACCAATAACCACTTATACATCGGATAAAATCCGATGTATAAATACTTCGGCGTAGCCGAAGGATCGACGAAGTCGGTGGTTATGTATGTTCAATACAATAACTGAGGGAGCAACGCTCCCTTGTCCTGCCGCAAAAGCGGAAGGACAATTAAAAAGCAGCTTGTCTGCTTTTTAATTGGTTATCAGTATTATATGACGGCGGATTTTTTATTATTACGAAAAAATGCACCCCCTGCGTTGATTACGCATTTAAGAGTGCATTTTTTCAGATAATAAATATTAAATAATATTGTAATAGTACAAAAGGCGAAAATTAGGCGATTTATGAGATATTAAACATACTTTATTTTATTTCAAAGAGCCTGCGAACCTCCTCTGCCAACTCGTAAGCCATTTCGTACTGCTCTGTTATACGTGGGTGACCGGGAGTAGCCGTTCCGCAGCGGGAAAATCTAAAGTGGGCTGCCCATTTTTCCCCCGTTTCACTTTCAAGCTCCTGCTGAATTTCGTCCAAATACTTATCCCACCTTGGATCGTGCATAAGCACCGTAAGAATCATCAGCACTTTAACCTGCTTTCCGTATTCTTTTCTAAAAGTGTAAAGCAAGGACTTGTATTTTTCCTTCCAGGACTTTATAAACTCTTCCGTTTCGGTTTTTTCGGGAAAAGGATTTGGATCGTTCTGACCTATCGCCATAATTACCAAATCGGGGGTAAACTGTGAAAAATCCCACTGTGTAAAGCCCTCACGGGAATATTGAACATAGCTCAACTTGTTATATGTGGTTTCGACGCCTATCAGCTTTTCCGCTTCGGGACCATTAAAAAAGCCTGTTTTGTTAAATAACGCTATTCCTCCTTGTGAATTGTTGTATACTCTTGCGTTTAACATTCTGCCCAAGGTTAAAGGATAGCTGAACCAGCTGTTGTCATATACGCCTTTGTGATTTTCGGGATCAATGCAGCCGGTATAGTAAACCGCCTCGCATACCTCTCCCGCCGATACGCTGTCGCCATACACCTCTATATTCAAGCTGTAATTCTTTTTGGGAGGAGCAACGACGCTTCCCTGCTCGGTTTCTATTCCACAAAAACGTATATAGTGCGCCGCCGCTTGACGTTTAAACACTGTAAGTGAATGAGTTCCCTCAGATAAATTGTTTGCCACGTTTATTTTAACTTCCTTATCGGTGTCCTCTAACTGAAATTTATATTGAACATTGTCCAAAATAATGCCTATGGAATAATATTCGCCCATTCCTTCATTTTTCACATAAATTGAAAGGCTTTTCCCTGTGAAAGTGGTTTCCGCCATACTGCCCGCATAAATAAGCAAAGGCTCGTTTGGATTGCTGAAATCAATTCTGCCTGTGTATAAAAAGTTTTCTTTTAAAGGTGAGATTCTCATTTTCATTTCCTTTCTGCTTTTCATCCAAATTAAGCTTTTTTAGTATATTATCAATATTTATGATAACATAACGTAAATACAAAATCAATATAAATTTTAAATATTTATTGACTTTTTTAATCAATTCTGCTATATTTATTGTAAACATTTATTTTGCTATTTGATAAATAATTGCTGAAAAAATGTAATCGTTATTATTGGAGGAAAAGAATAAAATGAAACTTAAAAAAATTATGTCAATCTTGCTTTCATCTGCTTTGCTGCTTACTCTTGCGGCTTGTAACACAACTGAAAACAATCCCCCCAAAAATACCAATAATACAGGCAATACGGGAAACTCCACCAATTCGGGAGAAAAAACCGAAGCAGGCACAAATAAAGGTTCTTCCGACAGTTCTTCCACCAATTCTCCCTCAACCTCTCCCGAAACTCTTCCCCCAATGTCAGAAGAAGCACCGCCTACCGTTTCCGATTTGAATGATTACGGCTATGCGGATTCCGCAGCGGATTCACCGTATGTGATTGACAACGGCATTACCGACAGAATGGTTGCTTTATCCGAAATGAACATAGGAAACAAGGTCCGCCTTGCCAACGCTATGAAAAAAGCAGCGGCAGGAGAAGAAATAACGGTTGCCTTTATAGGTGGCTCAATAACCCAGGGAACATCTGCGGGCGACGACGGCTGCTATGCAAAATTGGTGGATCTTTGGTTTGAAGATACCTTTAAAAATGCAACCGTAAATTATGTAAAGGCAGGCATAGGAGCTACCGGTTCATATATTGGCGTACACAGAGCGCAAAGGGACGTTGTCTCCAAAAATCCCGACATAGTTTTTGTGGAATTTTCCGTAAATGACACCACTGAGAATACAAGGCGAAATGTGGACAGCTATGACAGCCTGCTGAGAATGTTTTGGAACAGCGAAAGCAAGCCCGCTCTTGTCTGCATAGGAATGACTCAGGAAAACGGCACTTCCTTCCAAAATTATCATTATGATATTGCAAAAAGCTATGACTTGCCCTTTATCTCCTACAGAAACGCAATTCTTGATGTAATTGACAAGGGACATATTACTTGGAAGGATATTTCCGATGATAATATACACCCCAACGTAGCGGGACACAAGGTTTTAGCGCAGATCATCACCCACTATTTGGAAAAGGTCAATTCCGAAAAGGACAGCATAACAGGCGATGAAAGCGACTTTTCAACTCCCTACTCCAAGGATCGCTTTGCAAACGCCAAGCTGCTTACTCCCAACGAAATCGAAGGAACGGACGAATCAGGCTCGTATGTTTGTATGAAGGACAACACCTTCAGCAACTTTACAGGCAACTGGACTGCAAGAGGCGGAATTGACAGCAGCGCAAAATTAGTATTTAAAGACGTGGAAGCAAAGAATATCGGCTTGCTGTACGGCGAATTTTTAAGAGGCGGTCCTGTGCTTGATGTTTATATTGACGGAAAATTAGCCGCACAGGTTGACGAAAAATTCCCAAGCGGCTGGGGCAACTATGCGGAGGCGGTTCAAATTGCTTCTTTTGAAGAATCGGGCAAGCACACCATTGAAATTGTTCCCGAAATTACCGACGACGTTGCTATGTCTGTTATTTGCGGTCTTTTGGTAAGCTGATTATCCAATAAAATCACAATTAAAAGAATTGATAATCTGTTAATACAAACTGCTGTAAATATAAAAACCGAGATGATAAAAAGGTCATCTCGGTTATTTTTTATATACTTGTTCAGTTTTAATATTGACAGCAAAAGCAGAATATGGTATCATTTATAATGTAATAGTATGTTATGAAATAATAAATATGACACGGGAATATCAGGAGGCTTGATAATGTTAAAATACGGCAGCTGGGACTTGCCAGGACTTGATTATTTTCAGTTTAAAAACTCTTTTAAGGGCAGCAAGGGCAGCTTTAGATTTGCTGTCTGCGGCGGAGAAGATATAAAGGTTCTTTGTTGGAACGAGGACGTTTGCTTGGAAAAAGCGGAAAATGTTACGGAAAAGCAATTTGAGCTTGTTGAGGACTCGCTTTTTAAAATAAATGAATATCTTACCCAACAATATAAAGACTGTAACAAAGAATAAATGACAATTTTCTTCCATAATAATTCTAATACCCGAATTTATTATGGAGGATAATAACTATGTATAACAGAGAGCTTGCCATTCAATATGCCGCAAGATGGGCGTATGCAAGAAATCCACAATTCTACTCTTTTGATGAAATAGGGGGCGACTGTACCAATTTTGTTTCCCAATGCTTATATGCGGGCTGTGGAGTGATGAACTACACTCCCGATTACGGCTGGTATTACATAAGCCCCGACGACAGAAGTGCTGCTTGGACGGGAGTTGAATATCTGTACAATTTCCTTGTTTCAAACGAGGGAGCAGGACCGTACGGGGAAGAAATGCCTTTATCCTCTGCCGAAATCGGCGATGTG
>CAZRRT010000126.1:0-5716 GCA_964602605.1 uncultured Ruminiclostridium sp.
AAAGGGGGAGAGGGTCAAGGAAACGGTTCTTAGGTGGAAACCATAGGGGGAGGGGTTCGCAAGGATGCGAATGTGTTTGCCCAAAGCGACGGCACGGATGCCGCCGCCCAAAGCAAACACAAGGAAGCATCTCCGCTTTGATGGGTTTGCGCTATTTTGTAACCCCCTCCCCGCCCCTCCACCTGTGGTGTCCACCTAAGCGCCCCACGCAAGTGGAGAGCCGCCCACTGTCAGTGGGAATAAAACATAGGTGACATACGCAGGTGTGAAAAATTAAATAAAACATATATCTGCCAGCAGCGCAAAGCGTTAAAGAAAGTCAAGAGTACAATCCGGCACCCACAGTTATAAAACTGCATATTTAAAAAGAAGCTGCAAAAACCCCGCAAAAACAAAACAATCCCGCCAAAGCTACCAAAAAACAGCCTTAGCGGGATTGTTTTTATTAAATTCAAATTATATTGATTTTTTAAAGTCCTTTTTCAGCATTATCCCAAAAATTAACCTCCCTTTTCCGTATATTTGAAAAAAAACAGGCAAAACTATCCATACAAGGAAAATGTTATATAAAATTAACAAAAAATACATTATGCGGAAAGGACTATAAAATGAAAAAACAGGGATTTGCAAAAATCAGAGATTTTATGAAAGGAAAAGGCTTTATTATAGCGTTGGCGCTTAGCGTGGCGGCGGTGGGAGCGTCTGCCTATTACGCTTACAATACTATTATGAGCGGATTGGAGGAGAATAACCAAAGTGAAAATTTATTCGTTGACGTGGACAAAAACCAAACCGGAATACCCAAAAACACCGGTAAAGGGGAAGCTAAGCCTCCAATTACCACCGCTGCGGCATCTAAACCGCCTGTTCAATCGTCATCGGTCACCACAGAACCGCCTTCAACAGCGGCAAATAATTTCTTTCCTGCCAAGTCACCAAGAGCTTTGCCCATTCAAGGCGAAATCATCAACCCCTACAGCAACGGAGAATTGGTTAAATCCCAAACCTTAAACTTGTGGCAGACTCACGACGGAATAGACATTGCCGCCGAAACGGGAGCAGAGGTTAAAGCGGCGGGAGAAGGAACAGTGCTGAACATTTGGGAAGATCCTCTTTGGAGCGTTTGCGTTTCCATAGATCACGGCGACGGATATGTAAGCTCCTACTGCGGAATGGATAAAAGCGTTCCCGTAACCATAGGACAAAAGGTTGCCTGCGGAGATGTTATCGGCAAAACGGGAACAACCTCCGAATGCGAATGCGCTTTAGCTCCTCATCTTCATTTTGAAGTGAAAAAGGACGGAGAGTATGTTGACCCCTTGACCTTTACGGAAAACAACTGATAATAAGTCCGTATTGTGCAGTTGAATTTAAATAAGGCTGTATTCTTCCTCACATTTAATAAAGAATAAAGCCCAATTCAATATTCCCGACCATTAAAAAAATAAAAATACGCTTCCCATATTCGACAGGTTTTTTAATACAAGTTTGCTACTATATATGTTAGCAGACTTGTATTTTTTATTTGGGAGTATTGCAATGACAGTGGAAATTATAAACGGAGAAAATTATATAACAGCGGTGCTGAAGGGCGAAATCGACCACCACACCGCAGCGGGCGCAAGGGAAATAATAGACGCAAGGCTTGAAAGATATACCCCTAAGCTGTGTATTTTGGATTTTTCGGGAGTAAGCTTTATGGATAGCAGCGGAATCGGTTTAATTTTGGGCAGACAGCGTGTGGCGTCTGTTTACGGGGGAAAGGTGAAAGTAAAAAATCCCTCTCGCTATGCGGAAAAGATAATAAAATTAGCGGGACTTCAAGGAATGATTTTGGATAATGGCAATACTTGATTTAAAAAACCTGTTTATGCTAATTAAACCGATTTTATGGTATTTGGTTTTAATATTTATACTTGCAAAAAACTTGGGTATGTGCCTATACCCTTAATCCTTTGATTCGGACAATCTGCCGTTAATATAATATGCGGTATTTTTTAATATATGTTTGGGATTGATATAACAGATGCTAAACCGTTATATATAAATCGTCAAAAATCATCAAAAGGAGCATAAAACGAAAATAATGAAAATAATAAACACGATGAAAATAACCTTCCCCTCTATGTCAAAAAACGAGGCTTTGGCAAGAAGCTGTGTGGCGGCTTTTGCGGCGCAGGCAGATCCTACCGTTGAACAGCTTACCGACATACGTTCCGCAGTGTGTGAGGCGGTCACCAACTCCATAGTACACGGCTATCGAAACAGCGCAGGAAATATCACCCTAACAATGAAACTGACTGAAGATAATGTTCTTTACATAAAAATATCGGATAAGGGCTGCGGAATAAGGGACGTAAAAAAAGCTATGGAGCCTTTGTACACCACCGCCCCGGAAGAGGAAAGGGCAGGCTTGGGCTTTGCGGTTATGGAGGCGTTTACCGACAGCTTAAAGGTGGTAAGCCGTGTTGGAAAAGGCACTGCCGTTACTTTAAAAAAGAAGCTTACCAACAAATTTGAAAAAGAAAGCTGATTATGAATAAAACCGACAATAAGTTTATACAGGATAATTTAGGGCTTGTTCATTCCCTTGCATTGCGTTTTAAGGGGAGAGGGATAGAGTACGAGGAGCTGTATGCGGCGGGCTGCGAGGGGCTTGTAAAGGCAGCGAAGGGCTTTGACGAAAGCAGAGGACTTAAATTTTCAACCTATGCAGTACCCGTTATATTGGGGGAATTAAAAAGGCTTTTTCGGGACGGGGGAACGGTAAAGGTAAGCAGAGGATTAAAGGAGCTGTCAATAAAAGCGGCAAGGGTACAGGAAAATTTGCGAAAAAAAGGAATCGAACCCCATTTATCCCAAATAGCAGAGGAATTGGGAGTTACCGTCGAGCAGGCGGGAGAGGCTGTTTGCGCCGCACAGCCCGTTCTTTCCCTGACTCCTGCGGAGGACGGAGAGCCTGAATACGATTTGCCTGTCCCGCCCCAGCAGACGGCGGTTACGGAGCATATCGCACTAAATCAGTGTCTTGCTTTGCTGAACGAGGACGAAAGAAACTTGTTAATATTAAGATATTGGAAAAACAGAACCCAAACGGAAACGGGAGTGATCTTGGGACTTTCGCAGGTGCAGGTGTCAAGAAAGGAGAAAAAGGTCTTGGGAAAGCTTAGACAGATGATGGAGGAGTAAGACGTTTGCGATTTATTGTGTAAAGGATTATTTTTGCCTTTTGTCCTTCCCCCGCTATATAAAAAGCCTCCCAAAACCTTTTAAGCAAAATCCTATTATTGTTTTGCCTCAAAGGAGCTTGGAAGGCTCTCTTAATATAATGCTTTATTATATAAATGTATTACCGTGATTTTTCGGCTTAAATTTTAATGATTTTCAGCAAGCGTGATTTTAAATTCCAATTCCTTGTATGTTGTTTGAGAAAAATATCCCGTTCCTGTTTTGGTAGGTCTGATTACCTTAACGGTAATTTCATCGCCCGCCTTCATATTCTTAAGTATGTCCTGAACGTCGCCTACCTCTTCTACCTCTTTTCCTTCAACAGCAATGATTATATCGTTTACCTTAAGCTGACTTTTTGCCACAGGCTGATCCTTGTCGATTTCAACAACAAGCAAGCCGTTTACACCGTAGGTATCCTTTGCAGTCTGCTGTGTAACTATACCCAAAACAGGTCTGCCCTTGACATAACCGTAGTTTATAAGATCGCTGATTATGGGCTTGGCTTCATTTATGGTAATTGCAAAGCCTAAGTTTTCAATGCTGCTGTCAGCGGCAACTATTTTTGAATTGACAATGCCTATTACGTTGCCGTACATATCGAAAAGTCCGCCGCCCGAGTTGCCCGGGTTAATAGCTGCGTCGGTCTGAATGGAGCTTAAAACATATCCTTTTTCAGAGGTATAGCGTTTAAGTCCCGAAATATATCCGCCTGTAAGAGTTTTGGCAAGTCCTGCGGGGTTTCCTATTGCGCAAACCTGCTGTCCAATATTAAGAGCGTCGCTGTCCCCCAAAGGAACTGCGGTAAAGGGCTGTGAGCGTGTTATTTTAAGAACCGCCAAATCGGTGGCTTGATCCGAACCCATTAAGGTCGCTTCCACTTCCGCGTCTTTTTCGCCCGAATATTTGTCCTCTACCTTGACGGTGACCTTTGACGCACCCCTTACCACGTGTTCGTTTGTGATAATATAGCCGTCGGTGGTGAAGATAACGCCGCTTCCCGTGCCGCTTAAGGTATACTCCTCGCCGCCGAAATCGGACTTTGTATAGTTGGATACAACCACTATGCTTTCGTTTACCTTCTTGTACAGCTCCTCATAATCGTACTTGGTGGTAAGATTCATAGCCGCCATATTCTTCAGTCCGCCCAAATCGTTGTTTATGGGAGTTTCGGGAGCGGCGTCGCCGGGACGGGTAACTTCATCGTTTGGCTTTTCCTCAGGCTTCTCAGTTGAGGAATCGGAAGGAGTGGTAATATCGGAATTGGGATTATCGGGCAAATTGCTTTTTACGCCGTTTGCAAGATAAGACGCACCAAAGCCGCTTGCTCCGCCGATAATCATTGCGCCTACCAGCAGTCCCACTATCAATCCACCGCCCACCTTTTTCTTTTTGGGAGGCTTTGGCGGCTGATTTTGATTTTGGGGGTAATAGTAATAACCGCCATAGCCGCTGTATTGATTATTGGTATCGGGTGTGAAATTTTGTCCGCCGTTATTGTTATTGTAATCTTGATAACCGTTATTGTCGTACATAAGGATACTTCCTTTCATAATATGTATTGGATTAACTCTTAGAACCTGTCTTAATGCTTTTTTGTTCTTTATTCAGATTATAATTTGTTAATGTGAAAATAATGTGTTTGTTTTTTTAAGTTAACAGGAAATACGCAAGTATATTTTGTATTAAAATTTTTATATTCTGTGACAATATTATATATTAGCATTTTTCCTTTAAAAATTCATTTTTCTTTTTATATGCCGCTATTTTATTATTCAAGCTTTCAATAAAACATTATTTTCACCAAATTTCCCAAAGAATAATAAAATGTAATATATTACTGAATATTTTTCCACAAGCTGTTAAAAATAAAAATACAAGGCTGTAAATATTTTAAACGGCAATTTGTTTGGTATTTGCAATTTGACGTTTTCCGCAGAATTTTCACCACGGACGTATGCGGCAATTACAGCGGAATATTTCAAACAGTTTTTAATGAAAGGAATGAAGAAAATGAACATAAAAAGGGGCGAGATCTATTACGCCGATTTAAGTCCCGTTGTAGGCTCGGAGCAAGGGGGAATAAGACCTGTGCTTATAGTACAGAACGATATGGGAAACCGCCATTCTCCCACGGTTATTGCCGCCGCAATAACAAGCCAAAAGGATAAATCCAAGCTTCCCACTCACATATCCTTGGACGCAGAACGTTACGGACTTGCCAAAGATTCCATAGTTCTGTTGGAGCAGGTTCGTACATTAGATAAAAAAAGATTAAAGGAGCGTATGGGGGAATTGGACAACGACGCAATGCACAAGGTTGACGGCGCTTTGTCCGTAAGCTTTGGTTTAGAGGGATAAAACAATTTATAATCGGGCGGTAAACCGTAAAAGGATTACTGTAATTAAAAATTCTTTTTACAGTGCCGCCTGTTCAATGAGGGGCAACGCCCCGAATTTATGAAAAATCCGGGGGCGCAAGCCCCTC
>CAZRRT010000127.1:0-5527 GCA_964602605.1 uncultured Ruminiclostridium sp.
AACAAAAAAGATGTTGATTTTTGGGGAATAACAAAGCACCATAAAGTTTCTTACGATTGCTTTGGTACTTGTAAATACGGTTTTATACCTGAACATATACAATCAAATTTTCTTGTAATCCGCCGGTCTTTAATGAAATCACTGGAATATCACAATCTTTGGAAAAAAATGCCAATGATAAATTCCTATGCTGAATCGGTGGGTTTTTATGAAGCAATTTTCACAAAAGATTTCAATGATAAAGGATTTAAATCGGAAGTATATATAGATACTTCTGATCTTGAAGGATACACAAGATACCCATTAATGATGTTAGCCGACGAATTGATAAAAAACCGCAAATGTCCTATCTTAAAGGTAAAATCCTTTTCACAGAATTACTATGATATTTTAGGCGATACAATAGGTAACTGTACATTAGATGCCTTTAACTACATAAAAAACGAACTTGAATACGATACAGATTTAATTTGGGAACATATTCTCCGTACAGCAAATATGGCGGCAATTAAAAGGCTTATGCATTTGAATTATATATTGCCAAAAGATTATATTGCATACCCAGAATTTATAAAGACAAATAGTAAACGTATCGCTTTAATGATGCACTTATATTTTCCCGATTTAATTGACGAGTGCTTAGAGTACGCTAAATCAATGCCTGCAAACTGCGATTTATTTATTACCGTTTCCAGTGATAAAATGGAATCCGAAGTTAAGAGCAAAACTAAATCTTTGACGGGATTCAAAAAAATCTCTGTGATTAGAATTGAAAACAGAGGGCGTGATGTTTCTTCTCTTTTGATTGGCTGTGCTCCATATGTTAATGATTATGATTATGTATGCTTTGTACACGACAAAAAAACCACGCAGGTTGAACCTTATTGCGCAGGTAAATCATTTTCATATAAGTGCTTTGAAAACAATTTGGGCAGCAAGCAGTATGTTGAAAATATCATTACCACTTTTGAGCAAAATCCTCGTCTTGGAATGTTGACGCCGCCTCCTCCAAATCACAGTACCTTTTATGAAATCTTAGGAAGCGAATGGGCGTCAAACTATGAAAACACTTTAGGGTTAGCAACAAAGCTAAATATAAATGTTAATATATTTTGGACAAATGAACCAATAACGCCTTTAGGCACTATGTTTTGGTTTAGACCCAAAGCATTGAAACCTTTATTTGATTATAAATGGAAATATAAAGATTTTCCCGAAGAACCAAATAACTTTGACGGAACTATCCTTCATGCAATAGAACGTATTTATGGATATACGGTTCAAGATCAAGGATATTATGTTGCATGGGTGTTATCGGATCATTGCGCAAGAATAGAAATGACCAATATGTTCTTTTCTATGCGTGAAATCAATATACGATTATTATCAAAATATTATACGAACAATCTTCTTGATATGACTCAAAAAATGGAAAACAATATGTGCTTTAATTGGAATAATGAACAACAGAACGTTTCAGCAATTACAAATTGGGATAAAGGAGGAGAAGTAACTCCTACAGGGAAATTAACCAAAAAACAAAAAACTAAACTGTTTTGGAAAAAAAAAATACCTAAACCGATTTGGAGTTTTATGAAAAAAGTATATCATTTCTTCGGCGGTAAAAAGTGGGTAGGATAAAGGAGAAAAAGATGAGTGATTCACGAACAAAAGGGCTATTAAAGAGAAAGCCTTTGTCGGAACGTCCTTATTTATTGCTGACAATATATATTTTATTAACATCTCTTCTGCTTTATTGGCAGTTTATTTTCGGCGATAAAATATTGGCTTATACCGATTGGGGATACGACACCTTTCACCAATATGTGCCGTCTTACGAATTTGTTGCCAACAGCATAAGAAATGGCAGCTTTTCGCAGTATAATTTTATATACGGTTTTGGTACGTCTTCTTTTTCTTCGCTTTCAAAACTTTTCGATCCGTTCAGTATAATTGCCGTTTTGATTGGCGTTGTGTTTGGCAGCCAATATATAGGCGCCTGTATGGTTTTCGTCCAAATCGGAAAAATTTTATCCGCAGGCTTGCTTTGCTTCTATTTCTTAAGGCTGTTTAAGTTCAGCAGGCATTCGTCAATGCTTGTGGCTTATATATATGCTTTTTCGGGTTATATGATGACGGCGGGACAGCATTACTTTTTCTCATTAAGCCCCGTAATCAATATGCTTCTGCTTATTATGATAGAAAAAACGCTGAGAGAAAAGAAGCCGTTGGGTTATTACTTGGGAATCAGCGGAGCGGCTGCTTGGTTTTGCTTTGCCGGAGTTCAAGGAGCGTTGGCGGGAATGACCTTTTGCGCTATATACTTTTTTGTCAGAGTAATAATGATATATGGCAAAAAACGTAAAACGCTGATAAAAAAAATAGGCGGCTGCGCTTTGTTTGTGGTAAACGGAATATTTTTTTCCTGCTTTTTATTCTTACCCGGTTTGACGAGAATAAGCAGCAGCACAAGATTATCTAATAGTTCCATAACATCACAAATAGCCGCTTCATTCAAAACAGCGGATAAAAGCATAATCAGATCCGGATTTTTGCGATTGTTTTCCAACAGTGCAGAAGGAACCGTAAACTCATGGAACGGCGGAACTTATCATTGGGAAATGTTTTCCTTCTTTTTCTCTGCGATTTTTGTTCTGATTATTGCACAATATTTGTGGATAACATTTTCAGGTGATTATACAAAAAAACAAAAGGTGTTCAGAATCGTTCCTGTCGGGGTTGTTATTTTTGCAATATTAAATAACTTTATACCTTCTTATTTTAATGTGTTTACATATCCAAACTATCGCCACGCATTTATATATTTGCCGTTGTTTGCTCTTGCATTTGCAGATACTTTGGATAAGATAAAAAAGGGTGTATTCAGTGATATTGTAAATTATATTGCAGCAGGGGTCTCTTGTATTTTCGTTTATTCCAGAGCAAGTGAATTACAGAAGGCGGGAAACAACACGGTTACTTATCCTATGTACATTGCCATAGGAACAATTATCATAGGAGTTTTTCTGCTGAAAAAGATTGCTTCAACCGGAAAGAGCGTTGCAAAACACAAAGCTTCGGCAGAAATAAAGAAGTCAAGACGTAATTTGATTTTGGGCTTATCTTTTTTGGTGATGATAAATCTTTTTGCGGAAAACTATATTACCCTTTATTCCGGAAGAGTGATAGTAACAAAGTCGCAAGAACAAGCCCATATGATAAACGAAGACGCTGTAAGCTATATAAAAAGCGTTGAAGTAGATAACTTTTATCGTTTTGAAACAAGTTACCATGAAGGCAGAATGTCTGACCCTTCTTATTCCTTTTCATTGGATATTCCCACTGTGACATACTATAACACAGTTATCAGCTCTTCGTTTGTTGATTTTATAAATAAGATTTTCCCCTCATCTTCCAATGCCTGGGCTAATCTAAAGACATACGACGGATTATCCTCTGATGTGGGTTCGGATTTAGCAAAAGATTTATTTGGCATAAAGTATTATACCTCCACCTCCGATTTAAGCAATGAAGGCTGGGAATTGGAGAAAACATACGATAAAGATGTTAAGCTGTATAGAAATCCCAACATAAACAGTATGGGATTGCTGTATGACAGCTATATAACAGAATCAGACGCCAATCAGCTGGATTTGACAGCTCGACAATATTCATTATACGATTCCGTAATAATATCCAATCCCGGTTCAAATACAGGCGAATACGCAGCCGTAAAACAAGATTTCACAACACAAAATCCGGATTACGTTTACACTCCTTCAAGCATCTCTGCTTATTCCGGAAAAGTATCCAATATTAAAGAATCCGGAGATGGTAAATCAACCTTTACGGTGGAGGCTAAGAGCGGTACATCTGTTATTATACCAATCAATCGCAGCTATATTGACGATAACAAGCTTAAGGCTTATATAAGCGTGGTTTTGAACAAAGATATTAAAATCAGCTATTTTTGTCACAGCTCCGATGGTCAAAATTGGTCTCCAATTACTCCAAAATCCTCCGATCAGGGTGACAATAACATAAAATATGAACTTTCGATTCCCAAAAGTGCAAATTATATAGGAATAGCTTTAAACTATGTGGGAACGGTAGATTTTGCTCTTTCTTCCGGCACGATAAAGGCAGAACCCAAATATACAAATCAAGGCATTCAATTAAGCAATCATAATTTTGGCGATACTATTACGGGTGCGGTATCGACCGAAAAAAATTCGCTTTTGTTTCTTCCTGTATTGTTTGATGATGATTGGCACGCATTTATTGATGATAAAGAGGTTGAAATCCTCAGAGCGGATTACGCTTTTTGTGCATTGCAAATACCCGCCGGTCAGCACAATATAAGCCTGAAGTATAAAAGCGGAAGCTTTGAAATCGGATTGGTATTTACATTTATTTCTATTGCATTTTCGGCATTTATCATTATAATAATATTATACAAAAAAATTATGCGCAAAAAAAATCCAATCAAAAAGAAAAAAGTTTTATCAGATGTTAATTCTGTCGAAAAAAATGTCGATGACCCACTGTATTTTGACTTTTTCTGTAAAAAATCCAAGCCTTTAAACGATAATGAAGAAGATGATGAAGACAACGAAGATGATCAAGGTGACGAAGAGTATCAAGACGATAAGGATTACGAAGACAACCAAACAGACATAGAAGCGGACGAGTATCAATCTGATGAAAGCGATAAAGAGAACGAAAGCGAGGATGATCTCCATGATATCTTTTAACATACCGCCCTTTGCGGAAAAATCCGCCGAATATATGCAGCAGGCGGTTAACAACCGCAAAATCTGCGGCGACGGCGAGTTCACCAAAAAGGACAACGCATGGCTTGAACAAAAAACAGGCTGCAAAAAGGCTCTGCTTACAACCTCCTGCACTCACGCACTTGAAATGGCGGCGATACTTTGCGATATAAAACCGGGTGACGAGGTAATAATGCCCTCCTACACCTTTGTATCCACTGCCGACGCTTTTGTAATGCGGGGGGCAAAGATAGTGTTTGTGGATATTCGTCCTGATACTATGAATATTGACGAAAAACTGATTGAAGACGCTGTAACGCCTAAAACAAAGGCAATAGCCCCCGTTCATTATGCGGGAGTAGGCTGTGAAATGGACGTTATTATGGATATTGCCAAGCGGCATAACTTGATTGTTGTCGAAGATGACGCTCAAGGCATAATGTCAACCTATAAGGGACAAGCTCTCGGCACATTCGGCACATTCGGCTGCCTCAGCTTCCACGAAACCAAGAATTTTTCAATGGGCGAGGGCGGCGCACTGCTGATAAACGACGAAAATTATATCGAGCGGGCGGAAATAATTCGTGAAAAGGGCACAAACCGCAGCAAGTTTTTCAGAGGACAGATTGACAAATATACTTGGGTGGACTGCGGCTCTTCCTATTTGCCCAGCGAGCTTAATGCGGCCTATATGTACGCCCAGTTTGAGATAGCCGATGTTATCAATAATGACCGTCTTGCAAGCTGGAAAAAAT
>CAZRRT010000128.1:0-5513 GCA_964602605.1 uncultured Ruminiclostridium sp.
CTAAGACCTTTTTCCTTCCGAAAAATTTAAGTTTAGGCTTTTTCGACAGCCTGATCTCTTCCTATTTCCGCATTTTGAGATTATTGTAAACATAAATCTTTAACCCTGCGGATAAAACTCTTCAAAAACTCTTTTGGCAATATCGCAGGATTCTTTTGCGTCCTTTGCGTAATAATCTGCGCCGATTTGCTTTGCATATTCGGGAGTGAGAACTGCTCCGCCTACCATTATTTTACAGTCCACCTTGTTTTCGTGCAGTAATTTTATAGTGTTTTCCATACTTACAAGAGTTGTGGTCATTAAGGCGGAAAGCCCGATAAGGTGAACGTTATTTTCTGCGGCGCAGTCCACCACCGCCTGATAATCAACATCTCTGCCTAAATCTATTACCTCGTAGCCGTAGTTTTCAAGCAGAACCTTTACAATATTCTTGCCTATATCGTGTATATCTCCCTTAACGGTGGCGAGAATGATTTTTCCCTTTGATACGGACTTTGCGCCGCTTTTGGCATAGAAGCTTCTTATTACCTCAAAGCAGCTTTGGGCAACTGCGGCGGTAAGAATAAGCTGAGGCAGGAATATAACGCCCTTTTCAAAATCCGAACCCGTTTTATCCAATGCGGGAATAAGAATATTGTTAATAATATCCATAGGATCGACGGTTTTCAGCAGCTCCTCGGTAAGCCTTGCCCCCTCCGCCTTAAGCCCGTTTTCAAGAGCATAGGCAAGTTCTATGTCGCCTTTGGGTTGATTGGCGGTGTTTTCCTCCTGCTTTTTATTGCCGTAGCAGTTAATATATTCGGCGGAGTTTTCGTCATAGCACATTAAAACATTGTAAGCTCTTACGGCGGCGGTCATACTGTCTATGTTTGGATTGATAATAGGCAGATCAAGTCCCTTGGTAAGCGCCATTGTCAAAAAGTTGCTGCTGACGATAACCCTTTCGGGAAGCCCGAAGCTGATGTTGGAAACACCCAAAACGGTACGCAGCCCAAGCTCTTTTTTTACTCTTTCAAGGGCAGTTAAGGTTTCTTTTGCCCCTTCCTGTTCTGCGGAAACGGTGAGAGTAAGACAGTCGATATATACGTCCTCTTTTCGTATTCCCAAGTCTAAGGCTCTGTTAAGTATTTTTTCGGCTATTTTAAATCTTCCCTCGGCGGTTTTGGGTATTCCGTCCTCGTCAAGACATAATCCCACTACTGCCGCTCCGTATTTTTTCACTAACGGCAATACGGTATTGAGGGACTTTTCCTCTCCGTTTACAGAGTTTACAATAGGCTTTCCGTTATACACTCTCAAAGCCTGCTCCAACACTCGGGGAATAGTGGAATCAAGCTGTAAGGGAACGTCCGCAACACCCTGCACCGCCTTTACCGCCCTGCACATCATTGCCTGTTCGTCAATTCCCGGAAGTCCTACGTTTACATCGAGAATATCCGCTCCGCCTTTGACCTGCTCGATAGCCTGTCCCAAAATATAATCCATATCTCCCGCCAAAAGTGCTTCTTTAAAGCGTTTCTTGCCGGTAGGGTTAATTCTCTCTCCGATAATGCGGGGTCTGTTTATCACAACTGTTTTGGAGGGAGTGCAGCAGGCGGATGGAATTTCCGCTTTTCTTTCAACATATTTTTTGCCCTTTAGCATTTGGCTTAACAGGGATATAAACTGAGGATTTGTTCCGCAGCAGCCGCCGAATATTTTCACTCCCAAGGGAATAAGCTTTTCCATAAGCTGTGCAAACTCGCTTGGCGTTATGTTATATTTGTTTGTGACAGGATCGGGCAGTCCTGCATTGGGCTTTACCACTACCGGAAGATTGGTCCATTTGCACAGCTCCTGCACTACGGGATACAGCTCTTTCGGTCCCAAGGAGCAGTTTACTCCCACAGCGTCCACCCCGAGTCCCTCCAAGGTAAGCGCCATCGAGCTTATGCAGCAGCCTGTAAAGGTGCGCATATTTTCTTCAAATGTCATAGTGCATACTACAGGCTTGTCCGAATTTTCCTTAGCGGCTAAAACGGCGGCTTTAAGCTCGTACAAATCAGTCATTGTTTCAAATACGATCAAGTCGCAGCCGCTGCCTGCCAGAATCTGCTCTTTGTAAATATCATAAGCCTCTTCAAATGTAAGAGTTCCTGTAGGCTCAAGCAGCTGCCCTATAGGACCTATATCCAATGCTACAAGCACATCTGTTCCCAAGCAGGCTTTTTTTGCGTTGGATATGCCTTTTTTTATTATCTCATCAACCGAATGACCGCTTTTTTTCAATTTATAGCGGTTTGCACCAAAGGTGTTTGCGTAAATTATATCCGCTCCCGCATTTATATACTCTTTATGAATATTTGTCAGCATTTCGGGTTTTTCTATGTTCAGCAGCTCGGGAGTTTCGCCCATTTTCAGTCCTCTCGCCTGAAGCATAGTACCCATTGCACCGTCCAAGCACACAAATTCTTTTTCCAAAAGCTTTTTAAAATCCACAGTGAGAACCCGCCTTTCTGTATTTGCAAGTGTCTTTCATATTACAGCTGTTACAGCCACGTCTTGTTTTTGAAATCTCCTTTTGGGAAATTCCCATAACCGCCGTAACAGATTTTCTCGGTATTAAAATATCATTTTGGGTAACAGTTACCCCAATCCTTTTTGCAGCGTCAACAGCAGACAAAAAATCCTTTTGTATATCGAGAGGAAAGTCGTCATAGCCGGGAGAAAACCGCCAAGTGTAGTAAAAGCTTCCCACTTCCTTTTGTATTTCCGCCTCAGCCAATTCGCAAACTTGTTCCATCGCTGCGGAAGCAAGACTGTCAGCGATAACCGCCTTTTCCATTTCCGCCGCCTCATAGGAACGGATAACCTTGTCCGCTTCCGCCGATAAGGTAGCGCACATCAAAACGCATCTGTCGCAGTCTTTTAAATGCTTTGATATTGCGTTTCCTTTAAATATCAATGGGGTGTCTTTTACCAATACTCCCTGATCGCTTTCCTCAATATCAAAAACACGGTAGACATATTTGGGCTTAATGGCGTCCAAAAGCCTTTGCTCACATTCCTCGGTGATTTTTATTATTTCGTCCTTTATCTCTCCGCCCTTATATCCCATATAACGAAAGGCTTCGCTGCGGTTCAGTTTTTCTATCTTCAAGCTGTTCACCTCTTGTTAGTCTATATTATAATTATATATTGTTTTTTGCTGTATGTCAATATTGGGATTATCAAGTAAACGCTTTACAAAATCCTTATACTGTGATATACTTAAATACAAAATAACGGTAACATATACCGCTGCAAAGATGTCACCCGCCTCTTAGACGGCACGGGCTTACGAGATTTTGCAAGCAAAGTCTCACATCTTAGGCTCAGCGGGGGTAAAATCTCCAACTGAACCCGGAAATTGCTTTGCAATTTCGGCAGCTTGTTTAAGCTGCGCTTTAATAAAAATAGCCAACAGAAAGGACAAAAATGCAGAACTACACTGTTTATTTAATAAGGCACGGTATAACCGAAGGCAATTTAGAGGGAAAATATATAGGCTTTACTGATCTCCCTTTAGCAGACGAGGGGTACGCCGCAATAAAGAGAATGGCGGAGGACGAGCTGTATCCCGAAGTGCAAAAGGTATATTCCAGCCCCTTGAAGCGCTGCTTGGAAACTGCGGAAATTATTTACCCCGACAGATACGTTATGCAGATAGAAAATCTGTGCGAGTGTGATTTCGGCGAGTTTGAGGGAAAAACGCCGCAGGAGCTTCAAGATGTTCCCGAATATGCAGAATGGCTGAAAGGCGGTTATGACGCTGCCGCTCCGGGAGGTGAAAGCTACCGGGAATTTGCCTTAAGATGTATTGACGGATTGGACGAGGTTTTTCACAATATGATGAAGGAGCATATTACAAAAGCCGCCGTAATAACTCACGCAGGAGTTATTATGAATCTTTTGTCGGGCTATGGGCTGCCGAAAGGACGTCCTGCCGATTTTGCCTTAAATCAGGGCGAGGGCTTTGCTATCAGCCTTTCTACTTTTTTATGGCAAAAAGGTCCTGTTTTCGAGATAATCGGAAAGCTTTTCTGATGTATCTATGAAAAATGTAACTCATAATAATTCTTTATGTAATTAAAATCTTGAATTACCTTGTTAATTTTTTTAATAATGACATATTGTTTGCAGCTTAAAAAAGATTGACGCTAAAGCAATCATATTTTTTTGAAACATTAAAAAGCTCCCTTTGCAAAACAACTATTGTAAGGGGAGCTTAAATTTATTGATTTATACTAACACTTATGGAAATTATTTTTACAAGAAATTATCAATATGCTTTTCTGTAAATATCCAAGATTTCTTCAGGCGAGGTGGGACGGGGATTTCCGCTTGTGCAGACGTCGTTAAACGCAGCAACGGACAAGGCTTCCAAATCCTCCTCCTTTACGCCGATTTCCGACAGCTTTTGAGGAATATCTATCGACAGCGACAATTTGCGTATTGCGTCGATAGCTTCCTTTACACATTCGTCGTCATTCATCTTTTTGGTGTGTTTAACGCCCATAGCTTTGGCAATTTTTCTGAATTTAGGTTTAGCCAAGCTCTCTGCGTTGTATTCAAGCACATAGGGCAGCAAAAGCGCATTTGCCACGCCGTGGGGAGTATCGTAAAATGCGCCTAATGGGTGCGCCATAGAGTGAACGATACCAAGTCCCACATTGGAAAATCCCATACCTGCAATGTACTGTGCAAGAGCCATTTTTTCTCTTGCCTTGGGATCTTCGTTAACGCTGTTGTACAGGCTTTCGTGTATAAGCTCGATAGCTTTAAGCTCTACCATATCCGTCATTTCCCATGCGTTTACCGTAATAAATCCCTCGATAGCGTGAGTTAATGCGTCCATACCTGTTGCGGCGCAAAGATCCTTTGGCATACCCATCATTAAGTCGCTGTCTACAATGGCAACAACGGGAATATCCTTTGGATCGACGCAAACCATTTTCTTTCTCTTGTTTTCATCGGTGATAACATAATTCATTGTCACCTCGGCGGCAGTTCCCGACGTAGTGGAAAGAGCAATCAAAGGAACGCTTTTGTTTTTGGTTGCCGCAACGCCCTCAAGAGATACCACGTCGTAATAGTTCGGGTTTGAAATAATAACTCCGATTCCCTTTGCAGTGTCGATTACAGATCCTCCGCCTACGGCAATCAAAGAATCTGCGCCGCTTTTTTTAAACGCTTCCACACCGTCCTGCACGTTTTTAACAGTGGGGTTAGCTTTGATATCCGAATATATCTCAAAGGGAACTTCGGTTCTTTTAATAACGGAAATAACCTTTTCAGCCACTCCGCATTCAAGCAAAACCTTATCTGTCACTAAAAGTATTTTCTTAAAGCCCCTTGCTTTAATTTCCTTGTCAAGATTGTTTCTTGCTCCCGCTCCGAAATAAGACGTTTCGTTTAATATCATTCTGTTAATCATCAAACAGACCTCCTTTATTGATATTTTTAAAGCGCAGCTTAAACAAGCTGTCGAAATT
>CAZRRT010000129.1:0-5506 GCA_964602605.1 uncultured Ruminiclostridium sp.
TCTTGACTTGTGACAGCAAGCCTGCGAAATTTTGCCGAGGACAAGGCAAAATTTACTTTAAAATCTGCCCACAAATCTGGTTAAGACAAGTTCTAAGGAAATTTTTTGTATCTTTCGCAATTTATAGATCAATTCCATAAAATCATTATAAAAAAGGAGAAATAATATGTCAGGACATTCCAAATGGAGTACCATTAAAAGAAAAAAAGGAGAAAAGGACGGCGCAAGAGCCAAGGTATTTACCAAAATCAGCCGTGAGATTATTGTTTGCATAAAGGAACACGGCGCAGATCCCACCGCCAACTCAAAGTTAGCCGCTCTTATTGCAAAAGCCAAGGCAAACAACATACCTAATGACAACATTGATCGCCTTATAAAGAAGGCGGCAGGCGAGGGCGACAAAAACAACTATGAAAACTGCGTATATGAAGGCTACGGACCTAACGGCGTAGCGGTAATTGTGGAATGCTTAACCGATAACAGAAACCGTACCGCAGGCGAAGTACGTCATTACTTTGACAAATTCGGCGGAAATTTGGGAACGACGGGCTGCGTAAGCTTTATGTTCAGCTTAAAGGGCATAATTGTTTTGGACAACGAGGACGAGGATATAGACGAAGACAATGCTATGGAGGATATTCTTGAAGCGGGCGGCGACGACTTTTCCTTTGAAGAAGGCTGCGTTGAAATTACCACCGACGCAAATTCAGTAAGCGAGATTGCTGAAAATCTTGCCAAAAAAGGCTACAAGGTGCTTTCCGCAGAGGCTGAACAAGTTCCCTCTACATATGTGGCTCTCACTGACGAGGAACATATCAAAAAGATGACTCTTTTGCTTGAAGCCTTAGACGATAACGACGATGTTCAGAATGTTTGGCATAATTGGGAAGAGAATTAAGCTGTAATACTAACTGTTTATCTTACTATAGACAAACAGTATAACAAACAAACTCGCAGAAAACGCTCTGCGGGTTTGTTTTTTATACGATAATTGTTGAGTTTAATTATTTAGCTTAATCAGCTGTAAAAAGAAATATTGTTTGACACTACCGCAAAAAGCTGTTATAATATAAACAGTTTTTATTTTGACAAATTGTGTAAATAAGAAAAATTATTAAGTTGAGGGTTAAATTTTGAAGTTAATGGATTACAGCGGGAAGCTGAACAGTCATAAGGATTATCTGCATATCATCAAGCTGTTGGAAACAAAGTGCGAATACATAGAGTATGTTTTAGTGGACGATGACGACAGAAAATTGATTGATAGGTTTAGCGATGATTTAGTTTCAGTAAAAGATAGGAAAAGCTGGTGGGGAACAAAATCCTCCCACAGCAGTAAGGTATATACAATTAAAGCCTCAAAGGAGCTTTTTAAGTATTTGCGGGGATTTGAAACATTTTGTAAATTTTCTGCTTCGGAATACGGAGATGTTTCGGAGGAAACGGATTTCGGATTCAACGACATTGCTTTTTTTGACAAAAACCAACTGCCGCTGCTGTTTACTACCACACACGAAGGATATATTACGGTACGCAGCGATTTATGCTGATAGCTTACGATTGTTTATTCACATTAAAAAGCTTATAATAATCGGCATATAGAAAGTAAGCTGTGTTAGGCTTTTAAAAGTAATTTTGCCGTCGAACATTAGTATGGTGCAACAGCATATAAATCACAAACGAAATTTGGGGTGGGTGATTTGGAAAGAGTATCTTTAAACGAGTTGGGATTTAGCTCTCGAAACGAGGCGTTATCCTTTTTGAAGAAATTATGGCATCAAGAAAAGGTGTTATGTCCTATATGCGGACACGAGCTTGAGCTGCTGCATAAAAAGGCAAAAAAGAACCTTTGCGATTGGCAGTGCAGAAATTGCGGCAAAACCTACAAAACAATTTATTTAGCTGAAAACGGATATGCCAATGATATAACGAGTACAAGACTGCATCACGAAATTTACCTGTTAGATCCAAGAAAGACGGATTTAGAAAAACTGAAAACGGTTATAAGACATCCCATTAAAAAGAAATAGCAAATTCCGATTTATCAAATTATTTATTCTTGAAAAAAATATAAAGAAAAAAGCTTATGATTATTTTACCCGCAAGGACAAAAGGACGGAAACCGTTAAAGGCTTTTAAAAGTTTTCTCCAACTTGCGGCAGGATAACACAATTTGATAAATCGTAATTTAAGGAGGTATATGTAAATGTTGGTAAAGGCAGCAAAAGAAGATATAGAGCGATATATGGATTTTGCCTACTCGCTGGCGATAGATCAGACAAAATCCGGATATCCTCTTTGGTCGAACAGTGTTTCTACAAAAGAGGAATTTGTGGAACGGGTTTGGAAAGGTTTCCGCAGAGATGACGAGGAGATTCTTCTTTTTGTAGTTAACGGATCGGTTGAAGGCTTGATTCAGTTTTTCTATATTGA
This sequence comes from uncultured Ruminiclostridium sp., assembly GCA_964602605.1. Lineage (GTDB taxonomy): Bacteria > Bacillota > Clostridia > Oscillospirales > Ruminococcaceae > Ruminiclostridium_E. Next base: position 2,434 of record CAZRRT010000129.1, read on the forward strand.
AAAAGATCGGTATCTTCAAACAAACGGTTTTTTTATCAACAGCAATACAGAGCAGGCTTTAACAGAATTTCTAAAATACGCCTGTGAGCATTTTGCAGGATATGACCTATACTTAGGATTTCCGAAAAGAAACACCGACGCAATAACTTTTCTGCAAAAATCGGATTGCAGATTGATTGAGCAATCATATCATAATATTTTTATTTTTGACGACTCTGTTATTCAGGTTGAAACCGATGGAATTGTTAGAGTTACCGAAAGTAATTTTTCAGAATTCAGCAGAATATATAAGACAGACCCGGAAACATATTGGACGTCGGATCGAATTTTTACAACTCTGAATGAGTGGCTGATATATATGCTGTATAAAGAAGATGACGTCGTCGCATATATCTGTGCAAAAAATGGCGAGATTTTTAGTTTGGGATATTATAACAATACATTCAATAAATCGGCTTATAAGGCTTTGGTAACGGTTATTTTGAGAGATTTACAAGCGGCGGGGTGTAAATATATGACATTTTTCAACGACAAGGAAAGTCAATCCGCCGCATTGCAACTTGGTTTTTCTTGTGTTGCCGAATATGTTTTATATATTAAAAGCGTACGGTAAACAAATTTCCATTTAAAGTATTATTTATTAAGAGGAAAAAAGCTTATGATTATTTTACCCGCAATAGACATAAAGGACGGCAACTGTGTACGCCTTTTAAAAGGTGATTTTGCAACAGTACATAAGGTTGCCGAAAGCTATATGGATACCGCCAAAAACTTTGAATCGGCAGGGGCGAGCTGGATTCATACTGTGGATTTGGACGGCGCAAAGGAAGGCAAGCCCGTAAACAGCGATATATTCATTGACATAGCACAAAATACTAATCTGCAAGTGGAGGTCGGCGGCGGAATACGCAGCCTTGAAACTGTGGAATATTATGTTTCAAAAGGAATTTCAAGGGTAATATTAGGTTCGGTTGCTTTAAAAAATCCTCAGATAGTAATTGATGCAGTTAAGGAATACGGTGAAAAAACAGCCGTGGGAATTGACGCAAAAAACGGCATCGTGGCGGCGGAGGGCTGGCTTGAAGCGTCACAGGTGAACTATATTGATTTAGCCTTGGAGATGATAAAGGTGGGAGTAAAAAATATAATCTTTACCGATATTTCCAAAGACGGAACATTGTCGGGGGTTAATGCAGAGCAGCTTTCCGCCCTTAAAAATGCTGTGGGAGATAAATGCAATATCATCGCCAGCGGAGGAGTGCATAACATCGAGGATATAAGAGTCTGCAAAAAAATGGGACTGTACGGCGCAATTTGCGGGAAATCCTTATACAGCGGCACTTTGGATTTAAAGGAAGCAATTAAAACAGCAGAAAAAGAATAAAAGAATTATAATTAAAGGAGAGAAAAATGCTTGCAAAAAGAATAATACCTTGCCTTGACGTAAGAAACGGAAAGGTGGTAAAGGGAGTTAATTTTGAGGGAATAAAAGATGTGGGCGATCCTGTTGAGTTGGCGGAGGAGTATAACAGACAGGGAGCGGACGAGCTTGTTTTTTATGATATTACAGCCTCTGCGGAGGGCAGGGGACTTATGCTTGATGTTGTAAGAGAAACAGCAAAGCGTGTGTTCGTGCCTCTTTGCGTGGGCGGAGGAATCGCTTCTATCGATGATTTTCGTGATACGCTTAGGGCAGGTGCGGACAAGGTGTCGGTAAATTCACAGGCGCTTAATAATCCCGATTTAATAAATGAAGCGGCAAAGATTTTCGGCAGCCAGTGCGTTGTTGTCGGCATTGACGCAAAGCGTGACGGAAAGGGCGGCTATACCGTATACAAAAACGGCGGCAGAGTGGATATGAAAATAGAGCTTGGAAAATGGGCAGAGGAAATACAGCGTCGAGGAGCAGGAGAAATCTGCTTAAACTCTATGGACGCAGACGGCACAAAAAACGGTTATGATAAGGAAATGCTGAATTTTGTCTGCCAAAGAGTTAGTATTCCCGTAATTGCCAGCGGCGGCGCAGGAAAGCTGTCCGACTTTGCAGACGTGCTTGAAGAAACAAACGCTTCTGCGGCTTTGGCGGCAAGCCTATTTCATTTTGGAGAGCTTACTGTGGGAGAAGTAAAGGAAGATTTGAAAAAAAGGGGAATCAGTGTTAGGGTTTAACAGCTTTTGTTCAGGAGGAGGTATTGTTATGAACGCATTGGTAATGAATTGCAGTCCTGTAAAAAACGGCGCTACCGCCGAAATTGTACATATTGTTTCGGAGTGTCTTAAAGAAAGATATACTGTTAAAAGTATATGTATTGATGATTTTAAATTCGGTTTTTGCAAAGGGTGCAGAGCCTGTCATAAAACGGCAAAGTGCGTTCAGTACCGTGACGATGTTGACAAAGTAATTGAGTATTACGAATGGGCGGATATTATAATTCTTGTTGCGCCCTCCTATTGGGCGGATATACCCGGTCAATTTAAGGCTTTTATAGACAGATGTACGCCTTGGTGCAACACTCACCAGCCTCACGCAGTCATTAGCAGCGGCAAAAAAGGATATTCCGTAGCATTGAGAACAGGACCGAGTATGAGGGAATGTAACCGTATCATTGAAACTATCGAGCATTTTTACGGGCATTTGGAAATAGAATGCTGCGATAGTATGGGATTATGTTCGGTGGAATACAAGGAAGCTGTGGAAGATAGAAAAAGCGAAATAATTGATTTTTGTAAAAAGATATTAGAATACAATATTGAAAGTAAGGAGAAAAATGATATTTACTAAAATTGAAAAAAACGGCGTACTATGTGCGTTGGTTGAAAGCACAGAAAAGGCTGTAACGGATATTCAATCAGCTATTGATTTGCTTGTTAACGCAAATTATGTGGCAGGCACAAAAAATATAATAATAGACAAGAAGCTCATAAATGAAGATTTTTTTATTCTCAGTACAGGCTTTGCGGGGGAGGTACTGCAAAAATTTATCAACTATGGCGGCAGAATCGCCATATACGGCGATTTTTCGCATTATACCAGCAAGCCGCTGAAAGATTTTATGTATGAGTCAAATCTCGG
>CAZRRT010000130.1:0-5392 GCA_964602605.1 uncultured Ruminiclostridium sp.
TCTTTCAAGACCGATACCAAAGGCAAAACCTGTGTATTCCTCCGGATCTATGCCGCAGTTGATAAGCACCTGCGGGTGAACAACGCCGCTTCCCAACATTTCAATCCAACCCTCGCCCTTGCACAAGGGACAGCCTTTGCCTCCGCACTTAAAGCACTGTAAATCCATTTCTGCGGAAGGCTCGGTATAGGGGAAGTGGTGAGGGCGGAAGCGAACCTTAACATCGCTGCCGTAAAGTCTTTTTGCAAACATTTCAAGAGTGCCCTTTAAATCGCCGAAGGTAATGCCCTTATCTATAACAAGCCCCTCGCACTGGTGGAAAATGGGGCTGTGAGTGGCGTCAACGGCGTCGCATCTGTACACTCTGCCGGGGCTGATAATGGCGATAGGAGGCTTTGTTTTAAGCATTGTGCGTATCTGCACGGAGCTTGTCTGCGTTCTCAGCATTATTGTGTCGGTGATATAGAATGTGTCGCTGGGATCTCTTGCAGGGTGTCCCTCGTCGGTATTCAGCATATCGAAAACATACTTTGTTTCCTCAACCTCAGGACCGTCCACAACAGAATAGCCCATACCCTTAAATATTTCCTTCAGCTCGTCCAACACTATATTAAGAGGGTGACGTCTGCCCTGCTCGATTTTTCTGCCGGGAAGGGTAACGTCTATCGCCTCTTTTTTAAGCTTCCTTTCAATGTCAACTGCTTTCAGCTGCACTTTTTTCCGTGCTATGTCGTTTTCAATGCACTGTCTTACCTCGTTGGCAAGCTGTCCGATAACGGGACGCTCCTCCGGGGAAAGACTGCCCATTTGCTTTAAAATTGCAGTAAGCTCGCCTTTTTTTCCTAAAAGCTTTACCTTTAAATCGTCAACAGTTTTAATATCAACGGCATTTTTTATCTCGTCAAGAGCCTTTTGCTGTATATTATTAAGCTGTTCTTTCATTTTATCATTCCTTTCGGTCTTTTTATCTGTAAAATTTATGTTAATTATAACGTAAATTATCTTAGAGCATACCACTCTATAATATCTTTTGTATTATAGCACAAAATTTGTTTTTTTGCAAGGGGGAAATTTTATTTGATTGGGTTAACGGCATTTACTTATGTTTTTTCTGCAATTTACAGATTTATGAACATTTTGCATTATTTTATTATACTATTTAGTATTTAATATGAATAGTCTTAGTATTTAATATGAATAGTAATAAAAAGTAACGCTTAAAAATTGCATATTAAAACGCAGCTTAAACAAGTTTTCAAAATTGCCTCGCAATTTCCAGGTTTGTAGGAGAATTTTACGTTTTTTGAAGCTATGAAGATACCCACCGCCTAAAATTCGGGAAAAATCACAGCGGAGGTTATATATTCTTGCAAAAACTCTGCTTTATATTTAATAACAGCAAAAACCGCCCCCAAAGGAGAGCGGTTTTTTCATAGAGGTAATTAACAATAAGGATTAAATCATGAGCATAATTAAAATCTTTAAAAATTACTTTCTCTTCTTAGCAACTACGATAGCGCCTGCTGCGAGAACTGCAAGACCTGCAACTACTGCAACGCCTTCAATACCGGTGTTGGGAGCGTCGCCCTTAGCGGGATCCTTTACATCAGTGTTGCCTGCGGGCTTCTGTGTGCCTGCTGCGGTTGTGCCTTCGGGAGCATCGGTTGCGTCTGCTGAAGTTGTGCCTGCGGAAGCAGCTTCAATTTTATAAACAAGAGTTAATTTCTGGAAGCCTTCCTCGCCGTTAATATCAGCAACATTTACAGCGGGTTTGCCCTTTGTGTTTTCGTCCCATTCGTTCATAAATGTAACCTTAAGGTTTCCGGCTGCAGAGTCGTTGTCACCGCAGAAGAGCTTAGCAGTGTCAACGTGAACATCTCTGTCATCAGCCTTTAAAGAAACAAGTGTAAACTTAGGATTTTCTGCGCCTTCCTCAGTGCTCCAAGCAACGCCTTTTGTTTTAAGACCAAGATAGTTTCCTGCAAGCTTAACAGTATCACCAAGATCCCAAGTAATGGTAACTTCGTCACCAATCTTAGCTGTTCCGGTAGCACCTGCGGGCCATTCTCCCACATCTTCATTAAAGCTTACATCAAGCTGACCTGCCAGCTCATACTCATAAGAGTCATCTGCGCTTGCAAATACAGCCATAGAAGAAACTGCCATTACAGAAGCCAAAGCTCCTGCTAAAATCTTTTTCATATTCATTTTAGTAAATCCTCCATAAATTAAATTTATTGTATTTTTATTATATAAGATAATAACCTAAATTACAATTAACGTTTTGCACAAAGTTAATCGTTTTCATTTGGTGAAACTTACGTAAAAAAAGCCTTTTTTTGTTAAAATTCTACAAGCATTGTTAATTATAAATTTTTGCTGTTGATTTTTATAAATTATGCACAATAATTTTGCGATATTTCAATCAGTCCTTATTATTGCTTTTTCTTTTTGGAAGTGATAATAACTATTACAACAACAGCTGCAACCGCAACAACTCCCACAATTACCCAAACAATCCAGCCGCTGTTTGAGCTTGAAGAGGAGGGTGCGTTTGTGGTGGTAGGTGCATTGGTGGAGGGAGCGTTTGTAGTATTTGCAGCAGGCGCATTTGTGGAAGCGTCGGTTTTGGGTGCTTGTGTGGTTGCATTGGTTTTAGGCGCTTCGGTTGTTGCGTCGGTCTTGGGAGCTGCGGTGGTCGTATCGGCTGCAGGTGCTTCCTCACCTATTGTTGCGGGAACTCCGTCGCCTTCCTCATATCCGCTTACGGTAAAGATAACCTCTACCTTCTGACCGAAATCATCGGACTTTATTATCTTCATCTCATCATTATAGGTATTATAAAAGCCTACTACATAATAGTCCTTCTTGCCCTCGAACTGCTTGTCGGCGTCGGTATAATCGTCGGGCTTTATTTCCTCGGAACCCAATGCGGCGGTTTTGCCTGCTTCAATCTCCTTGCCGTCAATTTTTAAGCTGTCAATAGTTACAGCAAAATCGGGATAATCGGTTTGAGAGATAAAGAACATAAGCTTTAGCATATTCCAAGTGGTTGCGCCGTCGGAATCGTCCTTTTCAAAGGATACCTTGTATTGTCCGTTTTTGGTTACGTCTGCGTCGGTGTACTTCCAAGTGTCAAACTCCGCCTGCTCCTGATCCTCGTCCCAATAGTAAGCCACAGTTTGGTTGACATTGTTGCGGAAGCTGTATACTCCGGTTTGGAAGGTAAGACCTGCGTTTGCCGCACTTGCAGAGGCAGATATAGCCGATGCCGTTACCGCTGCGGCAGTAAGAGCGGTAAAAAGATTTTTGAGTTTCATAGAAATTTCCTCCTTTTGATTTTAATAGAATTTAATATTCCTGTTTGCTGTTGATCAACCGAATACATATACTGTACTTGCTTTTGCTGTTTTTGCTGTGTTTAAGAAATAGAAGGTGAATATTGGAAAGGGAAGGGTAAAAAATATAAAAAAACGCAAATCTTTACCAATACCTTTTTATATACTCTCTATATATCTATATAAGCAAATGTAATCGTATTCATTAATCGTATTATAATACGACTTAAACAAAATGTCAAGAGGAAAATTGTATTATTTTATGATTATTTACTGTTTTAACAGAAATAATTAAAATTGACATTATTTGAAGAAAGTGATACAATAATATAAGAAAACGTAATAAAGGGGTCAATTCGGTATGGGCAGAAACGTAATCAAAGCAAAGTTGGATATAATATTTAAAAAGCTGTTTACCACGGATAATTCGGTGCTTACCGCTTTTGTGGGGGATTTGCTGGATCTTCCCCAGGGCAGCATACAGAAGCTTGAAGTGCTTAATCCCACAGTTGTCCCGTCTTACGTTGACGGAAAGCAGGGACAGCTTGATTTAAAAATGCAGGTGGACGATAAAATAGTAAATGTGGAAATACAGCTGCAAAATCAAGGTAATTTCAGAGATAGAGCTATGTTCTATTGGTCGAAGATTTTTTCCGACGAGCTGAAAAAGGGCAATGATTATGTGGAGCTTAAAAAGACAATTTCCATAAATATCTTGAATTTTAATCTTTTTGAGTGCGAGGAATCCTGTTCGACCTTTTCACTTTTGGAAAACACAAGACACGAGCTTTTGTCGGATAAATGTTCAATTATTTTCTTTGAGCTTAGAAAGGTTAATAAAAAAATTGACACAAATAACCGCAAGCAATTATGGCTTCAGCTTATAAACGCAGAAACAGAGGAGGAACTTGATATGATAAACGAAGCAGGCGTACCCGAAATACAACAAGCAGTTGTAATACTGCATCAAATGAGCGCAGACGAGGAAATGCAGGAAATGGCAAGGCTGCGTGAAAAATGGATACTCGACGAAAATTCCGCCCGTTCTTATGCAAAGCGGGAGGGAATACAGGAAGGAATAGAGATAGGAAGAGCGGAAGGCGAAGCAAAGGGTAGAGCAGAAGGCAGAGCAGAAGGAGAAGCAAAGGGCAGGGCAGAAGGCAGAGCAGAAGGTAGAGCAGAAGGCAGAGCAGAAGGCAGAGCGGATATAATAGAAAAAATGCGTAAAAGCGGAATGTCCGAGGAAGAAATAAATAAGCTGCTTAATTCGTAAAGAGGAACTTGTTATGATAAACGAAGCAGGCGTACCCGAAATACAACAAGCAGTTGTAATACTGCATCAAATGAGCGCAGACGAGGAAATGCAGGAAATGGCAAGGCTGCGTGAAAAATGGATACTCGACGAAAATTCCGCCCGTTCTTATGCAAAGCGGGAGGGAATACAGGAAGGAATAGAGATAGGAAGAGCGGAAGGCGAAGCAAAGGGTAGAGCAGAAGGCAGAGCGGAAGGTAGAGCAGAAGGAGAAGCAAAGGGTAGGGCAGAAGGCAGAGCAGAAGGTAGAGCGGAAGGTAGGGCAGAAGGCAGAGCAGAAGGCAGAGCAGAAGGCAGAGCAGAAGGCAGAGCGGATATAATAGAAAAAATGCGCAAAAGCGGAATGTCCGAGGAAGAAATAAATAAGCTGCTTAATTCGTAAAAAGGAACTTATTATGATAACCGACGCAGGAATATTCAATTTTTATCGTTTCCAAGGCTATGAATAATAAATTGTGGTTATGATTTTATAAGTCTGTAAATTGATTTTTTAATAATGTGAAAACATAGGAAAGACAGCAAAAACATAATAAAATAAACTTAATCGTCGCAAAAGGGCTTATGCTAATGGCACTTTGTTATTTGTCTTATTTCTTAATTCTTAATGAAAATAAAAATCGCCGAAGACCTTGATCTTACAAGGCTTTCGGCGTTTTTTGGCGTTCCCGAGAGGATTTGAACCTCCGGCCTACCGCTTAGGAGAAGCCCCCGAGGGGCATTTTTGACTCCCTACAAATCCCCG
>CAZRRT010000131.1:0-5367 GCA_964602605.1 uncultured Ruminiclostridium sp.
CCCCAATGGAATTTTTGGAGCTTATCGACAAATCCCCCGATCTGCCCAAAACCAGCCAAATAACAACAATCCGATTTGAAGAAAAGTTCAGAGAGTGCGTAAAGGAAGGCTATGAGGACGTTATTGTGGCGCTTATCAATTCCACAGGCTCTCAGACCTATGCAAACGCTGTGCAGGCGGTTAATACGCTTAAAGAAGAAAACGCTTTGGGCAATACCGAATTTCATATATTAGACAGCCATTGCTATTCTTTGGGCTACGGCTATCCCGTGGTTGAAGCGGCAAGAAAATTGGAAGCGGGACAAAGCTGTAAAATGGTATTGGCATTTATGGAGGATTGGTTTAACTGCTGTGAAATATACATAATCGGTTTTAATCTCAGGCATATGAAAAAATCGGGCAGAATAAGCGCAGCAGCCGCATTTTTAGGCGAGATGCTTTCCTTAAAGCCGGTTATATCGCTTATTGACGGACAAAGCAAGGTAATAAAAAAGTGCAGAGGTGAAAAAGCCGCTGTTGCCGCCGCTGCGGAATATATAAAAGGAAAAATGATACCTCATACTCCGTGGCATATTTTAACCACCACAAATCCCGAAATGGAGGAGCTTTTCCGCAAAAGCTTCAGCAAGGCTGTAGGAAGCGGCGCAGTTATGGATGAAACCTGCGGCGGCGTAGTTGCCTGCAATGCGGGGACAAATTTTATAGGTGTTATTATTAAAGGTGAACCCAGAAGATAGTATGTTTTTACGAGAATTATTATATCGGTTATTGTTAAACTAAACAGAAAAGATATTATATTTTAACAGGACTTGTTGATAAGAAAATTTAGATTCATAATATCGGTTGTTGTTAAACCGAACAGTAAATGCAGCAATTTTTATAAATGCTTTATTTATAATAAGAACATCAAAGTTATTAAAAGCGGGTTTAAAAGCAAGGGGAGAATATAATATATTTTTAAAAAAACTCTTGCAAATTTTTCCATTATCTGCTAAAATATTATTCAGTAGTCCGGACTTGCCTATGCAGGTTTTGACAAAGCGATTTTATCTAAAATAATTTTTCATAAAGGAAGGTATTTTTATGAGCAAGCTTAACAAAAAAAATGTAGAAGACCTTAACGTAAAGGGCAAAAAGGTTCTTGTCCGTGTTGACTTTAACGTTCCTATGAAGGAGGGAAAAATCACCAACGACAACAGAATCGTTGCCGCTCTGCCCACTATCAACAAGTTGGTTGAAAACGGCGCAAAGGTTGTTCTTTGCTCACACTTGGGCAAGCCTAAAAACGGTCCTGAGGCTAAGTTTTCTTTAAAGCCCGCTGCCGACAGACTTGCGGAATTGGTTAAAACTAAGGTGACGTTTGCTCCCGATGATACTGTAGTAGGCGAAAACGCCAAGAAGGCAGTAGCCGAAATGAAGGAGGGAGAAATAGTTGTTCTTGAAAACACCCGCTTCAGAGGAAACGACGAAACCAAGAACGGCGAAGGCTTTGCTAAGGAATTGGGCGACCTTGTGGATAACGAGATTTTCGTTATGGACGCATTCGGCTCGGCTCACAGAGCGCACGCTTCCACCGCAGGAGTTACAAAGTTTGTTAAGGAAACCGCTGTTGGATACCTTATGAACAAGGAAATCGAATTTTTGGGCAACGCAGTTGAAAACCCTGTTCGTCCTTTCGTTGCAATTTTAGGCGGTGCAAAGGTTGCAGACAAGCTGAACGTTATCAGCAACCTGCTTGAAAAGTGCGATACGCTTATTATCGGCGGTGGTATGGCTTACACATTCCTTAAAGCGCGTGGTTATGAAACAGGCAATTCTCTTGTAGACGATGAAAAAATCGAATATTGCAAGGAAATGATTGAAAAGGCTAAGAAGTTAGACAAGAAGCTTGTTCTTCCTATCGATACCACCATTGCGGACGAGTTCCCCGATCCCATTGACGCTCCTATCGACATTGAAGTTATCGACAGCGACAATATCCCCGGTCATAAAATGGGACTTGACATAGGACCTAAGACAGCACAGCTTTTCGCAGACACTGTAAAGAGCGCAAAGACGGTTGTTTGGAACGGACCTATGGGCGTGTTTGAAAACCCCGTGCTTGCAAAGGGTACAATCGCTGTTGCAAAGGCTCTTGCGGAAACCGAAGCTACCACCATTATCGGCGGCGGCGACAGTGCGGCGGCAGTTGTACAGCTTGGCTTTGCGGATAAGATGAGCCATATTTCCACAGGCGGCGGCGCATCTCTTGAATATCTTGAAGGTAAGGTTCTGCCCGGAATTGACGTAATTCAGGATAAGTAATATTAAAAAGGGCGGATTTTTCCGTCCTTTTTTGCTTGATAATTTGATAATATTTAATAAAAGGAGAATAACAAATGAAAAAATCAGTCAGAAAAGCAATTATCGCAGGCAACTGGAAAATGAACAAGACCCGCCCCGAAGCAAAGGCACTTATAGAGGCTATGAAGCCCCTTGTGGCAGACGCAGGCTGCGAGGTGGTTATCTGCACCCCTTACACCAACCTGGAAACCGCCGTGGAGCTTACCAAAGGCTCTAATATCAAAGTGGGAGCAGAAAACGTTCACTTTGAAAAAAGCGGCGCATTTACAGGTGAAATTTCCGCCGATATGCTTACCGAAATCGGCGTAGAATATGTTATAATCGGTCACAGCGAGCGCAGACAGTATTTCGGCGAAACAGACGAAACCGTAAACAAGAGAACAAAGGCTGCTTTAGCGGCAGGCTTAAAGCCTATAGTATGCGTTGGCGAGCTTTTGTGGGAGCGTGAATGCAATATTACGGAAGAAGTTGTGGGCAGACAGATTAAGCTTGACTTTTACGATGTTTCCGCAGAGGACGTTCAAAAGTGCGTAATTGCTTACGAGCCTGTTTGGGCAATCGGAACGGGAAAAACCGCAACCGCAGATCAGGCGGAGGAGGTTTGCGCCTTTATCCGCAGCAAGTTAGCCGATTTGTACGGTGAAGAAGTTGCTCAAAAGGTTACTATTCAATACGGAGGCTCTATGAATGCGGGAAATTGCGCCGAGCTGCTTGCAAAGGAAAATATCGACGGCGGTCTTATCGGCGGTGCAAGCCTTAAAGCACCCGATTTTTCCGAGATAGTAAAGGCGGCTACCAACGGCTAAAACATTACTTAGCCTGTAACCGAAGCTTGAATTGTTCGCCGAAACAAATAATCGGTAAATATTGAAATACCCGTGCTTTCTTTGGCTTTTTTCCTATTTCAGTAAAAATTCGATTGTTAGGCGGATAATGCTCAAAGTATTTAGCGGGAATTCGGCGGATTTACGATAATTCATAACGATTTACGAAAGGATAATATATGAAAGCAAAAAAACCTATTTTACTTGTAGTAATGGACGGTGTGGGATTCAGCAAGACAGGTCTTGGCGACGCTGTTACTCTTGCTAACACGCCAACTTTTGATTGGCTGCTTAAAAACTGCCCCAACACAAGACTTAAAGCACACGGCGGCGCAGTGGGACTTCCCTCGGACGATGATATGGGCAACAGCGAGGTGGGACACAACGCAATAGGCTGCGGTCAGATTTATTCACAGGGCGCAAAGCTTGTTAACGAGTCTATCGAAAGCGGCAAAATGTACAGCTCCGACACTTGGAAGGAGGTTGTGGGCAACGTTAAGAAAAACGGCTCAACGCTTCACTTTATCGGACTGCTTTCCGACGGAAACGTACACAGTAATATATCCCACCTTTTCAATATGCTTGAAGAGGCAAAAAAAGAGGGAGTTAACAAGGTAAGAGTTCACATTCTTCTTGACGGACGTGACGTTCCTGCCACCAGCGGCTTGATTTACGTTGATCAGCTTGAAAAGACGTTCGCCGAGTTAAACGGCGGCAGAATGAAAATCACTATGGACAGATACCAAGCAAATTGGGGTATGGTGGAGGAAGGCTGGAAAACTCACGTTAAGGGCGAGGGCAGACAGTTTGCCGCCGCAAAAGAAGCCATTGAAGCTTACAGAAACGAAATCGAAGGAGTTATAGATCAGGATCTCCCCGCTTTTGTTATCGCCGAAAACGGAAAGCCTGTGGGAACAATCAACGATAAGGACAGCGTAGTTCTTTACAATTTCAGAGGAGATCGTGCAATCGAGCTTTCTATGGCGTTTGACAACGATGTGTTCACCTTCTTTGACAGAGGACCTAAGCCCGATGTTGTTTATGCGGGAATGCTGCAATATGACGGAGATTTAAAGCTGCCTAAGCGTTTCCTTGTAAATCCTCCCGAGATAAAGGACACTTTATCCGAGCTGCTTGTAAACAACGGCTATAAGCAGTATGCGGTAAGCGAAACGCAGAAATACGGTCACGTAACATATTTCTGGAACGGAAACAGAAGCGCAAAATTCAGCGAGGAATTGGAAACCTTTAAGGAAATCCCCTCGGATAACGTAAGCTTTGATCAGCGTCCTTGGATGAAATCCGCAGAGATTACCGACGATTTGATTAAGGTAATAGAAAGCGGCGAATACGATTTTATCCGCTGCAATTTCCCCAACGGCGATATGGTGGGACACACAGGCAGCCTTGACAGCACAATTATCGGCGTTGAAAGCGTGGATTTGGGACTTGCAAGACTTAAAAAGGTTTGCGACGAGTGTGGAGTTACAATGCTTGTAACCGCCGATCACGGAAATGCGGACGAAATGCTTGAAAAGAACAAGAAAGGCGAGATTGCCGTAAGAACCGCTCACTCCCTTAACCCCGTTCCCTTTATCATATACGATAAGGACGTTCATTACGAGATTAAGCCCTCCGACAAATACGGTCTTGCAAATATTGCGCCTACCGTTGCAAAGATGTTCGGTCTTACCGCTCCCGAGTGCTGGGAAGACAGTATGGTGTAATAAAACCTTATCTAAACTAATTACAGTTTATATTCAGCCTAATTTTAATGATAAAAACAAGTCCGATATTCTCCTTTAAATCGAGAATATCGGACTTGATTATTTTTGGGAATTGCTAATTTTTATAGGTAAAATTTCTGTAGAAATCAACCGTTGATTGTACCGCCGTTAAGCGCAGCCTTTAAGATAATCTTTACGTCGGAAATATTGACTTTCTCGTCCTCGTTTACATCGGCGGCAATTTTTTGTTCCTCTGTGAGGGTGTCGTTGTTAAGTGCGCCTCTTAGTGCGATTTTTACGTCGTTTATGTTTATTATCTCGTCGTTGTTAAGGTCGCCTAATGTAACCGCAGGCTTTTGCTTTAAGACATATTCGCTGAAATGGTCTGTGATGAAAATAATGTATCCGTTTTCTGTCTTGGCTTGCATATTCTTAAGAGTGCCGTCGGCTTCCTTGCGGCTTACACTTGCTTT
>CAZRRT010000132.1:0-5336 GCA_964602605.1 uncultured Ruminiclostridium sp.
GGATTTTTCTCCCTTATCTCCAACACAGCAGGAGGCTACAGCTTTTACAAGGACGCAAGGCTGCGCCGCATAACCCGTTACCGCTACAACAACGTACCCGTTGATTTGGGCGGACGGTATTTTTACATCAAGGACGGAGAAACAGTTTGGAATCCCGGCTGGTCGCCCGTAAAGACTGAGCTTGACAGCTACAGCTGCCGTCACGGTATGGGCTATACCGTTATTAAAGGCGAAAAGAACGGCGTTGCCGCAGAGGTAAAGTTCTTTGTTCCCGTTGGATTTAACGGAGAGGTTCAAAAATTCACAATCAGCAACCACAGCGGCAATACAAAAAAGCTGAAAATATGGAGCTTTTTGGAATGGTGCCTGTGGGACGCAAACGATGATACCACCAACTTCCAGCGTAACTTTAACACAGGCGAGGTGGAAATCGAGGGCAGTACTATTTATCACAAAACGGAATACAAAGAGCGCAGAGATCACTTTGCTTTCTACACCGTAAACACCGATATACAAGGCTTTGACACCGACAGAGAAAGCTTTTTGGGACTGTACAACGGCTTTGACAAGCCTCAGGCGGTAGAGCGGGGCAAGGCGGGAAATTCCGTTGCGGACGGCTGGTCGCCCGTTGCTTCTCATTATATTGAAATTGAATTAAAAGAGGGAGAGAGCAAGGATCTTATCTTCCTTTTGGGCTATGTTGAAAATCCCGTAAACGAAAAGTTCGCCCCCGATCTTACCGATAGCGACAAGATAATCACCACCGCCAACAGCAAGAAAAATATAATAAACAAGAAAAAAGCTTATGAGATGATTGAGCAGTGCAGCACCGCAGAAAAAGCGGAAAGGCTGTTTGAGGGATTAAAGGAGTATTGGGATAACGTTCTTCATCAGTACAGCGTAAATTCTCCCGACGAAAAGCTGAACAGAATGGTAAATATCTGGAATCAGTATCAGTGTATGGTAACCTTCAATATGAGCCGCTCCGCATCTTACTTTGAATCGGGTATCGGAAGAGGAATGGGCTTCCGTGACAGCAATCAGGATTTGTTGGGCTTTGTACATCAGATTCCCGCAAGAGCAAGAGAAAGACTTATCGATCTTGCTGCAACAATGCTGGAGGACGGCGGCGCATACCACCAATATCAGCCTCTTACAAAAATGGGCAACCACGAATTAGGCTCTAACTTTAACGACGATCCTCTTTGGATGATTTTGGCTGTTGCCGCTTATATTAAGGAAACAGGCGACGTTTCCATTTTGGACGAGAAGGTGCCTTATGAGAACAAGGACGAGCTGGCGGACACAATGCTTGATCATATGAAGAGAGCCTTTTACCACGTCTGCACCAAAATCGGTCCTCACGGCTTGCCCTTAAGCGGACGTGCCGATTGGAACGACTGCCTTAATTTAAGCTGTTTCTCGGACAAGCCGGGACAATCCTTCCAAACCTACACCTCTCCCAAATACGGAAAGACAGGCTACAGCGATGTGGCGGAATCGGTTATGATAGCAGGTATGTTTGGTTTTATCGGTCCTGAGTATGTAAAAATGTGCAGAATCAAGGGCGATAACGCAGAGGCGGACAAGGCACAGGCGGAAATCGACAAGATGAACGCAAATACCCTTAAATACGGATATGACGGCGAATGGTTCTTGCGAGCTTACGACGATAACGGCAACAAGGTTGGCTCTCACGAAAACGAGGAAGGCAAAATCTTTATCGAACCCCAAGGCTTCTGCGTAATGGCTGAAATCGGCAAGGAACAGGGCGCAGATATTAAGACTCTGGAAAGCGTGGATAAATATCTTAACAGCAAGCACGGACTTGTACTTAACAACCCCGCCTTTACACATTATTATATAGAGTACGGCGAAATCTCCACCTATCCCCCCGGATACAAGGAAAACGCAGGTATCTTCTGCCACAACAACGCATGGATAATTTGCGCCGAGGCTTATGTGGGACACGGCGACAAGGCTTTTGAGTATTATTCAAAGATAGCTCCCGCATACAACGAGGAAATCTCCGACCTCCACCGCACCGAGCCTTATGTATATGCTCAGATGATTGCGGGCAAGGACGCACCCCGTTTCGGCGAAGCAAAGAACAGCTGGCTTACAGGTACTGCCGCTTGGAACTTTGTTGCGGTTTCCCAGTATATTTTGGGAATCAAGCCCGACTATAACGGACTTGCCGTAAATCCCTCCATTCCTGCTAATTGGGACGGCTTCACCGCTTCAAGACAGTTCAGAGGAGCAACCTATAACATCACCGTTAAGAATCCCGAGCATACGGGACACGGAGTTAAGTCTATCACCGTGGACGGAAAGGAAATTCAGGGCTGCGTAATTCCCGATATGGGAGAGGGAGAGCATAGCGTTGAGGTGGTTTTGGGTTAAGGATAATCAAAACAGCGGTGAAGCTGCGCTTTGGGCGTCGGCACTCACCACATCTTACTGACGTTAAAGGTAAAAAAATAAAAAATCGCCGTGCGGAGTTGTCTTCGCACGGCGATTTTTATGATAAGTATAAGATTTTTGAAAGGTCAGGGCAATTTTCGGGTTTCTCAATATATACTTTCATTATAAAGTTCTTTGTTTAAAGTGACTTATTTGATAGAGTTTGAATTTTGTTTAAAATTTCACTTGACATCGCTTATCAAAAAAATATAATTAAAATATGAAATATAAATCATTGACGCTTAGGACAAAACAATTTTAGCTTCATTAAGAGTGAGTTTATTTCAAGCGGCACAGGTTCACCCTACGGTCATTTAATACCAATCAGTTATACTTTGTTTGAATATTAAAGGAGGGCACTATTATGAAAGAAAAAGTATGAAAGAAAAAGTTCTAAAGGTACTGGATATATCTTGGCAGGTTTTTAAGGGACTGTTTATTGCCGCTCTGATTCTTGCCGTCTTTTTTAACACCTATATTTCGATCTTATATTATAAAGATATGAACGAACCGATTGTGTTGGAGTATGCGTATCCCTATAATACAAAGGAATACAGCGATTTGCTTGCGATCAGTCGTGAGATGGGTTACGACAGTGCGGAATTTATAAAGAAGGATAGAGAATTTAACACCAAATATAATATTTCCTATAAAACAAGCGGACTTTACAGTGAGCTGGTAAGGCTGCACAAAGAAAAACCAGACAGTGAGGAGTATAAACAAACTCTTGCCAAGCTGTTGGAGCACTTTGATATTTCTGCCGAGGATATTACTTTTAGTGATTGATCTGCAAATATTTACTGACTTATGCTATACAATATTTGTTGCGTAATATTTAATAGATGCCGTCTATTATGTTAATTTTTTAGCAAGGAGGACAACTATGAAAAAATTTAAGATAATCTCAAATATAATCATTATTTTGTTATTGGCTTCAGGAGCAGTACCCTGTATAATCTCGTCTGTTGATCACGCCAAAAACTGTTATGCTTGCAGCTCTCATTCAAGTCATCCACAGATCGAAATAATGCTGTACGGTCTTGTAGTCCTGCTTGCTGGAGTATTATTCGGAATAAGTCGAATTATTCCAAGGCTGTTTAAAAAAAATAATGCTTTCGCTTCAACGGACACCAAAAGCAAAATCAAATTACATTCCCAAAAAATAACAGATATAGCGGCTTTAGCAGTTTTGGTTTTTGGTTTGGTCAATTATGCCGTTTTGCTCATTTGTGAATCTTTAAGATACTGTCAGTTCGATTTTCTGACTGCATCAACTCTTTTAGTAGTTCTGATTCCTTATGCTTTGGTTGCCGGATTGATTTTAGGTGTTAATAGGGTCATATTATCCTTAATAATTAAATAAAAATGGAGGATTAAAATGAAAAAAATAAAAACATACCTTCGATTTTTTGCTGAAATTCTGTGTAAAATAATTATTTTAGATTAAATTGGCAAAATAATAAAAAATTGACTGATAGGAAGAAAATTTATAATGAAAAGATTTAAAACAATTACAAATATAATATCGATATTTATTTTAGCCATAGGGTTATTTGGTGCTATCTACACTTTTGCAGACCATACTATAAATTGCCACGGCTGTTCTTCGCACTATATGCACCCTGTTTTTGAGCTTATGTATTTTGGAATCATTGTCTTGTTTGCTGCGGTATTTTTTTTCATAAGCCGCCTCATAATATGGTTAGTCAATAACAGGAGCAATCCTACATCAAGCGGCGAATTACGAATAGTAAAGACAAAAAAAATAACCAATATTTTATGTCTTGTAATTTTAAGCGTGGGATTTGTACATGTTATGATTATGTTTATAAAAAGTATAATCGAATATATTATATTTTTAGACAGGCTGCTTGTTGGCAATGCGGCACTTAATTTTGTGTTATTGATTCCTTATGCTTTAGCGGCGATTTTGGTTTTCGGAATAGGAGAAATTATAGTTTTAGTAATCAAAAAAGGAGAAAGAGAATGATAAAAACTAACCGTAAAAAAATATTATCGGGCTTCTTAGCAATCTTAATAATATGTATTCATACTTTCGTGCTTGGACATTCTGCTGTTACAGCCTACAATTACGGTGAATTACAAAATTCAGCGAAAATCAGCAATGTTCAAACATATTCATCATTAAATAATTTTGACACTTCATTGAAGCAAACCGCCGGTTCTTTTTCAGACGATAATATGCAGGAAAAAAACTATGTTAATTATGTTGCAATTTTACAAATATTTGCATGGGACGGTACAAAGAAAAAAAGCAATGAAAGAGGCGTTTCAATGAGCGGTCATGCCTTTATTGTAATATCAAATAATACATATTCGTATATAAATGCTGGTGGATTGGCAATTGAAAAAGGCACGGGCATAACAATAGGTACATTTAATTTCACGGATAAGCATAACGGGCTTTGGTATGGATTGGAGGGATATAGATATAAAATTGGTGATGATGATTTTGAGGATCGCTATTCTATGACTATGAAATTGACAGTTGATCAGCTCAAAAAAGTAAATGAAATCATATGCAAGAGCGATACGTGGGACGTTTTCAATAATTGCTCAACGTTTGCCACAAATGTTTGGAATGCTGTAGCTTTAGAAGAAGATAAGCTTAATGCAGGTAAAATCAACAATCCTTCCGATTTAAAAAAGAGCATTATGAATAAGGGTGATAAGAAATATACTGTTAATGCACCAATTCCTACAGATTATACCCCATATTATGGAAATCCTCCTAAAAAATATGAAGAGTATAGCGAATAAATACCTATACGGGCTTTCCGTAAATCCCTCCATTCCCGCTAATTGGGACGGCTTCACCGCTTCAAGACAGTTCAGAGGAGCAACCTATAACA
>CAZRRT010000133.1:0-5321 GCA_964602605.1 uncultured Ruminiclostridium sp.
TTTATGACCGAATTTTTTGGATATAGAGCTTTCAAGCAGCTCCGCTTCTTCAATCTCCATCTCGAAATATATCTCTTTCGGCATTTCCGATTTGCTTGAATAATATTCTACCAAAAAATCCTCACGGGTTTGGCTGTTGTCTGTTTCTTCTCCTATAAAGAAGTTTTCCTTGTCAATAATTCTGCCGCCTCGGTATTTTACTACGGCAACGCTGCATTTATCCATATTGGCTGCTGCGGCTATAACGTCGTAATCTGTGGTTTTGGACGAATATATGTGCTGGGTTTGTTCCGCCTTTTGTATAGCGGAAATCCTGTCCCGAATTTTTGCAGCTTTTTCAAACTCCAACCGTTCAGCATATTCGTTCATTTCCTTTGAAAGCTGTTCAATACTCTGCTTGCTGCCGTTTTTTATATATCCGATAGCTTGATGAACACTGTTCAAATACTCTTCTTCTGAAATATTTCCCCTGCAAACGCCCATACATCTTCCAATGTGATAGTTTAGACAAGGTCGTTCCTTTTTAAAATCACGAGGGAATTTTTTGCTGCAGGTAGGAAGCATAAAAAGCCGATTTGCTTCTTCTATAGCTTGCTTGGTTGTATATCCCTCCGTGTAAGGACCGATATACTGTGCGTCCTTGTCATTTGTCTGCAAGGCATAAGTTATTTTGGGATAACTTCCGCCGGAAATCTTGATATAGTTGTATCCCTTGTCGTCCTTTAAAAGAATGTTGTACTTAGGTGTATGCAGCTTTATCAAATTAGCTTCAAGCACTAATGCGTCAAGCTCGGTAGGGGTAACGATAAAGTCAAAATCGTAAATATTCATAACAAGGCGGTAGGTCTTGGGATTGTGGCTTTCTATTGCTCTGAAATAGCTTGTAACACGGTTTTTCAGTGCCTTTGCCTTTCCGATATAAATGATTTTACCGCCCTTGTCCTTCATCTGATACACACCGGGAGTCAGTGGCAGCTTGTTTGCTTTTTCTCTTAAATAGTCTAATCTAACGTTATATTCTTCGTTAATCATAAATAATGTTTTAGTTATTGAAATATTTTTTCATAAAATTATAAATAGTGAAAACTGCATCAAGTTCATATACATCGATTAGATGAACAGTAATAAACATTCAATTCGCAGCAAATTTTTTAGGCACTAAACAAAGCGCTGAACAATGTTTAATGATCAAACTATGGTAGTTTTTATACAATATTTGCTGTAAAAAACTTGTCTAATTTTGCCCTATTTAGATAATTATTTCAATAGATCTTATCTTACTGTGCTTCCGTTTGGAACATCGGGATCAACGGTAATAATTTTTACATTATCACCGCAGTCACAGGAGAGAATCATTCCTTGACTTTCCTCCCCGCAAAGCTTAGCAGGAGTAAGGTTGGCTACAAAAACAATCTTCTTTCCTATTAAATCCTCGGGCTTATACCATTTTGCAATACCGGAAACTATCTGTCTGCCGCCTCTGCCGTCGTCTAATTGGAATTTAAGCAGCTTTTTGGATTTTGGCACTTTTTCACAAGATATTACTTCCGCAGTTCTAAGCTTAACCTCTGCAAATTTATCTATGGAAATTGTGTTTGCCTTATCCAAATCTTCGTCATCAACCTTTTTAGCAGTTGATTTATTATTGTTTGCGCCGATTATCGAGTTAAGATATTCAATTTCCGTGTTAACGTCAAGTCTGGGGAACAATACCTCGCCTTTTTTAACTGTAACATTTTTTGGCAATACTCCGAAAACAGACAATTTCTCAAATTCAATGTCGGCATTCTTTGCGCCTATTTGTTCCAAAGCAACAGGCATTTTTGTTGGCATAAAAGGTGTAAGCAGGGCGCAGCATATTCTTATGGTATCCAACAGGTTGTACAAAACGGCTGCAAGTCTTGGTGCTTTTGAAGGATCCTTTGCCAATATCCAAGGAGCGGTTTCGTCAATATACTTATTAGCTCTTGAAACCACCGCCATTATTTCTGTTAGGGCAAGAGAAAGCTTTGTTTCGTCCACTAATTGTGCAACGGTGGGTGCAAGCTTAACAGCCATTTCTTTCAAATCTGCGTCAAACTCTCCTTCTTCTTGTTTGGTGGGAAGCGTGCCGTCAAAATATTTAACCGCCATAGCCACCGTTCTTGATACCAAATTGCCTAAATCGTTGGCAAGATCGTAATTTATGCGGTTTATCATAATCTCATTGGAATAGTCGCTGTCAGAACCGAATGGCATTTCTCTTAAAATATGATAGCGAATTGAATCTACGCCGTATCTTTCGCCCAACACGAACGGATCTACTACATTTCCTATCGACTTACTCATCTTTACGCCGTTAAAGTTAATGTATCCGTGAACCGAAAGCTTTTTGGGCAGGGGCAAATCCAAAGCCATAAGCATAGCAGGCCAAATCAGAGCGTGAAAACGCATAATGTCCTTTGCTACCATTTGTACATCGGCAGGCCAAAAATCCTTCATATCGTCATAGCGGTCATTGTTATAACCCAAAGCGGTAATATAGTTGGAAAGTGCGTCAATCCATACATAAGCGATATGCTTGGGATCAAATGGCAGCTTAATACCCCATGAGAAGGAGGTCCTTGAAACGCATACGTCCTCAAGTCCCGGCTTAATAAAGTTATTGACCAATTCCTTTGCTCTCCATTCGGGCTGAACAAAGTCGGTTTCTGTCAGCAGCTTTTCCAAACGGTCCGAAAAGGCGGAAAGCTTGAAAAAGTACGCTTCTTCGGTTGCTTCCTTTACCTCTCTGTGGCATTCGGGACACTTTCCTTCGCTGTCAAGCTGTGATTCCGTCCAAAAGCTTTCACAGGGAGTGCAGTATTTTCCTTTATATTCGCTTTTGTACAGATAGCCTTTGTCCAATAGGGTCTGATATATCTTTTGAACGGCAGCCTCGTGATAATCGTCGGTGGTTCTGATAAAGCGGTCGTAATTTACGTTAACATATTCCCAAAGCTTTTGAAACTTTCCTGCGATTTCATCCACATACTGCTTTGGAGTAACTCCCGCTTCCTTTGCTTTCTGTTCAATTTTCTGCCCATGCTCGTCCGTGCCTGTAAGGAACATTACTTTATAGCCTTCCATTCTTTTAAAACGGGCTATTGCGTCACAGGCAACAGTTGTGTAAAGATGTCCTATATGAGGAGCGGCGCTTGGGTAGTAAATAGGCGTTGTGATATAAAATGTTTTATTTTCTTTCATATTATTATCCTTCTATTATTTATATTTTTTAATATTTTGAATTTAATGGAAATTTAAGGTCACATTCGTTCTTTTATAAATATTTCCATTATTTGATTACTGCTTAGAATAATTTTCCAAAAAATCATAATTATCAGCTCTTTTCATAAAAGATTTTTGACAAAATAACCCACACTTATATTTTTATATTTTATCATTATAGCACTTTTTATATAATTTGGCAATATTACAGAAAAAATAACGGAGAAATTTACATTTTTTATAAAAAAGACTTGATTTTTTTGTTACTTTCTTGTAAAATAGATATATGGTTTAAAATGTGACTTGGATTTTTTATGATTTTTATTTATAATTATAAAAATATAAAAAACAAGTTATGGAATTTTTATGAGGCTTGTTCTTCTCCGACGCTTGAGTTAATCAAGAGAGTCAATAAAAAGAACATTCCTCTAAGGCGAAAGCTTTAAATGCTTTCAGTCATCTTAATAAGAAAGAGGATATACTTATGTCAAACAGATTGTTTCAGGGTGTGGTACATCAAATGAAAGACGCCATTGACCGAGTAATCGGAGTGGTTGACGACAATTCAACCATAGTGGCTTGCAGCGACCTTTCAAAAATCGGCACAACCGATGAATTGTTTTCCGGGGAAATAAGTGAATCTCACGATCCTTATATAAGAGACGGATATACTTACAAGTCCTTCGGTATTCACGTTAGACCTGATTACGCTGTGTTTGTGGAGGGTGTGGACGAAATTGCCGCAAAATATGCTTCCATTATCGCAATCTCACTTTCCAGCATTAAGCAGTATTACGATGAAAAATATGACAGAAACAACTTCATTAAAAATATCATCTTAGATAACGTTCTGCCCGGCGATATAGGCATAAAATCCAGAGAGCTTCGTTTTAACGCAGATATAAGCAGAGTGGTTTTCCTTATAAATATCATTGTCTCAAACGAGGTTTCCGCTTACGATGTAATTCAAAATCTGTTTCCCGATAAAAACAAGGATTTCGTTTTCAATATATCGGAAAATGATATTGTGCTTGTTAAGGAGATAAAGAACAATATTGACGTAAAGGATTTGGAAAAGCTTGCCCGTTCTATTTCCGACACCCTTTCGGGAGAGTTCTACACAAGGGTTAACGTGGGAATAGGCACGCCCGTGGTAGGAGTTAAGGATTTAGCCCGCTCCTTTAAAGAAGCGCAAATGGCTCTTGAAGTGGGAAAAGTATTCGATACCGAAAAGAACATAGTCAGCTATGATAATTTGGGCATTGCAAGACTTATATACCATTTGCCCACCACATTATGCGAAACATTTTTAAAGGAGGTTTTCAAAAAGGGATCTATCGAATCCTTAGACCACGAAACACTGTTTACAATTCAGCGTTTCTTTGAAAATAACCTGAATGTTTCCGAAACCAGCCGCAAATTATTTGTACACAGAAACACATTGGTTTACAGACTTGACAAAATTAAAAAGCTTACAGGTCTTGATTTAAGGGAATTTGACCATGCGATTATTTTTAAAATTGCACTTATGGTTAAAAAATACCTTTCGGCAGATCCTGTTAAATTCTGACGCTGATTTATAGTGAAACGGTGTTAACAGACATTATATAAGCTAATAAAAATTGTGAGATTTACAGATTTTAAACGTTTATATTCATAGAAAAACCCCTCATTTTATATGTGGGGGTTATCTGCTGTAATAGAGTTGTTTTTTGTTAACATACAACATATTTTGTCAACTTAAAATAAATCAAAAAGATAGTACATAAAAAGAGATTATATGAAGATAAAACAACACAAGTTTATGCCAAAAACAGAATAGATTAAAGGCAACACCGCACAATTATTGCCGTGCGATTGCGCCGTCAGATTTTGTCTGTCGGTCAGCCCCTCTGTCGCTGTGCGACACCTCCCCCACCGGGGGAGACCACGTCAGATTGTATAAATCTGACGCAGGAACACTGTTCTGTCGGTCAGCCCCTCTGTCAGCTTAGCTGACACCTCCCCCACCGGGGAGACCACGTATTTCAAGGAGGATTTGTGCAAGATGACGGAAAATATGCAAGCAAGCGTGC
>CAZRRT010000134.1:0-5298 GCA_964602605.1 uncultured Ruminiclostridium sp.
ATGGATTTGTGGAATATTTTATTTAACGATTCCTGTTTTAT
This sequence comes from uncultured Ruminiclostridium sp., assembly GCA_964602605.1. Lineage (GTDB taxonomy): Bacteria > Bacillota > Clostridia > Oscillospirales > Ruminococcaceae > Ruminiclostridium_E. The sequence continues at coordinate 42 of CAZRRT010000134.1, forward strand.
TATCGCTATTTTCACTACTCATTTTCAAATTTGCTGGTGATGATAAGTTGACAAAGTGTCAGGAATTTTCATTAGCAGATAATGAATTTTTACCAGTTTATTTGGGGTATTTCTTTTTATCTGTAGGAATAAATGAGAAAATAACAATGATATTTGTATATTTTATTGTTTTTGTGTTTACTTTTTTATCGCAAACACAGTATTTTAATCCGATATACTTGTTGTTTGGATTTCATTATTACCATATCCTTACCTTTGAAGGAACAAGAATATTTGTTATTGCAAGAGGAAGGGTAATTCGAAATAAAAACGATATTTGTTTTGAAAATCTAAAAAGAATAAATGACACAACATATATAAAAAGGAGTTGACAATAATTATGAGTAATATTTATGTTAAATTACGTCAAAGAGAAAAAAGTAAGTTTAGAAAATTGGTTTCAACAAATGAAGCGATTTATGGTGAAATAACCAACATTGTAAATTTATGTTCTCAATACGCTTCGGGAGCAGTATTGGAAGATGGGGAATGGTTTTATATTGATAAAGCTAAAAGTCAAGCATACGCATCAGATGTTCTTTTGCACGATTTTGAATCGGTAGATTTCGATTCGCTTGAAAGAAAAGAGTTTGGTAAAATAGATTTTTTATTTGTATGTTCAGAAAAAAATATTTTTTTTCAAAACATCTCCAAGGCAAGATTAGTTACGAAAAAGTCAATTGTGCGTTTTGGAGAAAACTACGAATACAAAAGTGATCAACAAGAAATTGTTATCAACGATTTGCCAGACGCAATATATGTTTCGTCAGAAGACAGACTGTATTTTAGAAGACTTGCATCAATAACAAGCATTTTTAAAGGTATTGACCAGCTATATAGAGAAGCCACAAATGAAGAAGTTGATAGCTTTTTGAAAAATGATTTTATTTCGTTGCAAAATAACTATTGTGTTTCAAGTGTCAAGACTGCAAATAGAAAAAGAATTGCATTAGCAAAAAAGACCTTAGAAGAATTAAACGATGTTGATCAAAAGAAAATTTTTGATTACATCGGTGAATATTGTCCTGATTTGAAAACGGACAAGGAAGCTTTTAAAAGTGGTACTGAAGATGAAATGAAAATGTTGTTGTTTGGCATTGAACAGCGGTTTTATACTACATTGGTTGGTGGTGAAAAGAGACTGGCTAATTCTGTTATTCCACTTCAAGTTAGTGCAGATTGATTGTTTTACATAGAAATTGGGGATTAAAAATGAAAGTTAAAATAAAAAAACGAATTAAACAAATTCAGCAAGGTGAAATACCGAAAGGATATAAAAGGACGGAATCAGGTATTGTCCCATTAGATTGGGAGATACATACGTTATCCGAGCACTTAACTGAAAGCAGAATACCCGGCACAAACGGTGCTGTTGCAAAGAAGCTTACAGTTAAGCTTTGGAATAAGGGTGTGTTCGAAAAACAAGAGATTCATAAAGGTAGCGAGAGCACAACATACTATAAACGAAAAAGTGGGCAGTTGATTTATAGTAAATTAGATTTTTTAAATTGTGCTTTCGGTATAATTCCAGAACAACTTGATGGATATGAAAGCACACAGGATATGCCTTGCTTTGATATAAAAGATATTGACCCTCATTATTTGCTTACATATGTTACACAGCGAAATTTCTATACACATTTTGGCATGATTGCAGATGGTGGCAGAAAAGCTCGGAGGGTTGGACCAGAAGATATGTTATCTTTCCCAATTGTATGTCCCCATCTCGCCGAGCAACAAAAAATTGCCGAGATTCTTTCCACACAGGACAAGCTTATCGAACTAAATCAACGAAAGATAGAAGAACTTAAAAAACTGAAAAAGTATTATCTGAGCAAAATGTTTCCTCAAAATGGTTCAAATGTTCCGGAAATACGCTTTAAAGGTTTCACTGAACCTTGGGAACAACGTAGGTTGGGAGAATGTTTTGATGAAAGAACAGAACGTTCTGCTGATGGTGAGTTGATTGCAGTAACAATTAACTTAGGTGTTGTGAAAGCTTCCGAGCTTAATCGCCATGATAATTCAAGTGATGACAAATCAAATTATAAGGTTGTTCGTAAAAATGATATTGCATACAATAGTATGAGAATGTGGCAAGGTGCAAGCGGATATTCCCTATATGACGGCATTTTAAGCCCTGCATACACAGTAGCAATTCCAATGGAAAATATAAATTCTATATTTTTTTCTTATTTGTTCAAGCAAACTGATATGATACACGAATTTCAAATAAATTCTCAGGGATTGACATCTGATACTTGGAATTTGAAATTTCCATCATTTAGCCTAATTAAAGTAAAAGTGCCAAAAATCGAAGAACAACAGCAAATCGGCGCATATTTCAAGAATCTCGACCGCATTATCACTCTTCATCGGAGTAAGCTTAAAGAACTAAAAAAACAGAAAAAATCTCTAATACAGCTTTTATTAACAGGAATTGTGAGGGTAAAGACATGACAGAAGAACAAATTAAATTTATATGCAAGTGGATCATAGATAACGGTAATCGACCACTATCAAAGGAAGAGAAAGAAATTATAAAGCAAGCCATAGATAAAGCAAAAAATATTGATGAATTAGCTGCTTTGGCAGTTGTTTCTATAAATATTACGGAAGGCAGGTGAGATACAATGGCAACAAATCCTCCTAAGGGTGACGGTCACAGAAATGGTGCTGTAAGACAACGCTCTCAAACCTATAATCCCCAAACAGGTATTTGGACAAAACGTGATGCAAATACTGGTAAGTTTATGGATGGTAAAAAGGATGGAACACCATTCAAAGGCGTTCGCAAAGAAAAATAATTATTCAGACCAGCGAGACATTTTTTGTCTCGCTATGTCTGCTATATGAAGGAGACACTATGGAAAATGACGAAACAAAGACATCGGATTCACAGCAAGCGAATAGTTATAAATGGCTTAAAATAATAATAAATTATGTTCAAGAAAATGTTGGTGCATTTACTTTTCTTACTGCATCGGTTGTTGCGGTTGGCAGTGTTACAATAAGATGTATCATGTATCTTTTTGAATACGGAAAAACTATACATTATAGTGTTTCTCCATCATTGATTGATGTCTCGAGCGACAATGTACTGTATGATTGCTTTGTAAAAGGTATAGCAGTCTTGATTTTAATCCTGTTGAACCTTATTCCGTACTCTATTTTGAAAAGTAACAAAAATGTATTAATTAAAATTTGCCTGTCTGTATTGATTGTAGCCTCTCCCAATATACTAATTATTCTCGCTTTATTGTCTGATGTATCTAATGGCATAAATTATTCGATACCAAACATATTTTTTTCCATTTTGTTTGGTATGCTTTTTGGTATGGTTTTATTTTTCTTGGGCTTATTTAACGGTATATGTGAGTGTATTTCTATTTCAAAGCAAAAAAAGCAAAAAAATCAAAAAAATGAAGATGAGAACGAAGAAAAGAATGAAACAGAAACTAAAACAAAAATAATTGACCAAAAACTAAGCAAGTCAAAAATAATTAGAAAATTTGTTATTCAGATGGTGGTAGTTTTTGCAGTAGAGGCAATACTGTTTTTTATTGCGGGATGGAGCAATGCCGCTTCCCAAAATAAATTCAAAATAATTAATAGTGATGACATATATTATGCAGTCATTTACGAAAACCCAAGCAAATATGTAATAACCGAATGCGAAATTGAAGGAGATTACGTTTCTTTCCCACACCCTGACACTCAGCAGGAGATTGATAGAGACGAAGTTAAGTATCAATGGCAAACACTGACGCAAAGAAGGTGAATACGCAATGAGCTATAAAACCCAATCCGACCTATATTTAGAAGACAATATCAGCAAATATCCCGCAATAGAGCTTTTATGCAAATTAGGCTTTGAGTATATATCCCCGGAAGAGTGCGCACGTCAGCGAGGCACTCTCTATGATGTGCTTCTAAAAGATATTTTGCGTAAGCAATTACATACTATTAACCGGTTTGAATTTGGCGGTATCGCTTATAAATTCACAGCCGATAATGTTGAAAAAGCCATTAAAGACCTTGACGAACCTTTGACAGACGGTCTTATTCGTACAAGTGAAAAGATTTATGACTCGTTAATGCTTGGTAAAAGCTATATTGAAAAATTGGCTGACGGCAATTCCAAAAGTTTTAATTTAAAATATATTGATTGGGAACACCCTGAGAATAACGTTTATCATGTAACGGAAGAGTTTTCCTGTGACAGTTGGGACAAGCAGAAAAACGCTCGCCCCGATATTGTGCTGTTTGTAAACGGCATTCCTTTTGCGGTAATTGAATGTAAGGCACCCACTGTCAGTGAAGATCAGGCGATAGAACAGATTATTCGCAACCAAGGGAAAGACTATATTCCTCAGCTTTTCAAATATGCTCAGGTTGTTGTTGCGACAAATAAAAATGCGGTTAAGTATGCTACTTGCGGCACCGGAAAAAAATTCTGGAGTATATGGCGTGAGCAATATACCGAATGGCAGGAAAAGCTGATCCGGCAGCACATTGTGGGCAGAGAACCAACCATTCAAGACAGAAGCATTGTGTCCTTGCTTTCTCCGGACAGACTTTTGAAGCTGACAAAGTATTTTATTTTGTATGACGGAAACGTTAAAAGAATATGCCGCTATCAACAGTTCTTTGCCGTTGAAGAAATCATAAAAACAATCAATACAAATGATGCAGCAGGTAACCGTCAAAGCGGTGTTATTTGGCACACGCAAGGAAGCGGCAAGTCGCTTACTATGGTAATGGTAGCAAAATATATTCTTGAGGAAATGAGTAAATTCAATCCAAGAGTTGTTATAGTTACCGACCGCAAAGAGCTTGACAGACAGATTGCAAAAACCTTTGCTCATACCCGCTTATCCCCTGCAAGAGCCACAAGCGGCAAACATTTGATTGATCTTATCAACAAAGGCTCTGCTGATATAATCACCTCTATTATCAATAAGTTTAATACAGTTGAAAACAGCGGATTAAAAAACGATTCAAGGGATATTTTTGTGCTTGTAGATGAAAGCCACCGTTCAAATTACGGTTCTCTTGCTACTAAAATGCGTACTGTGTTTCCTAACGCTTGTTATATTGGTTTTACCGGTACTCCTCTTATGAAAAACGAGAAGAACACTATGGCGAAATTCGGCAAGCTGATTCACAAATATACAATTAAAGACGGTGTTGAAGATAATGCTATTGTTCCTTTGAT
>CAZRRT010000135.1:0-5290 GCA_964602605.1 uncultured Ruminiclostridium sp.
CTGTTTTGGAAATTTTTATAAGAATAATTATCAGAATTTTTAAAATTATATTGACAAACAGAAAATAATATGTTAATATATGAACAGATAAACATATATACAAATGAAAGGATGTTAATATATGCCTGAAAATGAATATTTAAGAGCGGAGGACAACACTGTAAAAGCAGTTTTGGATCAAATGCCCCCCGATGAAATGCTTTACGATTTAGCGGAACTGTTTAAGGTTTTCGGTGATTCCACAAGAATAAAAATACTGTACGCTTTATTTGAGTCGGAATTATGCGTAAACGATATAGCCATACTGCTTAACATTACCCAAACAGCCGCTTCTCATCAGCTGAGAGTGCTTAAAACCAACAAGCTTGTAAAGGCTCGCAAGGAGGGGAAAATGATATTCTACTCTCTTTCTGACGACCACGTTACCAAGATAATATCACAGGGTATGGAGCATATCGAGGAATAAAAGAGGTGGGCAAAATGAATTTTTGGGATAAGATTGCAAATGTGTATGATATTGCTGAAGCCTTTAACGGGAAGGTATACGGAAAAACGACCCGATTGGTGACAAGGCTTACTCCCAACGGAGCTTCGGTTTTGGACTGCGCCGCAGGTACGGGGGAGCTTTCCCTTGCGGCTGCCAAAAAAGCGGATAGTGTTATTTGCACCGATTATTCAAGAAAAATGATTGACAGAGCCGAGAAAAAGGCGGCGGCAAGAGGCATAAAGAACATCACCTTTGAAGAAAGAGATATTTACAATCTTAGGGACGAGAACGAAAGCTTCGATACGGTGATTGCGGGAAATGTTCTTCATCTGCTGTCTAATTCGAAAAAAGCGGTAAAGGAGCTGTACAGAGTTACAAAAAATGGCGGCAGACTGCTGCTTCCTACCTTTGTTACGGGAGAAAAAAGGCTGCTTTCCATAAAGCTATATAAGCTTTTAGGCTTTAAGCCCGAGAGAGAATATACCGCAAACGAATACATCAAAATGCTGAAAGGCTGTGAAGTGGGCAGGATAAAGGGAAAGCTGATAGACGGAAAAATACCCTGCTGCTTTGCGGTAATATATAAGTAAATATACAAAAATCAGAAAGGAAAATATCAAAATGAAAAAAACATTTAAGCTTCAGGATTTGGATTGCGCCAACTGTGCCGCAAAAATGGAGAATGAAATCAATAAGATAGAGGGCGTTGAGGCAACGGTAAGCTTTATGACCCAAAAGCTTACCGTTTCCGCTCCCGACGATGATTTTGAGGACGCTATGAAAAAGATAGTAAAGCTTTGCAAAAAGGTAGAGCCTGACTGTGAGATTATTATGTAAATAATTTTTAACAGGAGTGAATATGAAAAACTTGACGAAAAAACAGAAAAAAACTATTGTAAGAATTACAATCAGCGGCGTTTTGCTGATAACGGCTTATATTTTGTGCAATATGTTATTTAAGGATTTAAACAGGTGGATAAAGTTAGCGGCTTTTATTATTCCTTACGGTGTTATCGGCTATGACATTTTGTGGAGAGCGGTAAGAAATATTGCTCACGGACAGGTATTTGACGAGAATTTTCTTATGTGTATAGCCACAATAGGAGCTTTTGCAATAGGGGAATACCCGGAAGCTGTGTTTGTAATGCTGTTTTATCAGATCGGCGAATTGTTTCAAAGCTATGCGGTGGGAAAATCCCGTAAATCCATTGCCGATATGATGGATATAAAGCCCGATTATGCCAATATCCGCAAGGACGGAAAACTGATACGGGTTGATCCCGACCAAATAAAAATAGGCGATACAATTATCGTAAAGCCCGGGGAGAGAATCGCCCTTGACGGTATTGTAACAAGCGGAAAATCCTCTCTTGACACTGCCGCCCTTACAGGAGAATCCCTGCCTCGTCAGATTGAAGAAGGGGACGATGTTATAAGCGGCTGCGTAAATATATCGGGAGTAATAGAAGTCCGTGTCACAAAGGAATTCGGACAATCCACCGTATCAAAAATATTGGACTTGGTGGAAAATTCAAGCAGCAAAAAGGCAAAAGCGGAAAATTTTATCACAAGGTTCGCCAAATACTACACCCCTTGCGTTGTTATCGGCGCATTGCTGCTGGCGGTTATTCCTCCATTGATATTAGGCGGTTCATCGGCGGTTTGGAGTGAGTGGATTAACCGTGCCTTGATTTTTCTTGTTATATCCTGCCCCTGCGCTTTGGTTATATCCGTTCCCTTAAGCTTTTTCGGAGGAATTGGGGGAGCGTCAAGATCGGGAGTTTTGGTTAAAGGCGGAAACTATTTGGAGGTGCTGGCAAAAACCGATTATGTGGTGTTCGACAAAACGGGAACGCTTACAAGAGGAGTTTTTAACGTTACCGCTGTTCACCCCGACAACTGTTCCGAATCGGAATTGGTGGAATTGGCGGCATATGCCGAATGCTACTCCGATCACCCTATTGCCAAGTCTATTAAGGAAGCATACGGAAAGGACATAGATGAAAGCAGAATAAGGGACGTTAAGGAAATCAGCGGGTATGGCATTGAAGCGGTGATAGACGGAAGAAAAATCTCTGCGGGAAACGACAAGCTTATGAAGCAGGCGGGCGTATTATGGCATCCCTGCCACCGAACAGGCACAACGGTTCATATTGCCATTGACGGAAATTATGCGGGACATCTTGTTATTTCGGACGAGATTAAACTCGATTCAAAAGAGGGAATTGCCGCCTTGAAGAAATTGGGCATTACAAAAACGGTAATGCTGACAGGCGATTCAAAGGAAACGGGAGAGGCTGTGGCAAACGAATTGGGCTTAGATGATGTGTACACCCGCCTTTTGCCTGCCGATAAGGTTGAAAAAGTGGAACAGCTTTTAAAGGAAAAAGAGCAGAAGGGAAAAAAATCCGCCCTTGCTTTTGTGGGGGACGGAATAAACGACGCTCCCGTTCTTTCACGAGCCGACGTGGGAATTGCTATGGGAGCTATGGGTTCAGACGCAGCCATTGAAGCGGCGGACATTGTTCTTATGGACGATAAGCCGTCAAAAATCGCAGTTTCAATTAAAATTGCAAAGAAAACAATGAAAATAGTAAGTCAAAACATTGTATTTGCCTTGGCGGTTAAATTGGCGGTGCTTATTTTAGGCGCTTTAGGTATGGCTAATATGTGGGAGGCGGTTTTTGCAGACGTGGGTGTTTCGGTTATTGCCATAATTAACGCTATGAGAGCTATGAAACTTTAATAATAACGGAATCTTTAAAAACCTTTGCTAATTTTTGCAAAAGGGGATTTTTAGAGATTCCGTATAATTTTTATGCGGATTTAGTCAAGCAACATGCAGACAAGATATACTATTTTATTTAATGAAAACATATTTGCAAAAGCAAACAGCTGACAGAAAACAGCACTTCACCTAAAAAAATGAAGTGCTGTTTTTCGTATAGTTTAATTATTGCCGCTTTTAACGTATTTGTTAATCAAGTAATTGTAGCTTATACTTTGAACCAAATTTTTGTACGGTCCGCTTAATATAATTGCCAAAACAACATAAATCCAAATGAAATTGGGACTGACAAATTGAAATATGAGAATAGCCAACAAAATGGATATAACGTTGTAGGCTATCTGTGCAAAAACGTTTGCCTTATTGAGCTTTTTCATAACATCTACACCCGACGACGTATGAGGCGCATTTTCCACAAAATCGGCAGCACCCGCTGTTCCGGGACAGGCTCTGAAATCTTCCCCGCAGTCATTGGCGGCTTTTCTGTAGCTTTCATTTTGAAGAATTTCTTTTACAGCTCTTTTTATTCCCGCCGCAGAATCGTCTTTTAATTCCATTCCTGCGCCGATTTCGCTGACTCGTCTTGCAACAGCGCTCTGTTCATTGGTCTGCGGGTACAGCACCATAGGAGTTTTCATATACAAGCTTTCCGAAACGCTGTTCATACCGCAGTGAGTTATGAACGCATTTGCCTTGGAAAGAATTTCCAACTGATTAACATAAGGGAAGACCTGTACATTTTTCGGCAATTCTCCAAAGCTTGCAATGTCCACAGCGTTACCGCATGAAATTATCAGATCTGCATTTTCATTGCGTACTGCGTCAATACATTTTGAATAGAAATCGGGACAATCGTTTATTACAGTTCCCATAGAAACGTATACAAGAGGTCTTTCTCTTTTTTTATCGGGCTTGTATTCGGAAAAAACAGACGGTCCTGCAAAAAGGTAATGGGAAGAAAAGCTCTCCGAATAGGGCTGAAAGCGTTTTGATGTGTACACAACCGAATCGGTGTCATTGTCGCTCTGAATCAGGGAAAACAGTCCTTTAATCTTATAACCGTATGGCTTCAGCTTGTTTAACTCTCTTGATACCTTAGGCAGACCGAAAATCAGACCCGCCATTTCTTTGGGGCTGTTTTTCATATATTGGGAGGACATTTGGTTAAAAGCAAATGTGCTGGTGGAAACAACCATAGGAACATCGTATTTCCATGCGTTCAGCTTGCCCCAAAAGCATACAGAATCGGTATATACCACATCGGGACAAAATGTTTTAAATTCCTTTTCAAGAAAGTCATTCATACTGAGAGTGATATGAATATCCTGTATAGTCATTTCGGTTGTGGATACGTTTTTTAATCCCGCTTCTTCCTTTTCTGTCAGCTTGGGAAGATAAGAATCGCAGCATATAAATTCCGCTCCCGTCGCCTTGATTTTATTCTCAAACTCGCTGAATGAATAGAATCTGACTTTATCTCCCCGCTTCACAAGCTCAGCCGCAACAGGAAGCATAGGGTTTGTATGACCATGGGCGGGAATACAGAATAAGGCTATTTTTTTCATTCCTCTTCGCCTCCTTTTTCACCGTATGCTATGCCGAACAATTCGCTAAAAGCCCCTTTGGGAGGAATTGCAATTCCTCGTTCAACATCGCCAAGCAGCAGCAGCGTATCTCCCGGCTTAATTCCAAAAATGTCACGAGCCTGTTTCGGTATTACAATTTGTCCTTTTTCACCTACTACAGCGGTCCAAGTATATTTTCCTTCCAATGAATCCATTTCTTTTACCTCGTATAATGATTAGTATAATTAGTAATATTAGTATGATTTGTATAACTAATTATACTTGTTTTTTTGTAAATGTCAATATGTTTTTTTAATTTATTCAATTATTTGACGTTTTATATAATAATTGCATACGTTTTAAGCTTTAACTTGTATATAATCAATAAAAAGCTTCTTATAAGTATGATAATCAAATTGCAAAGCAGACATTTACAGCTGATACATATAG
>CAZRRT010000136.1:0-5285 GCA_964602605.1 uncultured Ruminiclostridium sp.
TCTCAGGTAAAATATTACAGCAAAGGTCCCACCGAGTATTTTACAAGATTCCTTACAAGTACCGGCGATATGGCGGAGGACGTTGTGTTCCAATCGAGAGGTATATTCAGCGAGGCTTATTTTGAAAACCAATATACTCTTTTGGGAGGATCGGGTTCACAGACATGGGTAAGAGAATCTATATATGCAACAGGAACATTTACTGATGAAAAAGTGTACTTCCCCTCTGAATATAAAACCGATCCTAACAATTTTTACGAAGTGGTAGTTGCAGGAAACTATTATTCCAATACTCCTGATAACGAAATCTATCACAAGTATATTATGACGGGAGGAGATTTTTATAAGGGAAGAAAGGTTGGCTCAAAGGAAGTATATGTAGGAGGGGATCTTTATTGGCTTTACCAAGATGACGGAGATCCAACCTATTTTGTACAAGGGGACGCTCATCTTGACGCACAGAATGTTAGTACAGGCAGCACATTTTATGTTTACGGCGATTTGTATATTGACTGCGGAAACAAGGACGGAATTAAATGCTTTGTAAAAGGAAATGTATATACAAAAAACAATAGCAATAAAAAAGGAAACATAACCTACGCAGGAAAATTTTATAACAGCGAAAGCTCTGATTATAATACGACAACAGAATTTGCAGATCCTACAACCCTTTCCGGGAATTATAATAAAGCCGGCGGCGAGGAGGAAATTATAAATAAAACTAATGCTGCATTGGTTGCAGGCATAAAAAGTGCAGAGCTTGAAGCAAAAGGCGAAGCAAAGTTAACCGATATGGACAGCGTATTTAACTACCTCTCCGGATATATTGCAAAAAAGAGTAAAAAGAACATATATGAAGATTGGGAGGCGGAAAAGGCTTTTAATAATTCTTATAGAGCTACTGCCACAACATACAATCCCAATACAAATAAATTGACCAAAGCCGACGGAACGGAAATGACGGGAGCTGACAATTTTGTGACATATAACATTGACGGCAATGCTTACGATGTTCCCGTTATTAGTCGAAATTGTATATTAAAGAGCTTCAATGAAAGCACTAAAAACAAAATAATCTATATAGATACCAACAAATTGAAAGATGCCAATTCAGCCGGGGAAGCGGGAACAGACAATGTGATGTACATTTACCTTGAACCAAACGGCGATACATTTAGTTTTGGCGAAAAAACGTGCGTATTGATAAAAGGTCCTTTAGCTGTAATATTTATTCTTCCCGAAGGAAAAAATATTAAAATGAATTCTTCCCTTGTTTTCCATGAGGACATTGTCAAAAAAATATATCAAGCCGGCGGACAGGACTATAACAGTCAATTTTTGCAGCAAGTCAAAGGTCAAACCTCATTGTTTGATCAATTTTTAAACTCTTCAAAATTTGATACAACAAAAGACCAATTAGCAAAGAAATATATTTTAAACAAATACCAAGTGAACAGCAAAGCAACAGCGTCTATTCTTGTAGAAGAAAGTGAGTTGACAAAACTTCAGAACGATGTTGTTCCCGGTTTCCAAGGAGAGTTTAAATTTGCTCACAACAATATTTTTATGGTACAAAAAGGAGCAAACGGTATTCTTGATTTCACGGGTTCTTGCTTTGGCGGCTTTATTTATGCAAACAAAGCTTCTATGGTTTCAAGCAGCACCACAGCAAGGCTTTCATTCTTGGGAGGCTTGTTGATAGGAAGCTATAAGTATTTGGATATGGACGCCTGTGTAGTATTCACAAGCCCTTATGATTACTTTGATTTATACACAGGCGGAAATAAGAGCAACCGCAACGATATTGTAAAAAAGCTTATTGCAAAATGTAAGAAAAAGGCAGGAACAAGCGGCGGCGGAGGAGGCTCTTCCGATGATAAGATAATCGACTTCGGCGTTATTGGTTATGAATGATAAGAGGGTGAATCAATGGAAAAAATAAAGAATAAATTCAACCGAAAAGGCTTTACCTTAGTTGAATGTATTGTCGCTATGGCAGTTTTAGCCATTATGTCACTTTTGCTTACTATGATTTTAAGTGTTGCGCTGAAAACACGGGATAATAATATGGCTATAGAAAAAGCCATTGACAACCAGGCAAACAAGCTTGCGAACGACTTCGGCGGCGCAGTTACAGAGGATTTATCGGGAAAGGATATTGATTTTGGCAGCGGCGTAAAAATCGAGGCAAATAAAATTCAAGCAAAGAAAAAATCCTATGACGGCGACGATGCAAGGTTAGGCGCATTGGATTATGATACTTCCGGTTTGACATTTGGCGGCGGAAGTCCGGGCGGAAATCCCAATCCGGGAACGCCTACACATTATACCGGCTACAAGGTTTATGGCTCTGTAGACTTAAATCCATCTATAAACAGCGGTAAAGTAATAATAAACGAGAATAAGACAGATGCCGGAGATAATTATAGAATAACTTGGACAATTAAATTTGATGTTAATTCTTTTACGCCTGAAAAATCTCTGAAAATAAGATTTCCCGAAAAAGCCGCCAATATAAAAGGCGGAAATTATGCAACGGGAACATATGTGTCAAATACAAGCTGGAATGCCTTTCCTATAGCGGAAGACTCAGGAATAGTAATGAGAATCGAGCCAAAAACATCACATATAGAAATAAGCTTTAATTTTGAGATGAAAAAGACGGATTATGATTCTGATTATAAGAATATATCAAATTATTTTTTAAACCATGATACTCCGGGTGTTAACACAGTTCAAGTAAATATGGAAACAAGCAGCTGAGGTAAGGCTATGAATAAAAGATTAAGACGCTTACTTAACAAGAAGGGCATAACTTTAGTCGAGATTATAGTTGTACTTTTCGTATCCTCGGTTTTAATCGGAATTGCTGCGGGTATGTTAGGTCCTGTAACAGCTCTTATGTCCTCTATTAAAGGCAACGCACATATGGATACAATGTGCGACGTCGCCAACGCTTATATACGTTCGGCGGTTCAAACCGCTTCATCAGTGGATTTTTACGATCCTGTCGCTGTAACCGAAACAGATATTCAGAATTATGTCACTTCAGCGGGAACAACATATAAAGTATATGCTATCGCAGTGTTGAAGGAAACGGTTCAGGATTACCGCTATCCCGATGACGCAACCAAAACCTTAGATCAATTCAGATTATATGATTTCGGTAAAATATCAAACAGCTCATCTGCCGTCGATCCCGCTATGTCGCCTCTGACCTTGAAAAATGCGGTGACTGATATAGCTTCTTTTGCCGATAAAAATAATTACAGTGTTTTCAGAAACAATTTTTATGAAAACACCAGCTATCAGCTCACTTTTAAAGCAAATACAACCGATGTTGCAGGAGAAGGCGGAGCGATAGAGCATTATGCAAAGAATATTATAGTTGCAAGCACTTGTCTTAACGCAGACGGAGAAAAAGCAAACCAGCCGAGAGAACTATCATTTAAGCTGCTTAACGGCGACGCAAAGCTGAACGGCACGGCTGTTGGATCTGCCGGCGGAGAAGGAGCTGCCAACGGAATGCTTATTCTTTACAAGGTAAAGGATATATTGTCAAGCCTTAACCATATCTCTGTAACAGGTGCGCCCTCTCCCACGCCTACTGTAACTACAACTGCTGATCCTGCTGCAACAACGGCTGCAGTTCCCACTCCCACTACTGCCGCTCCTCCTGCACCTGTCATTACTACTGCTCCGCCTGCTGTTCCGGGTGAGGTTATACTTGTCGGCACGGTGAATAATAATCCTTATTATTTAGACTTTAGTTCACTTAGTTTAAAAAATAACGGAGGAACCGTCATTGATTTGACAGGATATAAAATAAGATTTGTATTTGCAGATGCTACGGGAGATTTTTCCGGATTTAATATGTGGAGTCCATCTAACACCGGAAAAGATATTACAACCGAAGGCAGTAATACAATAGTAACATTTAATTTAAGCGGAACTATAGGTGCAAACGGAACGATACAGGTTGGCGGAGGAATTGGCGGAGTAAGCGCTTCATCTATTAACGCAGCACTAATTCACTAAGATTATTATGCAAAAACAAACGGGAGGCTCTCCCTCCCGTTTGAATATTTAAAATCAAGTTTATCTAATAAGCGACAAATAAGCAGTAATAATATCATTTCCGAAAAGATAGCCCAAAGCGATTCCCACAGAAAGAAAAGGACCGAAGCAGATAATATTAAGCTTGGTTTTTATCTTAATAGCAATTCCGAACAATGCGCCAAGTACAATACCAATAAGAGCAGCAGGCACAATCCCCCAGCCTAACAACAGTCCTGCGGCTGCCATAAGCTGAACATCGCCGCCGCCCATTGCTCCCAAAAAGCAAAGAATCGCAAAAGGCACACCCACAACGGCAGCTCCGATTAAATGCTCATACCAGGGCATATCGGAAATCAGAAAAGACAGCAAGCCTAAAACGGCGATTATTATGCTGCAGGTATAAGGAATTTCCTTGCGGTCAATGTCCCAAAGGCTGAGTATTATTAAAACAGGGAACAGAATTAGGGCAAATATAAGCTTAATTGACAATCCCAAGACCATAAACCCGCCTAAGTAGGATAAGCCTGAAATAAGCTCGATTATCATATAGCGGGGCGAGATTTTTTCCTTGCAGAAACGGCATTTTCCGCCGAGCAAAATCCAACTTACTATCGGAATAAGATCTCGGTTTAAAATGGGTTTGCCGCAGCTTGTACAGTGAGAACGTCCTTTTACAAGGGATTCTTTAATGGGAACACGGTAGGCGATTACATTTAAAAAGCTGCCCACCGCACTGCCCAAAATAAAAAGAAGTACACAACAACAAACATATAATGCAGTATCCATATGATTACCACCTTTTTTTAATTTAAATTGCCAAAATATATTTTAGCATTTTTTTATTAAAATAGCAAGTGGAATTTAGTCGATGATTATTTAAAATTTTTTGCTGTAATAAGCAGCTGATATTATTTTTCATTTTTATTTTCTTTGAAAGGTCAGGAAAAAGCACTATGAAAAGCTTACCGGTAGGACAACTTCTTGTAGAGGCGGGTTTTATCAATGATGAGCAGTTAAACGACGCTTTGGCAAGGCAGAAAACCGAGTTTCACGGTGAAAAAATAGGAGAAATCCTTGTAAAATTAGGCTATGTCAGCGAAACGCAGGTGGTTCACGCTTTAGCGGACAGACTAAAAGTACCTTATGTCGATATTGCCACGCAAAAAATCGACCCGGAAGCTGTCAAGAAGATTCCCGAGGACGTTGCAAGAAAATACACCGTTTTA
>CAZRRT010000137.1:0-5214 GCA_964602605.1 uncultured Ruminiclostridium sp.
CAGACAAAATCTGACGGCGCAATCGCACGGCAATAATTGTGCGGTGTTGCCTTAAATCTTCAGAATTAAAATACTTTCTCCAATGCTTCCAAAGCCTCTTAAATTTAAACAGAAAAAAGGACCGCCAAAAAGCAGTCCGAAAATAAAATAAGGAGAAATGTTTATGAAAAAAACGGAAGGAAAAAAGATGAAGGCGATAATAAAATATGAAAAAATCAATTTGCAAATTATTGAAATGAACAATCGCTGTTAAATAACTTTATAATGGCTTTTCAGCAAGAATCAGCCGCCGTTTTTAACAACATAGCTGTAAATTACCTCAACCGCACAGTCAATTCCGCAATAGCCGCTGTCAATACATAAATGGTAGTTTTTAGCCACTCCCCATTTTCTGTCCGAGTGGAAATTGTAGTAATTTTGCCTGCGCTTGTCCTTAGTAAGCACAACGCTTTCCGCCTTTGCGGGATCTACTCCGTCAATGCGGATTGCCCTGTCCTTTCTGAAATCCATATCTGCGTGAACAAAAATTTTAATAAGATTAAGCATATCGCTGAGTATGTAGTCGGAACAACGTCCTATTATTACGCAAGGACCTTCGCTTGCCACCTTGCGTATTACATTGGACTGAGCAAGATAAATGTTGTCCTCCATAGACAAAACGGAAGTGCCGAACCGATCTGCCTGCGCACCTCTGTACAGTGCGTACAGAAGAGAGTTGCCCGCATGGCGTTCGGTGTCCTCAAAAAAGGCGGGAATAAGTCCGCTTTCCTGAGCGGCTTTTTCAATGAGCGCATTGTCATAGAAGGGTATGCCCAACTTGTCGGCTAACTTTTGTCCGATTTCCCTGCCGCCGCTTCCGTACTGACGGCTTATGGTGATAATCTTACCGCATCCCATGTCAATCGCCCCCTTGTTTCTTGTTCAATTTTTAGCTAATAACCTTACAGCCTTATAATAACACAATTTACTTGAATTTGCAAGTGTTTTTTGCAATTTCCACAAATTATAGTAAAAACAAGGTTCTGTTTTGTATATAATTAGCACTATCTGTAAATATCTCTGATTATTTTGCAAAATAAAAATAAAAAGTTAACCAAAAATGAAATTTTAATCTTGCAAAAATTCAAAAAAAGGTGTAAACTATAAAATACGTGTTTAAATAAAAACAAGAATAAAAAGATTTATAAACTGTATGAGGAAAATGAAATGGGCAAAACAGAACATAATATTGCATATAACAATACCGCCGAGAACGGTCTTTCGGACAGTAAGGACATAAAAGCAGGCAAGGAAGCTCCTGCTGAAAACAACTTAATCTCTCGCATAGAAGAAAAAATGATTGAATTTTCAAAAAGTCAGCGGTTTATTGGCAGCTTTATCATTCAGCATTACGAGCAGGCGTCCTATATGACCGCTTCAAGGCTTGGGGCGGCGGTAAACGTCAGCGAGAGCACCGTTGTCCGCTTTGCAATCGAAATGGGGTACGAGGGCTATCCCGAAATGCAGAAGGATTTGCAAAGCTACAGCAAGACAAGACTTACCGCACTTCAGCGGCTTGACATTACAAATGACAGAATAGATTCGGACAATGTGCTTAAATCCGTTTTGCAGCAGGATATTGAGCGTATACGCTCCACTGTTGAGATGATAGACGAAAAGGTTTTTGACACGGCGGTGGACAGAATAATTGCCGCCCAAAACATATATATTTTCGGCGCAATGAGCAGCAACACCTTAGCCAGATTTATGAACAACTATTTTCAGTTGATTTTCAGCAACGTGCATTTTATTCATGCGGTAAACACCAGCGGAATCTATCAGCAGCTTATTCATATAGGAAAAAGCGACGTTTTTATCGGCTTCAGCTTCCCCAGATACTGCAAAAGCACCTATAACGCCGCAAAGTATGCCTCCTCCTGCGGCGCGGACGTTATCGCCATTACCGACAGCCCCGGCTCTCCCTTGGGTTCTATTGCAAATCAAGTGCTGCTTGCAAAAAGCGATATGGTAAGCTTTGCAGACAGTCTTGTTGCACCTTTAAGCCTTATTAACGCCATAATAGTGGCAGTGGGAATTAAAAAACGGGCTTCTCTCGAGCAAACCTTGTCAAAGCTGGAAAAAATGTGGGACGAAAA
Source organism: uncultured Ruminiclostridium sp. (assembly GCA_964602605.1). Lineage (GTDB taxonomy): Bacteria > Bacillota > Clostridia > Oscillospirales > Ruminococcaceae > Ruminiclostridium_E. The sequence goes on from CAZRRT010000137.1 coordinate 2,136, forward strand.
CGGAGTTTATGCGGAATTGAAGTGAATTTCGGCTTTATGCTTTGTGCGAATAAGGATAGTAAGCCTTTTTGCCTTTACAATAATATTCTTTTATACAAAAATAAGTGTTGAGCTTTATGGGAACACCCTCTTATATTCCGAATATTTATATTATGCAGCGAGGAATTATGAACACTATTATAATAGGCGGCGGCGCAGCGGGCAGCTATGCCGCTGTTTTTTCCGCAAGAAAAGGAGATAATGTAAAAATTATCGAAAGAAACGGAAAAATCGGCAGGAAGTTGGGAATAACGGGAAAAGGCAGATGCAATATCACAAACAACTGTGATTTGGAAACGCTGATGAAAAACGTTACCTCCAACAGGGAATTTTTATACAGCTGTTTTTCAAGATACGGAACGTCGGATTGTATGGACTTTTTTGAAGGCTTGGGAGTGCGGCTTAAAACCGAAAGAGGAAATCGAGTTTTTCCCGTTTCCGATAAGGCGAGTGAAATTGTAAACGCTTTAAATAACGAAATCAAAAGCTTGGGCGTAAAAATCATTCCCGAAAGAGCGGTTGAAATAATCGCAAAAGACGGTAAGGTTCAAGGCGTTAAAACGGAAAAAGGCTTTTACAAGGCGGATAAGGTAATTTTGGCTGCAGGCGGCTTGTCCTATCCCGCCACCGGTTCGAGCGGCGACGGCTACAAAATGGCAAGGGATTTGGGACATACCGTAACGCCTTTAAAGCCCGCCCTTGTTCCCCTTGAAACGGAAAAATCATATAAAGAGTCGGCAGGTCTGAATTTAAAAAACATCACCTTGACTTTGGTCGATAACAAAAGCGGCAAATGCCTTTACAAGGAATTAGGGGAGATGAGCTTTGACGGACGGGGAATATCAGGTCCGCTTACTCTTACCGCATCAAGTTATATGGAGCGGTCGGACAGCGGCAGATATTCGGTTGTTTTGGATTTAAAGCCCGCTCTTGATTTTCAAAAGTTGGATAAAAGAATTTTAAGAGAGATAGAGGGAAATAATTCTCACACAGAAAATAAGGGGCAAAATCTTCAAAGAAAAAAATCAAAAACGGTCTATGATATATGCCGAACTCTTTTGCCCGAAAAGCTGATTATGCCTGTTTTGGATAATTGCCAAATATCGTCCGAAAAAAGAGCTGCGGAAATCTCCAAAACGGAAAGAAAAGCCTTGGAGCAGTCCCTTAAAAGCTTTGAAATAAAGATAAAAGGCTTTAGACCTATTGAAGAAGCGGTAATTACCGACGGCGGAATAAGCGTAAACGAGATAAATCCCAAAACAATGGAATCAAAGCTGATCAAGGGATTGTATTTTGCAGGAGAGATAATAGACGTTGCCGCATTGACAGGCGGTTTTAATTTGCAGATCGCCTATTCTACCGCAAAAGCGGCAAGTGCAGATTGAATGCTAAAAATATAACCGCTGCAAAGATGTCCCCCGCCTCTTAGGCGGCGGCTTCCATCTTAGGTTCAGTGGGAGTAAAATCCCCCACTGAACCTCGAAATTGCTTCACAATTTCGGCAGCTTGTTTAAGCTGCACTTTAAAAATCAGCAAGCTAAAAATCGGCAAGCTGTTCAAAATTAACTTGTTATGTGATATAGTTCAAATTTACCCTTTTTAACACAATTATTATATATAAAAGAATATTCCCCTTTGTTTTTCACAAAATAGTAAAAACAAAGGGGGATTTTTTTATGAAACAGCTTAAAACCACAATAATCGAAGTAACCGCAAGACAAATTTTTGATTCAAGGGGAAATCCCACGGTAGAGGCGCAGGTTACTCTTGCAGACGGCACAAAAGCTATTGCCGCTTCACCCAGCGGAGCTTCAACAGGTAGCTATGAAGCTTTGGAGCTGAGGGACAACGATAATCAATACGGCGGAAAAGGCGTGCTTAAAGCGGTGGGAAATGTTAAAACAATCATTGCAAAAGCAATAATAGGGGAAAATGCGGCTGATATTTATAATATTGACAAAAAGATGATAGAAGCGGACGGCACAAAGGGAAAGACCAACTTGGGCGCAAACGCAATTCTTGCGGTTTCCTGCGCTTGTGCAAAGGCGGCGGCGCAGTCTGTCAAGCTTCCCTTGTACAGATATTTGGGAGGAATAAACGGCGTTACTCTGCCTATGCCTATGATGAATATTTTAAACGGCGGCGCACACGCTTCAAACAATTTAGACGTTCAGGAAATTATGATAATGCCTGTGGGTGCACCCACTTTTAAAGAGTGTATGAGGTTTTCCACCGAAATATACCACTCCTTGGCAAGCCTTTTAAAAAGCAAGGGAATGTCAACGGCGGTAGGGGACGAGGGTGGCTTTGCACCCGACGTTAAGGACGAGGCTGAAGCCTTTGATTTAATAATGCAGGCTGCCGACAATGCGGGATATAAGGCAAAAGAGCATTATCTGCTTGCTATGGACGCCGCCGCCTCGGAATGGAAAACAGCCAAGCCCTCCCACTACCGCTTGCCCAAAAGCCAAAAGGAATACACCTCGGAGCAGCTTATAGCACATTGGCAGCAGTTGGCGGAGCAATATCCCCTTTTCTCCTTGGAGGACGGCTTGGATCAGGAGGATTGGAAGGGCTGGCAGCAGATGACCCAAAGCTTGGGAGGAAAATTGCAGCTTGTGGGCGACGACTTGTTTGTAACCAACACAGAGCGTTTAAACAAAGGAATATCAATGAACTGCGGCAACTCGATTCTTATAAAGCTTAATCAAATAGGCACTGTGTCGCAAACTCTCGAAGCAATAAAAACGGCGCAAAAATCCGGATATACGGCGGTTGTATCTCACCGCTCGGGAGAAACCGAGGATTCCTTTATTGCGGATTTGGCGGTAGCAACAAATTCGGGGCAGATAAAAACGGGCGCACCCTGCCGCAGCGAACGTGTGGCAAAGTACAACAGATTGTTAAGAATAGAAGAACAGCTTAACAGCTCCGCCGATTTTTTGGGTACGGAATATTTTATGAAGGTTAGAAAGGGTAAGGCTGTATAACCGCTGCAAAGATGTCCCCCGCCTTTTGCGGTAAGCAAAAGGCATAGCCT
>CAZRRT010000138.1:0-5194 GCA_964602605.1 uncultured Ruminiclostridium sp.
TTTTAAACTTTTTTTATTATTTTTTCGTTCTTTTTTTGTATTTACTTCCTTTTTTTGAGTGCTTGATTATTATATCACTCTTATTTTGGTTTGTCAATACTTTTTTGAAAAAATTTTTAATTTTTATTCTTAAGCAAATTCTCAAGTCAAATTTGAAAATATTGTAAATTACTTAAATAAGTTCTACAATGGGAAATTAGGTGGAATTTAGTGTGAGAAGTGGCTGAATTATGTATAAGAAATTGCTGTAAGCGAAAGGAAAAGAGCGTATTCTGTCAAAAATTCAAAAAAACAAGACAAATGCTTAAATTTCCCAGAATACATTCCACCAACAACTGAATACATTTTTTAAAAGTTTATAATAATATTATTTAAACTACATTATAAAAGTACATAATAGTGCTTAGCAATATAAATCTTATTAAAATTTAACTAATTATCTTCATAAAATATTTACAATGTCAACATACATATGTTATACTTATTTAAAATCTTGAATCTTAATGAAAGTCTATAATATAGGTAAAATATATGAAAACACTTTACATAAGCGATTTAGACGGCACACTGCTCACCAATAAGGGCGGGCTTAAGGACAGAGCGGCGGAGATGATAAGCCGTATGATAAAAAAAGGGGTGCTTTTCAGCTACGCTACTGCAAGACGCTTTACTACCGCAAAGCTTGTTATGGAAAAGGCGGAAATCTCACTGCCTGTCATTACAATGAACGGAGTGATTATTGCGGACGGCAAAAGCGGCGAAACCATAAAGCTTAACGGATTTTCGGAAAATCAACTTGAAGAAGCAAAACGCATTATCAGAGAGCAAAAAGAAAACCCTTTGGTTTATGCCTTTGTTGACGGAGTGCAAAGGGTAAGCTATTTAAATGTTTCTCCGCCAAAAGGGGTGAAAAACTATGTAAAAAGCCGGGGAGATAAGTTTCTGCGCCCCTGCAAAAGCTATGAAGAGCTTTTTGAGGGGGATATTCATTACCTAACCTTTATCGACCCACAAATATCGGAGGAAATCAGAAAAAATATTTTTTCTTCGGAAAAAGGGTTTTCCTCTGTTTGCTATTACGACATCTATAATAAAGACGAGCTGTGGTTTGAAGTGTTTTCTGCAAAGGCAAGCAAGGCAAACGCCGTTTTACAGCTAAAGGAAATGTTTGGTGCGGAAGATCTGGTGGTATTCGGCGACAACTTAAACGATTTATCGATGTTTAAAGCTGCAGATCGGAGCTATGCCGTTTTGAACTCTGTTCAAGAATTAAAAAACGCAGCAACAGCAGTGATAGGCAGCAACGAAAGCATAAGCGTACCCGTATTTGTGGAAAAGGAAACTACAGAGAAGTATTTTTATGTTCCACACCAAATTCCCATTGTCACTCCTGATAAAGCAAGATTCGCTCTTGCGGTAAAAAAAGCCTTGAAGAGGGAAACGGAGGGAATCGGCACACTTAACGAAAAATCCATACATGCGGCTTTAAAAAATTATTTCTCCAACGACTTTGACAGGGAAGCGAAAATAGGCGGATTTTATGCGGATATTGCCACCGAAAACGGTATTATTGAAATACAAACCGCAAATTGGGGCAAATTAAACAAAAAGTTAGAGGCAATGACGGAGGCTTGCCACGTAACCGTGGTTTATCCTTATGAAAAGAGGGTAAAAACGTCTTCCGTAGGCGAAAAAAGCGGCGAACTGCTCAGGTCGGGCGGCTTTCGCACCAACAACAGCTTAACCGAATTTTTCCTTGAGCTGTACCGAATAAAAAGCTTTCTCACCAACCCCAATTTATCGATTTGCATTGCCGAGCTTGATATAGCAAGAGTGAATTACGTTAATGAAACAACAGGCAGACGCAGCGGAAAGGGCAAGTATATTAAAACGCCCCTTGAATTGCGCCGTGAGATATACTTGGAAAAGCCTTCCGATTATTTGGTATTGCTGCCTCCCGATATAAAAGAAAAGCTCCCCTCGGAATTTACCGTAAAGGAGTTTGGGCAGCAGGTTAAACCTACCCAGCCGAGTATTATGTTGGAAATATTGGGTTATTTGGGAGTTGTTGTAAAATTCGGCAAAAAAGGAAATGCTGAACTATATCGCTTTTGTGATGATATTTAAAAGTATAATAGGCAGGAAAATCAATCTATAATACGCATAAATAAATTAAAACAAGCATAATTCAAATGATGAACAACGTTCAATTCCTGCTTGGATATGTATTTTAGCATTTTTAATAATTACTGATGGCAGCTTTGGTTTTTAAATCCTCATAAAACAGTTTAAAATCCTCTGCTGTGTAATCTGCAATTTTAATAAGGTCCTGTTTAAATTTAGGCTGATATTGATCTAAGAATCCTATAGTCACAAAGCCAGCTTCCTTTGCAGATTGTACGCCGTTTACAGTGTCCTCAAACACAAGGCAGTCTTTAGGTTCAATTTCAAGCATTTTGGCGGTTCTAATAAAAATGTCGGGTCTTTCCTTGCTGCAATTTGTCATATCCGAGTCAAGGATAATATCGAAAATATCATATATTCCCAACCGCTTTAACGCAGGTATGTACAATTCCTTTTGACAGCTTGTGGCAACGGCAATGGGAATATTTTTTTCTTTTAAAAGCTTAACATATTCCACTCCGTAGGGCTTAGGCTGAATATGGTATGCAAACTCATTACTTGACAAATCAAGCCATTCTTGTATAATATCCTTTGGGTTTTCCTTAAGATTAAAAAGATTAACAGTGTATTCCGCCGCCAAATCAAGGGTCATAACCGAAACGGCTTTCAGGTATTGATCGGTAAATTGAAGTCCCCTTTTGCCTAAAAAAATCTCGTCCACCTGCCGCCAAACTCACATAGAGTCAAGGAGAGTACCGTCCAAATCGAATATGCAGCCTTTGTAATCAATCAACAGGTAAAGCCTCCTTTGAAAAAATATGCAATAGATGATTATGAAAACCCTGTTATAAAGCCATTATTTATATGTGAATATTTATACATTCCCGATGATTTTTAATGAATAATGCAGTCTAATCAACAGGAAAAGCTTCCTTTGGAAAAACAACATAAAGAGTGCCGTTTGTAACGGAAATCTCGCTTTCCTTTCCTGCGAATGAATTACTTACGCCTATTGGATAATCAGAGGTTAATTCTGCATTGTCAAGTGAGTAAAGAAGTCCTTTTTCGTATACTCCCCGGGCAATGCCGTCGGCGGAAAACACCGAAATATTGCCTTGAACACTGTTCATAAAATGCAGAGAACCGTTGGTAACAGCAGTTATAACATACTCCTTGAAATACAGATAGCCTCTTTTTCCCAATTTTGAAAGGAAAACAAGACTCTGCATGTTCGCTATAGTGTGGTCTATTCTGCCGCCGCCTGTTCCAAACAAGATATGATATTCATCAAAGCCTTTTTCAATGCCGATTTTTATTGCCGACAGAGTATCGGTATCGTCTTTTTTTACAGGTAGATTTACAGCGGCGCAGTCATTGGGAGCGTTGCCCAAGGAATCCCAATCCCCAACGGCTATATTGGGAATAAATCCTAACTTCTTGCAATTAGAGTAACCCTTATCAGCTGCTATTATATAGTCCTCCGACTTAATGGAGGGGATAAAGCATTCGCTTTCCGAACCTGCGAAAATAAAGCATCTTCTCATATTTTTCCTACTGTTCCCATTGATTTTTTATATTCTTTGTATACAATAACCTGTTTGATTTATGCTGTGCAAAATTGATTTTTGAAATAAATTTTGGTGTAATATCGAGCTTATGTATAAAAAATTTACCGATTATTTCTCCAATTAACAACAATCTCCGCCGCTTTTTCGGTATTTTCGGCAATATACTCTGCATTATGCTCCTCAAATTCTTTGCGATCTCCGTAACCCCAAAGAACTGCAATAGTTTTAATTCCGTTTGCCCTTGCACCCTCTATATCGTGAAATCTGTCGCCCACCATAATTGCGGCGGATTTGTCCTTTATATTCAATTTTTCACCAACATATGCGATTATATCCGATTTTTCGTTTCTTCCCGTGTGTGCAAGCTCCGCCCCGCCTATAAAATCAAAATAATGTGAAAGATTAAATTTGTCAATAATTTTAACAGCATATTTTTCCGGCTTTGATGTGGCTACCGCTAACACAAAGCCTTGTTTTTTCAAAGTATTTAATAAAGCTTCAACGCCGTTAAATATGTGGCACTCACTCCAGCCTATTGTACCGTATCTTTCACGGTATTTTGATACGGCGTATTCGGCTTGCTTATCATCAAATCCGAAAAATTCTTTAAACTGCTGAAAAAGAGGCGGACCTATAAAGCAGCGCAAATCGTTTATATCCTTAATACTGATTCCCATACTTTGAACTGCGTACAAAATTGACTTGCTTATTCCCTCAAAGGGCTCCGTAACAGTACCGTCCAAATCAAACAACACATAATTTTCCATAGCGATTTTTTACGGCTTCCTTTTTTTGCTTGTTTTTTCATTGCTTTCCGGCTGTGTTTCGCCGCCTAAAACCGAGGGAGCGGGCAGATATTGCTTTTCCTTATTAGCGTTTAGTCTTTCGTTTATTTTATTGTAATTGGCAATAATCGTTATGGCAAGGGTGATAAAGGTAACAAAAATAATGGGCATATAAAGCTGCGCAGGGTTTTGCGCCTCTATTCCCTTGTAAATATTCTGAAAAACCGCATATATGTAAATGGAAACGCCAAGTCCTGCCGTGTGAAAGCAAAGAGCGGTTTTATACAGCTTCAGCATAAGAATTACTGTTCCTATTATATAGCATAAAACGGAATTTATAAGCCAAACCTTTACAATATAGTGATTTGCAATTTGATCGGACACTATATCTCCGTACATAATTGACAATGGGGCGAATATTCCGAAAATAATTCCCCAAATTGACGTTAATATAATGTTTGTTATTTTTAAAACATTTATTGCGATTTTCATTAAGAATTTCCTTTCATTTACTGTCCATTCTTATTAACTATAGCATAATTTTGAAGAAAAGGCAATATCAAAAATTAAAAACTTCCTATCATAATGAAACAACTTTTGCAGATATTATTGATAATGCGAAAAACGCTTTTTATTGCCCTAACGGCATTTTATACTAATTCCTGATTGAAAATAGGCAAAGATTTGCGAGAATGATTTGTGCAAGACAAGGCGGAG
>CAZRRT010000139.1:0-5110 GCA_964602605.1 uncultured Ruminiclostridium sp.
ACCCATCAAAGCGGAGATTTTCCCCCCTCCCCCTATGGTTTCCACCTAAGAACCGCTTCCTTGACCCCCTTCCCCCTTTCTCCGCTTTGGAAGTGGTGGGGATTTTTTTGTTTTTGGCTCGGTTTTTAATTTTTTTCTTTAGCTGTCGGTGTTTTTTCGTCGGGAAAATTGTGGTGCTAATGGATTTTGTGGGCTCTTGCTATATCCTGAAATTGTTTCTGCGAGTGGTGATGTTTATGGGTCAAGTATAGGGTGCTTTAGCACTTTTTTGTGTGCTGCCAAACACCGTTTGTACGAGTGGTGATGTTGTGATTTCAGTTTTACGGGCTGTTCGTTTGATTTGTTTGTTCCTTGTTTTACTTTTTACCATTAACCGTCCGTTATTGCTGTTTGGAAAATCGTGGTGCTGTTGGTTTTTGCGTTTTTTGGTGTTGCGTTTTCGGCTTTATGGTAAGAATGGATATGCTTATTCTAATTATTCGGTATTCGGTAATCGGGCTTACTAATTCTTAATACTGCTAAATATGTATTAAAGATAAATTTTTACCTCAAAGATAAGCTTTTATCATAATGATAAATTTTTGCCTTTAATAATCACTTTTTAATAAGCTCCGAATATTTATCCTTGATTTCAATTTGGGGTTTTTCTGCATTTTGTGAAAGGGGATTTCCGTTTTTTACTGCGTGGGAGAGCATAAGCTTGATTCTGTTTATTTGATTTACCTCGGAAGCTCCCGGGTCGTAGTCTACCGCAATGATATTTGACAGCGGGTTTCTCCTTCTCAGCTCTCCGATAACGCCCTTTCCTGTAACGTGGTTTGGCAGGCAGGCAAATGGCTGCATACAGATAATGTTGTTAACTCCGCTGTGCATAAGCTCTACCATTTCCGCTGTCAAGAACCAGCCCTCGCCTGCAATATTGCCTGTGGAAACAATGCCGTCCACCAATTTTCTCATATCCGCTATTTTCATAGGGCAGCCGAATTTGGTGTCCTTTATTGCGTCCAAATACGGCTTTTGCAAATGCTCCAAAATCGAAATAAGCTTGTTCATCCAAAAATACCGTGAATTTGAAACGGTAAGCAGCTCTTTTCTTGAATTTGCGTGATCTGCAATAAAGTAAATAAATCCCATTAAGTCGGGGACTACCGCCTCTGCTCCCTCCGACTCCACCAAATCCACCACAAAATTATTTGCGGCAGGGTGATATTTTACAAGAATCTCCCCCACAATTCCAACTCTCGGCTTTTCAATATCCAAAACGGGAAGAGCGTCAAATTCCTTTACAATCTCTTTGATATTCTTATTAAACAAGCTTAAATTAAGGCTTTTAATATCCTTTTTCAGCTTTTCGTTCCACTTTTCATAAAGCTTGTTGGCACTGCCCTTTTCCATTTCATAAGGACGTACTCTGTACAGGCAGCGGCTTAAGGTATCGCCGTAAATCAAAGACATCATAGCCCTTGTGATAAGAGAGGGAGTGTACACAAAGCCGGGATTTTTTTCCATACCCACCATATTTACCGATATAATAGGCACTTGGGGATAGCCGCCTTCCTTTAAGGCTTTTTTTATCATTCCCACATAGTTGGTGGCTCTGCATGCGCCGCCTGTTTGTGATATAAGTATGGAGCAGTTATTGGGATCGTACTTTCCGCTGTCCATAGCGTGCATAAACGAACCTACCGTTAAGATAGTGGGATAGCAGGCGTCGTTGTTTACATATTTCAGTCCTGCGTCAACCACCTCTTTGCTGTAGTCCTTTAATATTACCATATTGTAGCCCGAATATCTGAATGCCTGCTCCAACAGCTCAAAGTGAATGGGGGACATTTGGGGAGCTAAAATAGTGTGCTTTTTTCTGTCCTCCTTGGTAAACAAGGGCTGTCTGTGATAGCCGTCGTATTTGGTGCTGCTGTGATAATTGTCCCTGCGTCTTTCCTCCGATACCGAGATAAGAGAACGCAGGCGTATTCTTGCTGCGCCTAAGTTGTTTACCTCGTCTATTTTCAATACCGTGTACAGCTTGCCGTAGCCTTGCAGTATCTCCTGTACCTGATCGGTGGTTATTGCGTCAAGTCCGCAGCCGAAGCTGTTAAGCTGCACTAATTCCAAGCAGTCCCTTTCGCCCACAACGGCGGCGGCGTTGTACAGTCTTGTGTGATACATCCACTGATCGCATACTCGGATAGGTCTTACTAACTTGTCAACTCCCAAATGAGCCACGCTGTCCTCGGTAAGCACTGCAAAGCCGTAGCCGTTTATCATCTCCGGAATACCGTGATTTATTTCCGGATCGAGGTGATAAGGTCTGCCTGCAAGAACAATTCCCCTTTGTCCCGTTTCTTCAAGCATTTTAAGGACTTCCTCGCCCTTGTCCCTTATTTCCTTTTTAAAGGCGGCGTCCTCCTCATACGCTTTTTCAAGGGCAGCTCCAATTTCCTTTCCGCTTACTCCCAAAGGATAAAATTCCTCCACAAGCCGTTCAAGCATACGCTCCTTATCATAAATAGGCAGGAAAGGATCCATAAACTTAACCGATTGCTCCCGCAGCTCGGGAACGGAATTTTTTATTACCTCTCCGTAGGTAGCCACAACGGGGCAGTTATAATGGTTGTCCCCTTTTCCGCCGTTATCCATTTCATAGGGCATAGAGGGATAGAAAACAATATCCGCACCGTGCTGTATAAGCCATACAACGTGACCGTGGGACAGCTTTGCGGGGTAGCATACCGACTCGCTGGGCATAGTTTCTATTCCAAGCTCGTAAATCTCTCTGCTTGAATCGGGGGACAAAAGCACTCTGTAGCCTAAATTTGTGAAAAAGGTGTGCCAAAAAGGATAATTTTCGTACATACCCAAAACTCTGGGAAGTCCTATTGTTCCTCTGCTTGCCGCTTCTTCCGATAAAGATTTGCAGCCGAATAAGCGTTTGTATTTATATTCAAACAGGTTAGGCAGTCCCGATTTTTTAGTGCCGAGTCCCGCCCCTCTTTCGCAGCGGTTGTTGGTGATGAATCTTGTGCCGTCGCTGAATTTGCTTATGGTTAAAAGACAGTTGTTGCTGCACCGTCCGCACCTTGCCGTTGATTTTGCAATAGTGAAATTCTCCAATTTATCGAGAGATGCAACAGTTGAACCCTGTCCGTCGTCCCTGTTCATAGCGATAAGTGCGCTGCCGTACGCTCCCATAAGTCCCGCCTTGTCGGGACGTACCGCTTCCCTGCCGCAGGTAAGCTCAAAGGCTCTAAGCACAGAGTTGTTCATAAAAGTGCCGCCTTGAACTATTATCTTTTCGCCCATATCCTTTGGATCACGAATTTTTATTACCTTAAAGAGAGCGTTTTTAACAACGGAATAGCTCAGTCCTGCGGAAATATCCGCTACGCTTGCTCCCTCCTTTTGCGCCTGTTTAACTCTGCTGTTCATAAACACGGTGCAGCGAGAGCCTAAGTCAACGGGGTGCTGTGCGGTAAGTCCCAATTTTGCAAACTCTGCGCTGGTCATACCCAAGGCGGAGGCAAAGTTTTCAATAAAGCTGCCGCAGCCGCTGGAGCAAGCCTCGTTAAGCAAAATGCTTTGTATCTCGCCGTCCCTTACTCTGATGCACTTCATATCCTGACCGCCGATGTCAAGGATAAACTCAACTCCCGGCAGCATACGCTCCGCCGCCTTGTAATGCGCCATTGTTTCAATCTCGCCGAAATCCAATTTTAATGCGGCTTTTATAAGATGCTCGCCGTAGCCTGTGGCGGTGGCTTTTGCAATATAGGCGTCCTTTGGCATAAGTGAATATATTTCCTTTAAAATACCGATAACGGACTTTAAGGGATCGCCCATATTGTTGTTGTAGTAGGAGTAAAGTATTTCCCCTTTTTCATTGATAAGACAAGCCTTTGTGGTGGTAGAGCCTGCGTCCACTCCAAGATAGCACTTTCCCTTGTGAGTTTCGAGCGGAGCAGTCGGAATTACCGCTTTTGCGTGTCTTTCCATAAACCGCTGTTTTTCATCTTCATCTTTAAATAATGGGGCAAGCCGCTCCACCTCGTGAGTTTCCACCTTTGACAGATTTTGTATATTGTCCTTAAGCTGATTTACAGACACTTCCTTTCTGCTGTCCGATAAAGCCGCTCCCATTGCCACAAACAAATTTGCGTCGGGCGGGAAAATAATTTCCTCCGGCTTTAGGTTAAGAGTAATGATAAAGCGTTTTCTCAGCTCCGAAAGATAGTGGAGAGGACCGCCCAAGAAAGCTACTTTTCCTCTTATGGGCTTTCCGCAGGCAAGTCCGCTTATGGTTTGGTTTACCACCGACTGAAACACGGAAGCGGCAACGTCGCTTTTCTTTGCGCCGTCGTTAAGCAGGGGCTGAATGTCGGATTTTGCAAAAACTCCGCAGCGGGAGGCTATGGGGTAAATAGTTTCTGCGTCCTTAGCCAAATCGTTTATTCCCGTTATATCGGTGTTTAAAAGAGCTGCCATTTGGTCTATAAACGCACCTGTGCCGCCTGCGCAGGTGCCGTTCATACGCTGTTCTATGCCGCCCTTAAGATAGGTTATCTTTGCGTCCTCGCCGCCTAATTCTATTGCAACGTCGGTTTCGGGTATCAGCTTTTCGATAGCCACCGCCCCCGCCGAAACCTCCTGCACAAAGGGAATGTCAAGCCATTTTGCAACGTTTATTCCGCCGCTGCCTGTAACCGCAACGGTGGCGGTTTTGTCCCCAACCTTTTCCAAGCCCTCCGAAAGCACTTCTGCAATGGTTTTCTTTATGTCGGAATAATGTCTTTGATATTTTTTATGTACTGCCTGTCCCCGTTCGTCAAGTATTACGATTTTTACCGTTGTAGAACCAACGTCAAGACCTATGTGGAGCATATAATTGTTCCTTTCCTTTTTATCTGTATTAAGCATTAACTGAAAATTGCTTTTACGTCAACAGCAATTATTTTTATTATACACTATTTTAATCTAAAAATCAATTACAATATTTTTGCCAAACAATGATAATAAAGGAAAAAAAGCGTTTTCACAAAAATTTCAGATTTATTAAAGTTAAGGCAACACCGCACAATTATTGCCGTGCGATTGCGCCGTCAGATTTTGTCTG
>CAZRRT010000140.1:0-4904 GCA_964602605.1 uncultured Ruminiclostridium sp.
TATTGAACATGGTATGTCAGAAAAATTTCTTACATATGATAATGCAGCCATTCTATTTATGAGTAGCAAAGAAATCTATTTGCTAGAAGAAGAATATATAGATTTATGGAATAAAAAAGAAGCAGATAAAGAAAAATCCATTACATATTTATTGCTTGATTGGGGAGATAATCAAGACAGCGAAAAAGAACAAAAAGAACTTTTAGGAGCTAAATTGTTTGATTATATTAAGCCTATCAAATTATTATCTAATTTAGTACAATCTTCAACAAGCGAAGATACAGTTATCCTCGACTTCTTCAGCGGCTCCGCCACCACCGCCCACGCCGTAATGCAGCTTAACGCCGAAGACGGCGGAAACCGCAAATTTATAATGGTTCAGCTCCCCGAAAAAACCGACGAAAAATCCGAAGCCTACAAAGCGGGCTACAAAAATATTTGCGAAATCGGAAAAGAACGCATACGCAGAGCAGGCGCAAAAATCAAGGAAGAAAATCCTCTTACTGCTCAAAGCCTTGACATCGGCTTCCGAGTATTAAAATGCGACACCACCAATATGAAAGACGTATACTACTCCCCAGCCGAATTTACGGTACAGACCTTAGAGGGCATGGAGGACAATATCAAGGAAGACCGCACCGAAGAAGACCTGCTGTTTCAGGTTATGCTTGACTTGGGGGTCTTGCTGTCAAGCAGGATTGAGGAAAAGATTATAGGCGGTAAAAGGGTGTTTGTGGTAGGTGATGAAAATTACCTTGTGGCTTGCTTTGACGAAAATATCACCGAGGAAACTGTTACCGAGATTGCTAAAATGAAGCCTAATTATTTTGTTATGAGGGATAGCTCTTTGGCAAGTGATAGCGTGGCGGCTAATTTTGAGCAGATTTTCGCTGCATACAGTCCTGACACAGTAAGGAAGGTGCTGTAATGAAGTTTAATTTTAAGATACAACAATACCAAACCGACGCCGTTGACGCAGTAATAAAAGTATTCAACGGGCAAGGCTACCACGGAAAAACCTTATATACCAGAGATTTAGGCTCTCTCCAAAAGCCCCAAAATATCCAAACTACCCTGTCCGATGACGAAAAAGAGGATATATTTGACGAAACGGGCTTTAAAAACGAAATGCTTTTTCTCAGCAATCAGCAGCTTTTGAATAATATCCGCTCTGTTCAGTCGCAAAACAATATAAAGCTATCCACCGAGCTTGTAAATAGTATAGGGCAGTGCAGCCTTGACGTTGAAATGGAAACAGGTACGGGAAAAACCTATGTTTACATAAAAACAATGTTTGAGCTGAATAAAAAATACGGCTGGAGCAAGTTTATTGTAGTAGTGCCGAGCATTGCCATTCGCGAGGGCGTAAACAAAACCTTTGAAATGACTGTTGACCATTTTATGGAGTATTACGGAAAAAAAGCAAGATTCTTCATATACAACAGCTCAAATTTAAATCAGCTTGACAGCTTCTCTTCAAATTCGGGCATCAATGTAATGATAATCAACACTCAGGCTTTTGCTTCCTCCCTTAAAGAGGACGGTCGCAGCAAGGAGTCCCGTATTATTTATTCCAAGCGTGACGAGTTCGGTTCTCGCCGTCCCATTGATGTAATTAAGGCAAACAGACCGATAATTATTTTGGACGAGCCTCAGAAAATGGGCGGAGAGGTTACCCAAAAGGCTTTAAAAAGCTTCAATCCTCTTTTCAGCTTGAATTATTCCGCCACTCACGCAAAGCAGCATAATCTTGTTTATGTTTTGGACGCACTTGACGCATTCAATAAAAGGCTTGTCAAGAAAATCGAGGTAAAGGGCTTTGAGGTAAAGAATTTCAGAGGAACGGACAGCTATCTGTTTCTTGAACAAATCCTGCTTTCTCCAAAAAAGCCGCCAATGGCAAAAATAGAGCTTGAAATAAGCTATAACAAGTCGATTAACCGTGAAACCCGTATTGTGGGCGTTGGTGACGACCTTTATTATATTTCTCACGAAATGGAGCAGTATAAAGGCTATACCGTTTCCGAAATCGACCCTTTCAGAGGCACGGTCACTTTTACAAACGGCGAGGCAATAAAGGCGGGCAATGTGGTAGGCGACGTTTCCGAAAAGGATATGCGCCGAATTCAGATAAGAGAAACTATTCTTTCCCATTTTGAAAAGGAAGAAAAGCTTTTTAATATGGGGATAAAATGCTTGTCGCTGTTTTTTATTGACGAGGTGGCAAAATACCGCTGCTATGATGAAAACGGCGAAGAGGTTTTGGGCGAGTACGGCAGGATTTTTGAAGAGGAATATGTAAATATATTCAATGAGTATGTAAAAATGCTTGATACGCCGTATCAGAAGTATTTAAAGGAAATGTGCAGCGATGAAAAGGCGGTTCACAAAGGCTATTTCAGCATTGACAGGAAAACGGGTCACAGTGTAGACAGTCAGCTTAAAAGAGGCAGTGAGTTTTCCGACGACATTTCAGCTTATGATCTTATTTTGAAAAACAAGGAAAGACTGCTCAGCTTTGACGAGCCTACAAGGTTTATTTTTTCACATTCCGCACTGCGCGAGGGCTGGGACAATCCCAATGTGTTTCAAATATGCACGTTAAAGCACTCGGACAATCAAACGGCAAAACGTCAGGAGGTCGGCAGAGGGTTAAGATTGTGTGTAAATCAAAGCGGAAACAGAATGGATGTGCAAAGCTGCGGCGATACCGTACACGATATAAATACACTTACCGTTATTGCCAGCGAGAGCTATAAGACCTTTGTTTCCGATTTACAGTTGGATATTAAAACTGTGCTTTACGACAGACCCATCGCTGCCGCAAGCGAGTATTTTAAGGGTAAGTGCATAAAGGTAAATGGGGATTCTATGCTTATTGATGATGATACAGCCAACGCAATAGAGTTTTACCTTATACAAAACGGCTATGTTGATTTAAAACGCAAGGTCACCGACAAATACCGCACCGATATTGCCATGAATAACCCGGCGGAGCTTCCTCAAGAGTTAAAGCCAATGGCGGAGGGTATTCATATGCTTATTCAGTCTGTATATGACGACAGTGTTCTTGCAAATATGTTTTCGGACGGACACGAAACAAAGGTTAAGGACAACCCTCTTAACGATAATTTTTACAAGAAAGAATTTCAAGCTTTGTGGAAGGAAATAAATCATAAATACGCTTATACGGTTGAATTTGACAGTGACGAATTGATAAAAAATGCAATAGCTTATATTGATGAAAGGCTGTTTGTTTCAGAGCTGCAATATACTGCTACCATAGGACGCCAGAAGTCTGAAATAAACGAGTATGAAATTGAGCGAGGCGAATCCTTTGCAGGTGAAAAGACAAGGACGCAAACCCTAAAACACGCCCAATCAAGTCAGATAAAGTATGATCTTATAGGTAAGATAGTTGAAGGCACAGTTCTTACCCGCAGAACCGTTTCCGCTATTTTAAAAGGAATAAGAGTAGACAAGCTGTATATGTTCAAAAATATTCCCGAGGAATTTATTTCAAAGGTCACTAAGCTTATTAACGAGCAGAAAGCCACAATGATAGTTGAGCATATTTCTTATGACACCATTGAAGGCGAATATGACAGTTCAATATTCGCCGCCGAGAAAAGCACGCAAGGATATGATAAGGCTTTTCCCGCAAAAAAAGCAATTCAGGACTATGTGTTTACCGACGGCTCTGCCGAAAAGAGCGTTGAAAGAAAATTTGCAGAGGATTTGGATTTAGCACAGGAAGTATGCGTATATGCTAAGCTTCCCAGAACATTTCAAATTCCCACGCCGGTGGGAAATTATTCTCCTGATTGGGCTATTGCATTTAATCAAGGTGCGGTTAAACACGTTTTCTTTATCGCCGAAACCAAAGGCACGATGGAAAGTCTTAATCTGCGGCCCATTGAACAGGCAAAAATTTCTTGCGCCAAAAAGCTGTTTAACAAAATTTCCACAAGCAAGGTCGTATACCACGATGTAGACAGCTATCGGCATTTGTTGGATATTATGAATACGCTGTAATATGGTAAAAAATACAAACGAGGTTTTAAAAACATTTTTTGCTTGAATATCTGCTGCAATGATTTTTGTTTTTCACAATATATATTCCCGCAAATTGCTTTGTACAGCATTTGTGGGAATGATTTTTTTAGTGATATTCAGTTTGCGTTGATGTTAGCAAATAGATTTTTGCAAAGCAAGCAAAAAATACACTTACGTAAAATTGGAAGCGTATTAGGTGCAGCCTTGCGACTGTTTTATTGTTACCAAACAGAATTTTTGGATAATAAACATAAAAAATACGCTCCCATAAAATTGAGAGCGTATTTGATGCAGCGGAACGCTGCTTGTGTTTATGTTACCAAAAAGATTTTTGGAAAAAAACATAAAAAATACGCTCCTGTTAGTTGGGAGCGTATTGGGTGCAGCGTCACGCTGCTGTGACATCGTTACCAAAAAGATTTTTATGTGCAATGCTCCGACAGCCAATTTAAAATTGCATTGACATTGAGATTTCCCGCAGCAATACCCAGTCCAAGGTCAATCAACTCCTGCTGCGTGTAATCCGGCTGAACACCGTTTACTTCAAGAAAAATCAGCATAACATGAATTCCCGTCCGCTTATTTCCGTCAACAAACGGGTGGTTACAAATAATAGAACGGCATAATGCCGCCGCTTTAGACAATAGTGATGGATAAAACTCCTTATTTCCAAACGACTGAAACGGAGCGTTCATAGAGGAATTAAGCAAACCCACATCGCGCACTCCGTCCGAACCGCCCGTTGCTTTGATCATCATTTTATGAACCGATAAAACCTGCTGTTCCGTAAGTTTTATCATTTCGCAAGCTCCTTATACGCTTCAAGGTTTTTTTCAATCAGCCTTTGG
>CAZRRT010000141.1:0-4903 GCA_964602605.1 uncultured Ruminiclostridium sp.
ACCTAAGATGGAACCCGCCGCCTAAGAGGCGGGGGACATCTTTGCAGCGGTTATACCGAATTCAAAAAGTTTAGACAGAAGCCTTAATACTCTGTATAAGCTCGGCTAAATATCCGAATATACTAATCAGGAAGCTTCCATATCGGGAAATTTTCACTCCCCGCATTTGTCTGCTTTTAAATCGGAAAAAGTATTATTCAGCGTCGGCAGAATCAGCCGTATGAATTTCAGCAACTTTTTCTTTAATCCTGTAATAAGCCTCATTGGGATCATCAATATCTTTTACCAATATTTCCATAGGGCATTCACCGTCGCCCTTGCGGTTGATAATCACAGGTACAAGCTCGGAAAAAGAGCATTCAATACCGTATTTTTCCAAAATCTGTTTTCCTTTTTCGCTCATAACTCCGCCGTAAACCTTTGCAGCTCCCGCTCTCACAAACAGCATAGCCGCCGCTTTTCCGACAATAATGTCCGCTGCCGAAAAGCCTTTTAAGGAGCGGCTTTCCGTTAATTCCAACAAAGGCTTTATTCCTCTGCCTTTAGCGGTATATATTTCCCCGGCTTTGCAAAAAGCGCAGCTAAAGCCGTTTTCAAGCTGCTTTTTAGCGTTTTCAACATCATTCATAAAGCTTTTTGACTTTCTCGTTATTTTGCAGTCTGTACACTAAAAGGGGAATTACCACAAGCTGCAAAATTATTCCCGGCAATCCTGCAACAGTGCTTTCCCATACGCTTAAAACCGAGGCTTGTGAGCTGAAAAAGCTAACGGCGATAAAAATCGATAACGCCTTTGCCAATCTGCCTGCCGCCATTGAAATTATAAGCTGTACCGTTACGGGAAGCCTGCTGTGGGACAACAGTCCCGCAAAAAGTCCGTAAGCCGCCAATTCAACTGTCATAAACGGCAAAAGAGCGGCGGCGGGCATACCCGATATTGCAAAGCTTAAAACAGGACTTAAAAGACCTGCTGTAAGTCCTGCCCACTGTCCCGCCAGCAAGCCCGCCAACAAAACGGGAATGTGCATAGGAAGAAAAGCTGCGCCAACTGCCGCTCCCGTTCCCGAAACTATTCCCGCCAAATGAAACAGCTGCGGCAAGGCTACGGCGCAAATTACTGCTGTAAGGGCAGTTATTGATTTTGCTATGATTTTACGATTATTTAATACTAAAGCGTTCATATAATACTCCTTTATTTAAGTTTTTCTTTTAATTCAGCCATAATATCGGGTATCTTTATGGATTGAGGACAGTGACCGACGCATTTCTTGCAGCCGACGCAGTTTAACGGTCCGGGCTTTTCCGATTTTCTCAAGCCGTCCAAAATCCAGTCTCCGCTCAGCTTATAGTTGTTGTAGATCATCAGCACGGCGGGAATGTCGATTTTTGCGGGACAATCGTCGCAGCAGTAGCGGCACTTTGTGCAGGGTATCTGCATTTGATTTCTGAACATATCGCAGGCCTGCATTAACGTGCTTATATCCTTTTCCGACAGCGCCTGCTCCGAATTGAATGTGCCGATATTATCCTTTATCTGCTCCATATTTGACATTCCGCTTAATACAACCTGAACGCCCTCAAGACTTCTCACCCAGCGAAACGCCCACGAAGCAATACTCCATTCGGGGTGAGCGGCTTTTAACAATGAGTTTGCCTCAGGGGTTAAATCCGCAAGTCTGCCGCCCCGCACAGGTTCCATTACAATAACGGGTATATTTTTTTCGGTGCAGATTTCATATTCCTCTTTCGCCGTACCGTATTTCCAATCGTAGTAGTTAAGCTGTAACTGAATAAAATCCCAATCGTACAAATCACGGAAATATTTTAAGGTTTGGGGGCTTGAATGGTTGGAAAAGCCCAAATACTTTATTTTTCCCTGCCTTTTTAATTCCTTGAAATACTCGATACAGCCGCTTTCCTCGTATTTCTTGTAATTATGATCCATTACTGCATGAACAAGGTAAAAATCAAAATGATCAGTGCCGCACCTTTCGCATTGCTGCCGGAAAACCTGCTTATAGTCGGGATTTGCGCCTATGTTAAATTTAGTGGCAAGGTAAAAGCTGTCACGAGGATATTTTCCCATAGCCTCGCCCAAAAACTTTTCGGAATCGCCGCTGTTGTAAACATAAGCGGTGTCGTAATAGTTTACGCCGTTTTCCATAGCGCAGTCTATTATCTGCTGCGCTTTTTCTCTGTCGATAGGACTGCCCTCCAAGTCGTTTCTCAGCGGCAAACGCATATTTCCCATACCTAAACGGGACAGAGTGATTGATTGAAATTTTTTCTTTTCCATAGTTCCGTCCTTTCTGATTTTTTTAAGAGAATTTCTAAAACTTTTACCGGTAAGGAATATAAGCTTTTCAGCTATTTATTTTAACAAATATCACGCTTATTTTAACTTAACAAATATCACGCTTTGACTTGAAATAGTGTATTTATCCTTGCTGTGAGAGAATTCGCCCTTTTGATAAAGGATTTCTCCTGCTTTGCCTTTAAATGCAAAGGTGTAGCTTTCGGAGGAGGGGTTGATAACTATCAGAATACGTTCTTTATCGTCGCTTCTGATGTAGGCAAGAGGGTATTTGTTTTCCTCCGCATATACAAATTCGATTTTTCCGTTGCTTTGTAAAGCGGTGTGGGACTGCCTTATTTCAATCAGCTTTTTAATTTCGTTTAATAATGAGGTTGGATTTGATAAGGCTTTTTCCGCCGTGGGTCTGTCCTTATCGGGATCAATGGGAATGTACAGCTTTTCTGCGCTTGCGGAGCTGAATCCCGCATTTGTTTCGCTGTTCCACTGCATTGGAGAACGCGAGCCTGTTCTGTTGTAGCCGCCTTCAACCGAGGCGACGTTTTCCAAATATCTCATTCCGATTTCATCACCGTAGTAGATAAACGGCGCACCGGGCATTGACAGCAAAAAGGCAAAACAGATTTTAAGCTCCTCGGTATCAAATCTTCTTGCAAGTCTGTCCATGTCGTGATTTCCCGAGGGTATGCAGATAAGTCCTTTGCCGCCGCTTTTTTCGTAATTTCTTTTATATGTATCTGCAAATTCCTTTACGTTTCCCTTGCCCTCTTTACTGAAGAAAGGCTTGTCGCAGCGGAATAAATCGTTGTAGTGAGAAGGTCCGAAGTGAAGCAGAAAATCCATATGAAAGCCGCCCTCCAAGGATCTATCAGGCTCTCCCCACTCGGAAACCATAGCGGCGTTTGGAAATTCCTTATCCAAAAAGGCTCTCACCTTTTGCCAAAGCGCTATTGTGCCTTTGCCTTCCACATCGTTTTTTACAAGAGAAGCCGCCATATCCACACGGAAGCCGTCGCAGCCCAAGCCAAGCCAAAACCGCATTACATCGATCATAGCGTTAAGAGTTTGGGTAGGTGCGGGATCGTCAGGGGACATCTGCCACGGTCTTGTTTTTTCGTAGTAGCCGTAGTTTAAAGCGGGCTGAGTGGAAAAAAAGTTTACCCCGCAGCAGCCGTCACGCTGTGAAATTCCTCTGATATTGTTCATTCCCTCGGGTGCTTCCCATATGCTGTCCGTCCAAACATATCTGTCGGTATACCGGTTTTTTTCGGGCTTCATTGATTCCTTGAACCATTTATGCTCAACCGATGTGTGACCCGGCACCAAGTCCAGAAGGATGTGCATATCTCTGTTGTGAACCTCGTCAAAAAGCCGCTTTAAATCATCGTTTGTGCCGTATCTGTCCGCAACCTTGCAGTAATCTCTCACATCATAGCCCGCATCGCCGAAAGGAGAATCAAAGCAGGGGTTCAGCCATATTGCGTTGCAGCCCAAGTCCTTTATGTAATCTATTTTTTTGATAATTCCGTTAATATCCCCTATACCGTCGCTGTTTGTATCCAAAAAGGATTGGGGATAGATCTCATAAAAAACAGCATTGTCAAGCCATTTTGACATACAATCACTTCCTTATTATAATATTTTTATTTCCGTAAAATGCGGGTTATCGCAGCAATCCTCGCAAAATACTCCAATAATAACGCCTGTAAAGCCCTCGCAAACCTCGCTGCTTAAATATTTGGATTCCATACCGCCCAGGTTTTCCCATTCGCCGTTGGGTTTAAGGGCAAGCAAATCGTACCAATGGGATTTAGCGGATATTTTCAGAGTAATATCCTCTTTTTCGGTAACGATTTCTTTGGTGCATAAGGCAGTGCCGCCCATATTTATTATGCCTTTTATTTTAAAGCGGTTTTCTTCTCTCTGCACCGTAATATCAAAATGATTTCTTTCGTCCATATATGCGGTAAGTCCGCAAACCGTTTTTTTGCCCAAAGAGCCGCCGTTTACCTGTATTTCCGCCGTACAGTCAAATTCATGCTGCCTGTCGCCCATAAAGGTAACGTTTCCTTTGCCGCTTAATTTTTCCTTTGTGCCTTTAAGCATTACCTTATTTTCTTGTATATTATAGTTTTCATAGTTGGGACAGCGGATATAGCAGGCTGTTTTTTTGTTAATGCTCCATTTTTCTTTTGGATAAGGCGGAGGATTTGGGGAGAATGTACAGCAGTTTTCATCAGCGTCAAATTCAATTCTGCTTGTTCCGTCCGCTCCAACCTTGAACCAGCCGTCCTCCTGCCAATACAGCGGCTCTAAAAACACCTCTCTGCCCAAATGGTGAAACTGCCTCCACTCGTTTATCTGCCTGAATGCAAGATTTACCATCCACCACCTGCCGTCGTCGCCGCAAACAATATCTGCGTGTCCCGCTCCTTGTATCAGATAGCCGCCTAAGTGACGGTTGGTGAGAATCGGGTTATAGGGGCAGCTTTCGTATTCTCCGAAAGGCTCTTTGCTTCTGAAAAGACATTCGGTGTGACCGTATTCCGTGCCGCCCTCCGCCACCAATAGATAGTAATATTCACCTAT
>CAZRRT010000142.1:0-4902 GCA_964602605.1 uncultured Ruminiclostridium sp.
AGTGTTTTTGCCAATAGACGCTGTTTCATCATACTCTATCATTGATCCCATAAGTACGGTTTGTCTTATTATAATGACATATATTTTATTGTCGGAATCTAAAACCGGCTCTGATAATAAATCCAACAGCCATTAAAAGTTTTTTGTATATTATAAATATATTATTTTAACTTTATTAGTTAAATTTGTACATTGACGAAATTATTTAAATAATGTATACTTATTATAAATAGTGTAAACGGTTACATTATTTGTATTGCAGAAAACTATGAAAATAAACTATGAAAGGAGAATAATATGAAATTATTCAAAAAAGCGGTTTCGCTTCTTCTTTGCAGTTCAATAATATTGGGAATAACGGGCTGCGATCAAAACTCCCCGGAAAAAAATACCCCCACAACTACAACAGAGGACGATAACCCCGTTAATGTAAGCGATATAGATTTGGACATAAAAGATAAAGATGTGGACATATCAGGCAAAGTTTTAAAATATATAGGAGGATATGATATAACCACAGCAGGTGACATCAAGCCCTCATATGTATATTTCAAAGAAAAATACGGTGCGACTATTGAAGTTCAGACTTTTCCCGACGCTGATATTATGGAAAAATTGTCCGTTATGATTAACGGCGGTAAATCTCCCGACTTGGTTGATCAGCGTCAAAACTCTTTCCCTTATTATATCGGAACAAATACTTATATGCCTCTTGACGATTACATTGATCTTAAATCTCCCGAATGGGCTGACGTAGCTTCTTATATAGAGAGCTATGCAATTAACGGCAAGCATTATTACTATCCTTGGGCATACTATGTTTCCCCTAAATTTGTAATCTACAACAGGGCAAAATTTGCCGAGTTGGGTTTGGATGATCCTAAGGAATTGTACGATCAAAATAATTGGACATGGGATACAATGAAAAAATGTATGGAGGAATTCGTTAACGGCGTAAAAAATGAAGTTCCCGATGCTGTAGGTCTTTACGGAACAGTTGGAAATTCCTTTATCAATTCCACAGGAACGGCTTTGGTGGAATTAAAAGACGGACGCTTGTCAAGCAATCTGAACAACGCTAATATTGACCGTGCTCAAAGCTTCCTTGAAAATCTCAAGAAGCAAGGACTGTCAAAGCTTTATTACGGCGAAGGCGATTACAATAACGTATCTGAACCTCCAATCATATTAGGATATGCGGCTTTCCAAGCATGCGGAGACTGGGTAATCGCCAATTACGCACAAAAGCAGAGAAAAGATCCGGATATGGACATATTCTTTGTTCCCTTCCCCAAAGATCCGAATGCGGATAAATATTATCACACATTAGATACATTTGCTTATCTTGTACCCGCCGGAGCGCCAAATCCTCAGGCTTCCGCAATTTTCATAAATTGTGTAAGACTTAGCAAAACAGATGAAACATTAAAAGAAACAACAAAGCAGAGTATTATGAAACAAAAGAAATACACCGACGAGCAGTATGAATTGTGGAATTATTTCCAAACGGTATCAAACTTTGATCCCGCAGATTTGGTTTCCGATTATGCTTACAACGTTGATACGCAAACCTGCGAGGATGTTGTAATAAAGTTTTGCGAAGATGTTCCATTTGTTAATAACGAGGATACTCAATCCTGGACGGTTATGAAAGAATCTATGGGACCTATGTTGGATAACTCTATTTCTCAAATTAACAGCAGTTTGGACAAAGCTAAATAATTTAAATTTATAACAACATTAAAAAAGGGCTGCGAGATTATTCGCAACCCTTATTTTTTATATTTAAGAAGATTAACCAAGCTGTCGAAAAAGCTAAACTTAATTTTTTCGGAAGGAAAAAGGTCTTAGGGAAAAACCATCAGGGTTTTTCCCTAAATTGAGATCATAGCCTTAGCTTGCTTTTTTTATTGTATATATCTTTTGCTTATTTATACTGCGTTCGTATTGTGCTGTAACCTTAATGTAAGTAGGATTTTTAAGTATGTTATAGCGTAAAGTTTTTATTGGCTTTTGACCTCTTCTGAACACAAACATATGTCCCACAGGCATATACAGTACGTCTTCAAGGGGAAGGTTAATTCTTTCGCTGACAGAACGTCCGGTTTTTAAGTCCATTCCGCCCATATACAGATAGGTATCGCAGTTGTTTATTATAGTAATTGCATTGCTGTAGCCATACATTCCTTCTAACTGCGATTCCGACTGAATAAGAAGAGTGACGGAAATTTGCTTTTCACGGAAAATACTGATGTATTCGGGGAAATTCAGAATTCGTCCTCCCGTTGCAAAGTCGTCGCAAAGCACATGAACGGGAATTGGAAGCTTGCCGTCAGGTCTTTTTTCCGCAATCTCAAAAAGTTGCTTAAACACGTGAGAATAAAACATATTTATAAAACTGTTTAACGCAGGATTAACAGCAGATGTGGAAACAAAAAGAACTGTTTTTTGGCTTGCAAATTTTTCAAAGTCCAATTTTTTATTCAGCTTCATCATTTTGCGAAGCGCAGGACTGAAAATTGTGGCAATAGTGGCATTCAATGTGCTGTATATGCAGTTTGCGGTTTTATAGGGAACATCTCTGAAGCATCTCCAACAACTCATTGCAAATTCTCCGCCCTTTGTATGTTGATATGCTTTAAAAAGCTTATCCAAGGTAGTGGATACTTCGCCGCCGATTTCTTCGATTTTTAAACTGTCGTGAAGCTCCAACACATCGGCAAACGTTGCATCAGCGCATTTAGTAAGGCTTAAAGCTATTTCCGCCGTTAAAAGAGATATGGCGCATTGCTCCCAATAAGGATCTGCAACGCTGTTTTCTCTTTTTCCGTCTGCCAAAACAATAGCTTTTGCCAAATAAGTCATATCGGAAAAGTCGTTAATATATTTAAGCGGATCATAGGAGATATTGCTTTCTTCGGGATTTACAAAATTCAAGTCAAGAACACTATAGCCTCGGGAAACAAACATAGGAGCGTATTTTTTCACCAATCTGCGTTTTGTTACCGTAACCACAAGATTGGTTTGGTATGTTTCAAGCAATAAAGGCTCGGAAACCGACATAGTTTTTCCGCATCCGCTGGTTCCGCACACTATAACATTGTTGTTTAATCCCGTTTTGCTGCAATCGGTGGTGTATACAACGTTTTCTGCAAGTATTCTTTTGTCGTTTCTCATTATTCACCTACACTTTCTGCTTATAAAAGCACATAAACGTTCATTCTTCTTGATTCTTATGCTGTTTGCCGTCCGATGATTTTATCAAAGCCGATTATTTTATCGCACAAACCGAATTCAATGCTTTCTTTAGGGCTGAAGTAGTGGTTATAGCTTGTAGCTTTTTCCACTTCTTCTATGGTTCTTCCCGTATGCTTTGCAAGAATCTCATTCATTCTGCCCGCAGTTTCTACCAAGCTGTCGGAAATTGACTTTATTGAAGAGCTGCTGCCTGAGATTTGATTTAAAATCAAAGGCTCGTGAATCATAAGCTCACTGTGAGGAAGCATATATCTGCCTTTAGTTGCGGACGCAAAAATTACCGCTGCCATACTGTAGGCTTTGCCGACACAATAGGTTTTAACAGAAACCTTGCAGGTTTGTATCGCATCATAAATCATCATTCCGGAATTGATTTCTCCCCCCGATGAATTTATTATAACATCTATCGGCTCTCTCTGGTCTTCAATGCTGAGAAACATAAGCTGCTTAATAAAACTGCATGCAGATTCGGCGTTTATTTCTCCTTCGATAAATATTTTTCTCTGGGACAAAAGTCGTGTTTCCATAGGAATCAAAGAAATTCCGTTGCTGCTTTTAATCTGAACATTCATTGTACACAACACCTCCGTCATAATCACTGCTGCATAATCTTTCGCTATTGTATTATACGTTGGCGACGCCCCGTATATTTTCAGCCGTATACGGTCGCTGTTGTCAAACTCTACATCCTGACAACCGAACGAAAATTATATTCTGTTTTCAAAGAGCATTTTTACCAATTTAAAAAATCGAATATTTAATTATATCACTTTTTTGCTGTCTGTCAATATATATCGGATAAAAAAATAAAAAATTTAGCAATAATTTAAAAAAATTAAAATATTTTTAAAATTTTTTTTGCGTTTTTCCAATATTATTTTTATGCGGGTTTTTAATTATACTACTTTTTGAAAATAAGTCAATACATTTTCTTGAATTTTTTAAAAAAAATTCCCAAAGTTAATTCCAAATTGAAATAAAAATGGAATTTACCTTGGGAGTTATGATTTTTATATTTGTATTAAAATACGTTTCTTCCGAAAATCAAGCAGAGAATAGGATAAATAATAGGCTGATGCAAAACGTAAATCCATATGGTATAACGACCTGCCGCCGCTAAAAAAGGAATGTGGGTTTTATAGAAAAATTTGGGCGCTCTTTTTTCTTTAACATAAACTCCGTAAAACGAGCCTGCCAAAAATAAGAAAAGCCAGGGAAACAACGGAAAATAATCCAATGTACTAAAGCTGTCAGAGGGAAATCCCAAAGGATACAACACGCCGATATTATAAAACACGCTTGGTACGGCTGTTTTAAAAAGCTCGTGTATTCCCGTGTAGCCTTTTTTAAAGTTGAAGGTAAGCATAAACAGAATTATATTTATAAGAATGCCAAGAATTTCGGGAAACTTTTCAAAAATACTCTGAAACATTCCGTATATCATCATGCAAATTCCCAAGCAGTGCAGTATGCCAAACATATCGGGAGAGTCAGGGGACAAAAATCCCGTTACAAAAGTGAATATCATACCGATAAAAAAGCACTGTACTCCCCTTTTTAAATTGCTCCTTGAATAATTGCATACAATTCCCGATATGAAGTTAAACGCTCCCGCAAAAACATTTCTGATAATGTCAAACCTGC
>CAZRRT010000143.1:0-4890 GCA_964602605.1 uncultured Ruminiclostridium sp.
GGGAATAGAGCTTTCATTAAGCTATTCCGAAATTGATACAATATTTTGGAATGCCGCTGCTCCCGGATTGCCTACAGAGGGCGTAAAAGATTTTTTGGAATATTTGAAAAGCAAAGGTATACGCACGGGAGTAATCAGCAACATTGCTTGTGATCCTGCTGTGGTTGCGGAGCGTATCAACAGACTGCTTCCCGAAAATTCTTTTGAATTTATTATTACTTCCAGCAATTATATGTTCCGCAAACCAAACAAAAGGATATTCGATTTGGCAATGGAAAAAGCCGAATTGCAGCCGAATGAGGCTTGGTATATCAGGGATCAGTATGAATGCGATGTTAAAGGCTCGTTAAATGCAGGCTTGTTTCCGATATGGTACATAGGGGCGATTGATCTGCCTTACGAAGAAGATAAAAATATTCTGACGGTAAAAGCTTGGAGCGAAATAATACAGTATATGAAGCCATAGCTTATTCGGAGAATAAATCCCGACTTAGTCGATTTAAAATGCTATGCCTTAAAAAATTTAGATTATTTGTTGACTTTTAGATGATAATATGGTATTATATTATCGTGATAAAGCGAAACGTTATTTTGTAAAGGAAAATAAATGAATAAATATGATTTAATAACTCCCGAGGGTACAAGGGACTTGCTGTTTGATGAAAGCGTTGCAAGAAGAACCGTGGAGGATAAGCTGCAAAGGCTGTTTAAAAGCTATGGCTACTCGGAGGTAATAACTCCGGGCTTGGAATTTTATGATGTATTTATGTTAAAATCCCGTTATTTCCCTCAGGAAAGTATGTACAAGCTTTCGGACGGGAAGGGAAGGCTTATGGTTATTCGTCCCGATTCAACCCTGCCTATTGCAAGACTGTCCGCCACAAGGCTTAAAGACGAGGCTTTCCCGTTAAAGCTGTTTTATAATCAGAACATTTTCCGAATTAACCCAAAGGACAGCGGCAGAGATGACGAAATTACCCAAAGCGGAGTTGAAATAATCGGCGGAGATTCAAAAAAAGCGGATTTGGAAATATTAAACCTTGCCACGGAAGCCTTAACTGCTCTTGAAACAGACGATTTCCGCTTTGAAATAGGGGACAGCGCCTTATTTAAAATACTTATTTCAAAGGTTACCACAGACGAGGAAGAAAAAGAGAGCATCAGAGGATATATTGAAAACAAAAATCTTCCCCAGCTGAAAACGGCTTTAAATAAATACGGCGACAACGACAGTGTTAAAGCGTTAAACAGTCTTCCCAAGCTTTTTGGCGGGGAGGAGGTTTTTGAAAAGGCACAGCGGCTTTTAAAGGACGATAAGTCTTATGCGGCTTTGGAGGAAACAAAGCAGGCTTACTATTATTTGTGTGATTTGGGCTTTAAGGATAAAATCACTCTTGATTTGGGCTTGGTGAACAAGGTGAATTACTATACGGGTCTTTTATTCAGAGGTTATGTGGAGGGCTATGGTATGCCTGTCCTGTCGGGAGGCAGGTATGACGCATTGATGGGAGATTTCGGTTCAAGTCATACCGCCACCGGTTTTGCCGTTAATATAAACGCAGTTGCCAACGCATTGTTAAAGAAAAACAACAAAACCTTGACAAAGTGTTCGGATATATTGGTATTTGCGGAAGAAAACGCCTTAAAGCAAGGCTTTATTTATTGCAGAGAGCTTATTTCTAAAGGCGTTTTGGCAGAAAATTCACTGCACGGCAATATAAACGAAGCCTTAAAATATGCAAAGCGAAAGGGAATTAAGGAAGTCCACCAAATTGATGATAAGAATAATATTAAAATAATAAATATTGAATAATCGGAAGGGTCTTAATAAATGATTGTCAATTCAAACGGTCAGCTTAGAATTGCTCTTACCAAAGGCAGACTTGAAAAAGATACCATAAATCTTTTTGAAAGCTTGGGCTTTGACGTATCGGCAGTTAGAGAAAAAGGCAGAAAGCTTATTCTTCCCATAAAGGATCAGAATATGGAGGTTGTGCTTGCAAAGGCGGCAGACGTAATAACCTATGTTGAGAATGGAGTATGCGACTTGGGCGTTGTTGGTAAGGACACCATAATGGAACACGGCGGCAAGTATTTTGAGCTTTTGGATTTAGGCTTTGGTAAGTGTAAATTTGCCCTTGCGGGAAAAAAAGGGGAGGATTTTTACAAAGGCTATGGCGTGAAAACCGTCGCTTCAAAATACACAAATGTTACAAGAGCGTTTTTTGAAGCAAAGGGAATGGACGTTGATATTGTAAAAATCGAAGGCTCGGTAGAGTTAGCTCCGCTTGTGGGACTTGCGGACGGCATTGTGGATATTGTGGAAACAGGAACGACATTAAAGGAAAACGGACTTGAAGTGTACGAGGACGTTGCGCCCGTTTCGGCAAGACTTATTGCAAATACGGTAAGCACAAAGCTTAAAAAGGAACGGATTGACGTCTTAATCGGACAAATAGAGGAAAAAATCGGAGGATAATAACAGTGATAAGAAAAATATATGCAGACGGCAGTGAGCTTGAATTTTTAAAAGAGGTTGAAAAAAGAAGTAGTGAAACCAACGCAAAGGTTGAAGAAACTGTAAGGGAGATAATAGCCAATGTTAAGAATAACGGGGATAAAGCGGTTAAGGAATATACCGCTAAGTTTGATTGCCCCGACTGCCAATATTTCGAAGTACCCCAAGAGGTGATAAACAACGCTTTATCCGAAGCCGATCCAAAGCTTGTGGACGCTTTGCTTAACTGCGTTGAAAAGATCACCGATTTTCACCAAAGACAAAAGCAAAACGGATATATGATAGCAGGCGAGGACGGAACGATTTTGGGACAGCGCATAAGAGGTCTTGACAGAGTGGGCTTATATGTCCCCGGCGGTACGGCGGCTTATCCCTCGTCAGTGCTTATGAACGCCATTCCCGCCAAGATTGCGGGGGTTAAGGAAGTAATAATGGTTACTCCTCCCTTAAAGGACGGAACTCCCAACAAGGATATTTTGCTTGCCGCTAACATTTGCGGAGTAGACAGAATATTTATGTGCGGCGGAGCGCAGGCGGTTGCGGCACTTGCTTACGGCACGGAGGAAATACCCAAGGTTTCAAAGATAGTAGGACCGGGAAATATTTTTGTTGCCACTGCCAAGAAAATACTTTACGGTGTTGTTGACATTGATATGATTGCAGGACCAAGTGAAATTTTGGTAGTTGCGGATCATACCGCAAATCCCAAATATATTGCCGCAGATCTTATGTCACAGGCGGAGCACGACAAGTTGGCAAGCGCAATTATAATTACCACATCGGAAGAATTAGCCGACAAAGTTATAAAAGAGATAGACAGACAGTCCCAAACCCTTTCAAGAAAAGAAATTATAGATTATTCATTGGATAATTACGGCGCTGTTATTATAGCAAATGATATGATGCAGGCTTGCGATATAGCTAATCGGCTTGCTCCCGAGCATATGGAGATTGCTGCGGAAAATCCTCTTGAATACATAGGAAAAATTGACAATGTGGGATCGCTGTTTTTGGGACAGTACGCTCCCGAGCCTTTGGGGGACTATTACGCAGGACCTAACCACGTACTCCCCACCTCGGGTACGGCAAGATTTTTCTCACCCTTGTCCGTTGACAGCTTTATAAAGAAATCCAGCTATATTTACTATACACAGCAAGCCTTAAACGAGGCGGCAGACGATATTATAACGGTTGCCGAAAGAGAAAAGCTTACCGCACACGCCAACTCCATTAAAGTAAGGATCGAGGATATTCGCTGATATGTACGAGCTGACGGAAAAATTAAAGAAATTAACGCCTTATGATCCCATACAGGGCGACTATAAAATAAGGCTTGATGCAAACGAGAGCTTTATTTCAACCGATTACGAGGATTTGGCAAAGGCGGTAAGCGGAACTGCTGTAAACCGCTATCCCGACCCATACTGCAAAAAGCTGATTGCCGCATACAGCGATTTTTACGGTATCGACCCCGATTTGGTAACGGCGGGAAACGGTTCTGACGAGCTTATCAGCATAATCACCGCCTGCTTTTTGCAAAAAGGGGAAAAGGTGCTTACACTTATGCCCGACTTTTCTATGTATTCCTTTTATTCAAGCCTTTATGAGCTTGACGTTAGGGTTATGAAAAAAGAATCCGACCTTACGGTAAATATTGACAAGGTTATAGAAGCGGTCAACAAAGAGGGAATAAGAGCGGTTTTGTTCTCCAATCCCTGCAACCCTACTTCCTTGGGAGTTGGCAAGAAGGAGATCGAAAGGCTTATCACTTCCGTAAATGGGCTGATTGTTCTTGACGAAGCATATATGGATTTTTGGAAGGAAGAAGAAAGCCTTATTAGAGATACTGAAAAATACGATAATCTCATTGTACTGCGTACCTGCTCAAAGGCTCTGGGTATGGCGGGATTAAGATTGGGCTTTGCCGTCAGCAATAAAACCATTACCGATAAGCTGAGGTCGGCAAAATCCCCCTACAATGTAAACAGCTTAACTCAAAGTGCTGCGGAATATTTCCTTTCGGATATATGGGAAATGGAAAGAAGAATAAAGGCTTGCAAGGACGCTTTGCAACAGCTTTATAACGGTCTTTGTGAGAAGAATTTTCCGTTTTTTGAAAAAATTTATCCCTCCGTTACCAATTTTGTTTTTGTTAAATCATCTAAGGCAAAGGAAATATTTGACTATTTGCTGTCTTGCTCCATTGCGGTCAGATATATGGGAGATTATCTCAGAATAACGGCGGGCAGTGATGAGGAAAATAAGGCTTTGATAAATATGTTAAGTGATATTAAACTGTAAAGACAATAAAAAGCGAGGAACAATAAATGAGCAGAGAAGCGGCAATCACAAGGACAACCAAGGAAACCGAT
>CAZRRT010000144.1:0-4886 GCA_964602605.1 uncultured Ruminiclostridium sp.
CTTTCGTTCCGAATTTTGAAACAAGTTGAAAAATCTATTTGGTAACAATAACACAGCAGCGTGACGCTGCACCCAATACGCTCCCAACTAACAGGAGCGTATTTTTTATGTTTTTTTCCAAAAAATCTTTTTGGTAACGATAACACAGTCGCAAGGCGACTCCTAATACGCTCTCAATTTCACGAGAGCGTATTTTTATGTTATTCTCCCAAAAAATCTTTTTGGTCACAATATGATAATGAAAAAATTAAAATTTTGATTAAGCATAATCACGCTGTATGCGAACAGTATCGCAGCGAGATCAAAATAGATATGAATGCCCGGCGGTTTCCCGGTGGAAAATTTGACACAAACGCACTCATATTGAAGCTTGCAATGCTTGCGTACAACATCTCCGAATAATCGGAACAGAGGCTATGATGAAGCGTGATATGCCCATTCGCCACAGCACAATCAGGCGGCGCAGGATTCGCACTGTCATTGACAGGCTTATGCTTATTGCAGGACATTTGACAGTTCATGTGAGAAAATATGTTCTTGTGCTTGGGCAAATACATTTATCAGAATATTTAATGCGTTGGCAGCTCTTTGATTTTTTAAATCATAGCTGTTTATGGGATAGCTATGCCCTTTTGCGGATATTTTTTCAAAATTTGGCGTTGAGTTATGCTTTTATATTGATTTTGAGTGTATTTCTGTTATTTTAGTGAATCGCTGTTTGAGTTTTGCGGATTTGGGAAAGATTTAAAATCAGTTTAAATCATTTTCACTCCATTTATATTTTTTAAGTATCTTATCAAATATCAGACAGATCAGCACGCCTATAACTCCCATAACAAAAAACATCATAGCCGCACCCGAGCCCTTTTCCAAACCGAAAATCAATGCAAAAATACTGTTTTTATCCTGAACAGACATAATCGGTTCAAACACATTGTCCACTAATACGCCGCCAAGCAAATATCCCACAGGAATGGTAAAAAATTGCAGTGTATTTCGGCAGGAATACACTCTGCCCTGCATATCAGGCGGTATCTCCGTACGAAAAATAACGTCCATATTTGCATTCATAAAAGGAATGGTGATCCAGCCCAACAATGCGCCGATACACCAAATCACGGGCATATTGCCAAATGCAAGCATGAAGTTTTCGGTACTCATAGAAATCAGCAATGCGGTGCATATTGATTTTACTCTGTTTTTGGGGGCGGGAAGAAGGGTGGTAATGATACTGCCTGCCAATGCGGCGATTCCCGCACAGGTGTTGACCATTCCCAAAACCGCATTTCCCCCGTTGCTTTTTGAAAGAAGCATAGCGGGAAGCGCAGCGTCATAGGTTGATGCTACAAGGTTAATGCAGGAGAGAAACAGTATAAGAATTAAAATCAGAGGTTTGTTTTTAAGCCATAAAAGCCCTGTGTAAGCCGATTTTAGCAAGGATTCGTCTGCTTGCTTCTTTTCTGAGGATTGTGGTATTTTAATAAATAGCAATAACGTCAAAAAAGCAGCTGCAAAGCTTGCCAAATCCACGGCGATAACCGTTTCTATCCCCGCAAATGAAAACAATGCGGTTGCTAAAACAGGGGTGAGGATAGAATTCAGCGACTGTGAGAAGGAACGCATTCCGCTTGTTTTCTGATAATACTTCTTCGGTATAAGCAGTGTGGAAGCTACCTCGCTTGCAGGCTGCTGAATCGTATTCATTAAGCCGTTTACAGCATTGATTAAATACAAATGCCACGGGAGAAGATTGTTGGTTTTTATCAGAACAAGCACCGCTATTGTGCTGAGTGCGGCAATCAAATCACAGGTCAGCATTGTTTTCTTTTTGTCCCATTTATCGCTTAAAGCTCCTGCAAATATACTCATAACCACATAGGGCGCATATGAGCAAACGGATAAAAGGGCGGTTTTCAGCGCAGAACCGCTGTTAAGATAGAGCCACAATACAAGCGCATATCCTGTCATACCGCTGCCAAGTGCGGAAAGGGACTGTGTGCTCCAAAGAAGAATGTATGATTTTAAGCTTTTATTCATAATGACTTTGCTCCTTTAATAATTATTTGGTTTATTATCGGTATGCAAAGTCTGAGGACGTTAAGCTGTTCTCCATACGGTGTCCTCAAACCCTGCATGGAGCATATACATTGATAAGCAGCATTGTAATACCTCCTTTTCCTCATTTTATCACAAATATATAGCTTTGTCTACAGTTTGATTAAAATTGGGCATTAGATATTGTTCCGAATATATGAAATCGGAAAACTGCCTGATTTCAGCTTTTAATAGATGTCAGCCTTCCTTCTCTGCTCCTGCTTTGAAGTTGTAAATCGGCTTGATTATCTCCAAAATCTCAACCGTATCTCCCACATTGCCTACAATGTCCTCAATGCTTTTATAAGCCATTGGGCATTCGTCAAGAGTAGCCGAGCTGACAGAGGTACTGTAAATACCCTTCATCTGCTTTTTAAACTCGCTTACGGTAAAGCTTTGCTTTGCGTCGCTGCGGCTCATCAGCCTTCCTGCGCCGTGAGGAGCGGAGCAATTCCATTCGGGATTTCCCTTTCCTCTGCAAATAAGACTTCCGTCCCTCATATTTATGGGAATGATTAGCTTCTCACCCTCCGCCGCCGACACTGCTCCTTTTCTCAAAATCATATTTTCGGTGTCAATGTAGTTGTGTATGGTGGAAAACTGCTCCACTGCCGTTACCTTTAAGCCCTTTATGATTTCGTCCATCATAGCCTTGCGATTAAGCTGAGCATAGCGCTGAACTATTTTCATATCGTGAATATAGTCGTCGAAAAGCTGTCCCTCCACGTATGCTAAATGCGGTGGAACAAAGGTCTGATGCTGCTTTTCAAATATTTTAAT
Source organism: uncultured Ruminiclostridium sp. (assembly GCA_964602605.1). GTDB lineage: Bacteria > Bacillota > Clostridia > Oscillospirales > Ruminococcaceae > Ruminiclostridium_E. The sequence continues at coordinate 2,875 of CAZRRT010000144.1, forward strand.
CTCTTCCTCTATGTCCTTTTCCCTGCCCGCTTTTTTAAGCCGGTCGATAAGCTGTTTTAATTTTTCCTTGGGAGAGGAGCTTAACTCCTTGGCGGCTTGTTTTTGATAATACTTTGCCACCTCTACTCCCAAATGACGCGAGCCGGAATGGATAACAATATAAATTCCGTCCTCCCCCTTGTCGGCTTCAATAAAATGATTTCCGCCGCCGAGAGTGCCTAATGAGTTTTCGGCTCTCCTCATATCGATTTTATCCTTGCAGAGAAGCCGGTCAAGATCGGCGTCGTTAATATACCTGTGAGGCTTGGTTCTTATGGAAAAGCCCGAGGGAATTTTTGCGTAGATAAGCTTATCAAGCTGCATAGGCTCAATGTGCGTTTCTTTTATTCTTACCGTTTCCATACCGCAGCCGATGTCAACGCCAACAAGGTTGGGGACAATTTTGTCGGTAATCGTCATTGTTGTACCGATAACGCAGCCTATTCCCGCATGAATATCGGGCATCATTCTAATTTTTGCTCCTATAGCAAACTCCTGATTGCATAGCTCGATAATCTGCGAAACAGAAGCTTGATCCACTATATCGGTAAAAACCTTGGCGGTATTATATTTACCCTTGATTTCAATATTGTTCATATAAATTCAACTCCTTCAACACAAAAAAGCGCACCCGAAAACGAGTGCGCAAAAAATAACTATGAATTACCCCTTTACAAAGCAAGAGCGCAGTAATCCATACAGCCGTTTTCGGTATTATTATATTTTCGTTTGTATTTATTAAGACTAAGTTTATAACTTTTCAACGTCATTACTGCGCCCTCCTTTCGTAAATTTTTTAATACTTATTGTTAATCGTACTGTAAACAAAACTCTAACTTGAATGAGAAACATAAAAAAGTTTTTATTACTATAGCACTTTGCTTTTCATTTGTCAAGTGTTTTTAAAAATTATTCCGATTCGCATTCTGTATAGTAAATTCTGTATAATCCATAATGTTATTGACAACATTAACAAAAAGCTTACGAGATTACTTTTGTCATAACTGTTTATGACTGAATAAATTAAGTCTTTTATAACCATATCAGCCTCCTTAATTACTTAAACGCCCGGGTCAATTTTCTGCATTTATCGTTTTCCATTGATTTAAATGTTCCAAAATCACCCACAATGTATTTGTTCAGTATTTCGTCATACGGTATATCAAGCTTTACAAATTCTGTTTTGGGTTTGTCGGATAACGAAGCAATATCTTCCGCCTTTATACAATAATATTTTTCTAACCCTTCCTCTGTATCAATATACTCTGTGCCTGAGTGTTTAAAGCTTTTATCCACTCGAATTGTAAAGCATTGATATGACGAATCAAAATAGAATTTAAAACCAAACTTGTCACTCCACTGTGAATATATGCATTGATCATCTATCTCGGCTTGCTTGATACTCCATTCATTCTTTTCGCTGCGGTCAAGAGTAATAGGCACCGCAACTCCTAAAGCAACAGCAAGTAAAACAGCCGATAAAGAAATTAGGATTTTCGTTTTTCTATTCATAAATTATAAATCCTTTATTATATAAATTATGATATTTACCCGTTTCCTTAAACAATCAAAAATGAAAGTCTTTATTTAATTCATTTGACTAATTATTCGCTCAAATGCATAAATCTGATATTGATGAAAACGTCAAAAAGATTTTGTCTTATAAGTTTAATTATACATATTTAGGAAAAGATTTCAATACGTTTAGCGCAGTTTGTTGAAATATAACATAAATTGTGAGTATGCAAACTGTTTCCGCTTTTCTCTATAAAATATCTATGGAAACGCTGTTCTGCTTTTTACAAGATTTATGCCCACAAGCGGCTTTGTACAGCTGTTTGTGGGCATATATCTTTTTGGTAAAAATAGTTGTGATAAGTTGTGTTATTGTTATCAAATAGTTTTTTGTAAAACAAGCATAAAAATACGCTCCCATAAAATTGAGAGCGTATTAGAAGTCGCCTTGCGACCTG
>CAZRRT010000145.1:0-4875 GCA_964602605.1 uncultured Ruminiclostridium sp.
TAAATTGAGATCATAGCCTTAAAATCGAGTTCGAGCAAGGCTCTGCCAGATTTTTGTTTTTTAGGCAAGCCGCCAAAAACGGCGTCAGCTTGAAGGGAAAACCAACCGGCGGGAGGTTTTTCGACAAGCTGAATTGTTGTATTATTTTGCAAGAGTGCTTAATTGCTCTGACATATCCTTTATGTTTTTTACCATACTGCTTAAAGTCACAACTCGTTCGCTGTTTGAGCGAATGGATTCGGATACGGAGGAAACTGCGGTATAATTGTTTTCAATGTTCTCGCTTACCTCGGAAAGTCGGCTGTTTATCTCGCCGCTGCTTCTTGCCACATTTGAAATTACATTGGCTATATAAGCTATGTTGCCGGATATTTCGCTGTTGGTGCTGTTTATTCTGTCAGCGGAGTTTTTTATTTTCTCCATATTTTCCATTCCCTCACGAGTTAAGGTAAAGTTTCTTTCCATTGAGAACACGGCATTGTTAATATCGTATGTAAACCTTTTTGCAATATCGCCGATTTCCTTGGCAGAACTTTTTGTTTTGGCGGACAAGCTGCTTATCTCCTCGGAAACTATGGAAAATCCCTTTCCCGCTTCTCCCGCATGAGCCGCTTCAATTCTTGCATTTATGGCTAAAATATCCGTCTGCTGAGAAATATCTTCAATAATCTTTACCGCCTCCGCTATTCGCTTTGACTGCGATGAAAGCTCGTCAATAATTTTCATACTCTCATCTGTATGCTGATATATTTCCTTCATTCCGCTTTCCGCTGTTGAAAGATAGCTGTTGTTTTCGGCTGTTATCTCATTGGAACTTTTTATTGAATCTTCAATCTCGCGGCTCATATTATCCAACTGCTGCAAATCGTCGGATATTGTGTTCATATTATCCTCCACCATACGAATACATTCCGAGTTGTCCCGGCTGTCCCGCATAACCTTTTCAGCTTCCCGAGCCGCCGTTTTTCCCGATACAGCCGACTGTTCCGAAATAGCGTCAATTTCCGAAACAGCCTTTACAAGAGTTTGAGAAATTTCAGCGGATTTTTCCCGTATCAGTTCCTGCTGCTCTGCGCTCATTAAGTTTCCCAATAAAGATGTGGTGCGCTTGCAAAGCATAATAAAAATCATACTCAACGCAAACAGAATCATAGCGCGGGGAAGTATTGCAAAAAGAACCACTCCTTTTAAATCGGTAAAGTTGGCGTCAGGATCGGAAGGAACGTAAAAAGAAATCAGCTGAGAAACGGATACGGCAATAATAGTGAAAATCATAGAAAAAACACTTAGCCTGCCCGAAAAATACAAGCTTGAAATTGCAATGGGAAAGACATACATCAAGATTGAGTGCTTAGGCATAATAACAGTCAATATACTTATAAAAATCACTGCGCAGGATACAATGATATATTTTGTGTGCTTCGCTTCGGCTTTTTTTATACCGTTTACAATTAAAGTGGGTATAAGCAAAAGAATAGAGCCTGTTATATATGCAATAACCATTTGCTGCATATCCACAATGAATATTTTAAGAATATTTAATATCAATATTACAGTGAACACAATTTCGGTTATCCTCATAACCTTTGCAGCAGCTAAATTTGCACTCTTTTCATTTTCCTTTAATAATTTCATAAATACAGATTCCTTTCTTTTACAATAATAAAAACATTAACGCTTAAAAAGTTATCTTTATTCTCTGCTCAGTATAATTAACAACATTATACTACAAAATAATATTCTGTCAATGTAAATCTCTCAAAAAGCACAAATATCCCTTAGAATTTTGCTTTCTGTGACATTGTCCGAAAAAAATCCGAGATGAAATATAACAGCTTGTCGAAAAACCTCCCGTTGGTCGGTTTTCCGTCAAGCTGACGCCGTTTTTGGCGGCTTGCCTAAAAAACAAAAATCGGGCAGAGCCTTGCTCTGCCTCGATTTTAAGGCTATGATCCCAATTTAGGGAAAAACCCTGATGGTTTTTCCCTAAGAACTTTTTCCTTCCGTAAAATTTAAGATTAGGCTTTTTCGACAGCCTGAATTCTAATTATAAATTATTAAAAAGATTATAAAGCTTAATAATGCCCACATTAGCTTAAGCCGATTTTACATTTTTTAAAAGCATCGATTACAAAGCAGAAAACAAGCCTGCGGATATTAAAGATTGACGGTGCGTTTTTTGTTTTTAAGCTGTAATCTCAGCTTATCGGAAATCAAAGCGATAAATTCCGAATTGGTGGGCTTTCCCTTTGTGCTTCTTATGGTATAGCCGAAATAGGAATCAAGCACGTCCACGTCGCCTCTGTCCCATGCAAGCTCAATGGCGTGGCGGATCGCTCTTTCCACTCTTGACGATGTGGTATTGTATTTTCTTGCAATAGTGGGATAAAGCAGCTTTGTAATGCAGTTTATCATTTCGCTGTTTTCCACGCAAAGCATTATTCCGTAGCGCAAAAAGTGATAGCCCTTTATATGTGCGGGAATCCCGATTTGATGTATTATATCGGTAACAAGACACTCCAAATCTTCATCTGCGCTATCCGCAGACTCCTCTATGTTTTTTACTTCAGACAAATTATTATTGGCAAGTCTTTTTTCAAAAACGGTTTTTACCAAAAATTCGGGATCAAAGGGCTTAACCAAAAAGACCTGCGCCCCCGAATACATTATTTCTTCTCTAAGCATAGGCATATCAAAATCCGCAGTTACTATTACTGTGGGTATATCGGCTATAGCTTTTAATTCCTTCATAAAAGCAGTCAGGCTCATTCCGCTCATTTTGGCTTCAACAATAATTACGTCAGGCATTCCGTAATCCTTGATGTACTGAAGCAAAACAAGACCGTTGGGTTTTCTTGTTACAGCAAAAGCCCCTGCCGCCTTCAAAGCGTTTGCCCAGGTTACGCCCTGTTCGGCAGTATCGTTTCCGATGAGAATTTTTAAGTGTTCCATAAGATTTAACCTTCCTCAAGAAGTGCATAAGTCAACCGATTTTTTGCTGCATCGAAGTTAAAAGAGTTTTCAAAAAAGCTTTGCTGTGAATAATTCATTTAATTCAAATTTAAATCTGATTTCTTACAGAACTCATACATAAAAACTTTTCTCAAAAACTTGCTAACTTATACTGTTTGTCAATCAAATTATAGATAAAGTCTATAATGTGATAAACAATTAGTATTATATATGTTTCTGTTTTGTTTTAATGAGAATTGACGTAAAAGATAGAAATATCAGCATTAAATAAGCGGCTTTAAGCATCCCTGTATAAAATTTTATTTGCATTTCTGCAACAATTAAATAATAACACCAAATTATAGTAAAATCAATAGTTTTTTAAATAATAATAAAAAAATTTTTAATATTAAGCAAAAAACCGCATTTATAAAGAATATAAAGGCGGTTTTGAGGTTTTATTTTAATGTTATTTAGCATAAAAATAATGCTGTAATAATTGCTATTATACTCAATAATAAGATTATTTGTCGAATTAACTTACAATTTGATAAAAAAGCCGTTTACGCAGCGCAATCAAGGGCAATTTGATGAGTTATATCTGTATTTATCATTTCCGACGAGATAGAATACATATTTTCCACAAATATACCGTAACCCCTCGTAATATCGTTAACAAAAACGTGGGTTACCGCTCCCGCAATCTTTCCGTTTTGAATAATGGGGCTGCCGCTCATTCCTTGAACTATGCCTCCCGTTTGAGAAATTAAGTCGGGATCTGTGATTTTTATTATCATATTTTTTTCATTGCTGTCGCTGTTGTAATTTACTTTTTCTATTAAAATGTCATACGCCTTGGGAGTCATACCGTTTAAGGTTGTAATTATCTGTGCCTCTCCTATTTCTATATCCTGCTTTAAGCATATGCTTAACGGTTCTCTGTCGGGAATATTTTCGGTAAAGCCGAATATTCCGCATTCGGTGTTCTTTAAAATGCTGCCGTTGGGGGTTGAGGACATAAAGCTTCCGCACAGCTCTCCCGGGCTTCCGTTTATCCCCTTTATAATGCTGTTAATACACACGGGAACAGTTTCTCCGCTTGCAAGAGGAAGCATTTCCCCCGTGTCGCTGTCGCATACCGAATGTCCCAAGCCGCCATAGCTCATATTTTTCGGGTCATAATAGGTTAAAGTGCCTATTCCCGCACAGCTGTCCCTTGTCCAAATACCCAATTTATACAAACCGTCAACCTGAGATTTTTCGGGAATAACGTCAATATTTGTTTGCTTGCCTTTTCTTATCACAGTTATACGTGCTGTGTTTTCGTCTGCTTGTACGGCTTTGGTAAGTTCGTTTCCCGAGCATACCTCAATTCCGTTTACAGATATTATTATATCTCCAACCAAAAGTCCTGCTTCCTTTGCAGGCGAACGCTGTCCAAATTCAGTATCCACTTCGCCGTAATCGGTAACCATAACGCCTTTTGTAAGCATTTTTAAACCGAAAGCATCTCCCGCAGGAATGAGTTTTGGGGAATCAACACTGCTTACCGTCACGTTTTTTACGGGAATTATCCCGTACAGCATAACCGTCATTTTTTCCTTTTCTCGGGTGCTTGCTGATAGAACCTGCCGAGAGTAATTATTTCCCATTACCGATAACAAGGGGTACTGTTTTATTTTTATAGGATCGTTTTGATTATTTTCACGGTAAAAATTGTCAGGCAAAACTGCGGAATAGTATCCAATTTGCAGGAATACTATTATTGTCAAGGAAATTAAGCTTATATATAAAAAAAGAATGAATTTTTTTATCGATTTCATTTGTTATTTCCTCCTGTAATGCTAATACTAATACCTAACTGAAAATAGACAATCTTTGCGGTCTGATTTTCGCAATACTGCGTTGTCGTCCTTGCAAGGC
>CAZRRT010000146.1:0-4596 GCA_964602605.1 uncultured Ruminiclostridium sp.
GTAGTTGTAGTTTCAGGCGCAGGTGTTGTAGTTACAACAGGTGCGGGTGTAGTTGTAGTTTCAGGAGCAGGTGTTGTAGTTACAACAGGTGCAGGAGTGGTTGTTGTAGTTTCGGGTGCAGGTGTTGTGGTTACAACAGGCGCAGGTGTGGTTGTAGTGGTTTCGGGTGCAGGTGTTGTTGTTTGTGTAGCTGTGCCGTCATCTAATTTAGGAGTTGTGGTGGTTTCTTCTGTGGTAGTAGTTGTTTCTTCGGGTGTTGTGGTCGGCTCTTCGGTAGTAGTTATTTCAGGGGTTGTTGTTTCTTCGGGAGTGGTTGTTGTTTCAGCAACGGTTGTTGTTTCCTCAGTGCTGAAATTATAACCTTCATAATACTCAACAAAAGAACCGTAAGTAGCTCTGTGGATTTCTCCGCCGGGGTTGGTAACCTCAGGTGCGTAAATTGCGCCTGCGATTGTGGATTCGTTAGCAACACGAGCTATAGGAGAAAGAACCGTGCCTCTGAAGCCGTCGCCCAATGTTACTTTGGTAACGCCTTCAACGCCGCCTATCAAATTGAAAATAATGCGTGATGAAGTTTCAACGTCCCAGTTGCCTACAGGACCATGGAATTTTAAATCAAATGCTGCGCTTTCGCCTAACAGAACGTTTACCAACAATACGCAGTTGGTATTATCCTTAACCATTTGATAAAGCTCGTTCAAGGTCTTATCTTCCTCAGAGCCGTAATCAACGCTCTTGTCTATAGTGGTAAAGAGAACATTTTCGCCGCCGCGTTCTACCTTTGCAAGCGTTGCGGAAGCTTCTTTAACGGTAGCAAGCAAATTGTCAACAGTCTGCTTTGCGTTAGGATCGTTTATAAATTCATTGCTGGAATTTGCAAATATAACGGGATATTCTCCTTGATTATATGAATATCTTCCGTCGTTTTCAACGGTAATTTTTTCATATACATCGGGGCATACATTGATAGTCTTATTTTCGCCGATTAAATTCTGAACCTTAAAGGTTTCTCCGATAATTGATGAAGAAGCTTTTTTCTTTGCGTCTTCCTTGCTGTCGTAGGGAGGAACCAATTCAGTACCCTCATCGGAAGAGGTAAACTGTATTCCCTCGTCGGTTTCAACAGCGTCCAACTTGCGAATCACCAACGTTTCGTACTTATATTCGTCAGGAACATACACGGTAAAATTCTTCTCACCCGCTTCTGTAAATTCAACCGTCAGCAAGCCTTTTTGAAGAGAGCCGTTAATGGTGACGTCAATAATCTTCTCTTCACAGAATATACCATAATAATAACGTTTTGTTTCTCCTGCCGCAAAGGATTCATCACTGGAAATCTTCAGGCTGATTTTTCTGAAGCTGTTGTTAATGTAATTCTCAACGGTTGAATCATTGTTGATTGTAACCTTGTTTGCGGCAAAGTTGCTTTCAAAGTGGTTTGCGGAGGTAAAGGATTCTGCCACAACGCCGTAATTCTTCAAATCCCCCAACAGGTTTGAAATTGCGTCCGGAGTAACCGAGTTAGCGCTTGCGGCAACCGCTAAGCTTGTAACCGTCATTGAAAGCGCAGTAACAGCTGAAATTGCCTTCACCGCTCTCATACCTGCCAACCTTTTCAATTTTTTGTAGCCATTCATAATCTTTCCCCTTTTCTAAGTCATTTGCCTTGTTTACTGTGTCCGATACGCAGTAAACAACGCAAAATCGGCTAATGATTCTAACGGTTTTGTATGTTTTTGTATACTTAATTAAGGCATCTTTTTCACGCCTTTAATGTTTTGCAACTATATTAAATCATTTGCAAGTTACATTTAGGTTACAAAATCATTATTTTATACACCTTTTTTCTCAAAAAAATTTTTTCTATGTTTTTAACAAATTTTTTCATTGATTTTATGTCATTTTGTCATATCTACCATTTTATTTTTTTAAAGCTGTTTTTTTTCAAAAAAGTTATTGCAAAGAAATATTTTTTATGTTATACTTCACCATATTAAAAGCTCAATTAACGGGGAGATTACATGAAATGCCATATCCTTGCCCCATTTTCGAGAAAAAATTAAGCTAAATATTAAGTATACGAAAAGAGGAAATTTTATGACTTACCAGCAAATCTTCAACGATGTAAAAAAATGCTTCAGCAAAGCAAAAGCTTCTCATTTTAACCGTGAATTTGCATTCCAATTTAATATTACGGGCGAAGGTGAGGGAATATTTTACGCAGCTTACAAAAACGGAACATTTTCCGTTGAGCCTTATGATTACAAGGACAGAGATGTAATTTTTGAAGCTGACGGCGATACTTTAAAAAATATAGCTTCCGGAAAGCTTGAAGTCTGCGACGCTATTAAGGAAGGCAAGCTTGCCATTGACGGCGATCACGAAGCAGCAAAGATGTTAATGTTCCTTGTTGCCGATAAAAAGACAGCAAAGACCGAAGCCAAGGCAGCTCCTGCAAAAAAAGCGGAAAGCAAGCCCGCAAAAAAAGAAACACCCGCCGCTAAAACCAATGCAAAGCCCGAAGTAAAGGCTGCTGTAAAGCCCGAAGCAAAGACAGCTGCTAAACCCGAAGCAAAGCCTGCTGCAAAACCCGAAGCAAAACCTGTTGTAAAAGCCGAGACAAAGGCTGCTGCAAAACCCGAAGCAAAACCTGTTGTAAAAGCCGAAGTAAAAGCTGCTGTTAAAACCGAAGCAAAACCCGAGGGTAAAGAAGCAAGCAAGCCTGCTGTGCAAACAGAAAAGAAACCTACAGGAAAGGCTAAAAAGTAATTTTTACATTTTACGCTTAAACTATTATATACTACTATATAATATGTTTGATTTACAAAAGTGAAACGATTGGCAATTATATACAAAAACCCTGCGCTATCTGATATTTCAATAGCGCAGGGTTAATTTTGTTATTTCGATTTTATTAAAAGTTCAATACTTTAAAACTACAATAATCATCTTTTGATTTTGAAAGTGCAAGATGATATACCGAAATTATTTGTAATCGCAATCAAATTACAACAATTCACTTTACAAGCTGCTTAAATTCGTCGGACATCTTCTTTTGAAGTGCTTCCGCTTCCTCCATTGTGCCGCCTACTGCGGTGTAATAAACCTTTAGCTTAGGCTCTGTGCCGCTGGGGCGAATAATGGCTTTGTTGTTGTTTTCAAGATAAAGTGAAATTACATTTGACTTAGGCAGGGTAATCTTTTCCTTTTTGCCTGTTGCAAGATCGGTCTTTTCGCTTGCTTCATAATCCGCAAAGCTGATAACCTTATAGCCTGCAACGGTCTTGGGATAATCGGTGCGCATTTTATCCATAATGCCCGTCATCTTCTGCATACCGCTTGCGCCCTCGAAAGCAAAGTTGTCAAGCTTGTTGCAGTAGAATCCGTATTCGTCGTACATTTCCTTGCGCACTTCTATAAGGGTCTTGCCTTTGGTGCGGTAATATGCCGCCATTTCACAAATAAGCATTGATGCCACAACAGCGTCCTTATCTCTTACATAGCCGCCTGCAAGATAGCCGTAGCTCTCCTCAAAGCCGAAAATGTATCTATCCTGCTGTCCCTTCTTTTCAAGGAAGCCTATCTGCTCGCCGATAAACTTAAATCCCGTAAGAACCTCAACCAATTCAACGCCGTACTTTTCAGCAATTTTAGCTGTAATATCGGTGGTAACAATGGTCTTTACCGCAATAGGAGCGTCGGGCATTGTACCCATTGCTTTTCTCTCTCTTGCAACGTATTCAAGGAGCATTGCGCCTACCTCGTTGCCGCTGAACAAAGCATAATCATCTCCGTCGGGGACAGCAATACCCACACGGTCGCAGTCGGGGTCGGTGGCAAGCAGCAGATCGGGCTTCTCCTTGCGGCAAAGCTTTAAGCCCACTTCAAGCGCTTCTCTGATTTCGGGATTGGGATAAGGACAAGTGGTGAAGTGACCGTCCGGGTTTTCCTGTTCGGGTACTACAACCACATCTTTAATGCCGATTTCCTTTAATATTCTGCGTACGGGCTTATTGCCTGTGCCGTTAAGAGGAGTGTAAACCACCTTAAGTCCCGACTTTTCGCAAAGGTCGGAGTGAATGGACTGCTTTTTAACCTCCGCCATATAAGCGTCAACCACGTCTTCGCCGATATAAGTAATCAAGCCGCTTTTAACCGATTCTTCAAAGTCCGCCGTCTTTACGCCCTCAAACACATCGGTTTTGTTGATATAGCCCAAAATCTCGTCCGCAGCTTCAATGGTAACCTGACAGCCGTCGCTGCCGTAAACCTTGTAGCCGTTATACTTTGCGGGATTGTGGCTGGCTGTTACCATAACGCCTGCGTCGCATTTTAAGTATCTTACCGCCCACGAAAGCAATGGAGTTGGCATAAGCTGAGGATAAATATTTACCTTGATTCCGTTGCCTGCAAATACGGCGGCGGCGTTTTTAGCAAAATAATCCGACTTAATACGGCTGTCATAGCTTATTGCAACGCTTTTCCCGCCGTGATTCAGCACATAGCTTGCAAGTCCCTGAGTCGCCTTATTTACGGTGTAGATGTTCATTCTGTTGGTGCCTGCGCCGATAACGCCTCTAAGTCCGCCTGTGCCGA
>CAZRRT010000147.1:0-4586 GCA_964602605.1 uncultured Ruminiclostridium sp.
ATTCTCTGCCCAAAACAGATTTGGAAAGAGCCTCTTTAACTCTGTTCTTTGTTTCAAAATATTTTGTAGAGGAAGTCATTTGAGTAAGGTAGGCTGCTACCGCACCTGAATTTTTTGATATTGACATTTCGTTATCATTAAGAATAACAATAAAATTCCTTTTAAGCTTGCTGGCGTTGTTAAGTCCTTCATATGCTTCGCCGCCTGTTAACGCTCCGTCGCCGATAACGGAAATAACATAATGAGTAGTATCTCCGTTTATCTCCATAGCCTTGGCGATACCCAATGCGGCAGAAATAGAGGTGCTGGCGTGTCCCGCAATAAATGCGTCGTGAACGGATTCATCGGGACGGGGAAAGCCTGATATTCCGTTTTCGGTTCTCAGCCTTAAAAAATCCTTGTATCTGCCTGTTATAATTTTATGAGCATACGCCTGATGTCCCACATCGAAAACTATTTTATCTTCGGGAGTTGAGAAAACATAATGAAGTGCAACACAAAGCTCTACAGCACCTAAGCTTGAAGCTAAATGTCCGCCCGTTCTGTATACAACGTCAATTATGTAAGATCTGAGTTCGGCACAAAGCTGTTCCATTTCATCTAAGGACAGCTCTTTTATTACCTCCGGTGAGAGCTTGGAAGATAATATCAATTTTTATGCCTCCTTATAAAACGCTTATTAAAATACAGCTTATACTGATTTCAAATTAAAAAGCTGCTAATCTTTTTAACCATTCTGCTATAACCGCTGCAAAGATGTCCCCCGCCTCTTAGGCGGCGGATTCCATCTTAGGTTCAGTGGGGGTAAAATCCCCCACTGAACCTCGAAATTGCAAAAAAATTGAGGTTAAACTGTAAAATTATATGTCGGGTCTATAGAAGCAGTGGACTTCTTAATAAAGCCCGTTAATATTAAACTATAAAATATCAGCCTATAAAATAATCGGTTGGAAATACTACCGCAATCAATATACCCAAAAGCGCTCCGAAAATGACCTCTAAAGGAGTGTGACCTAAGAATTCCTTTAACTCTGTGGTTTCTTCAGGATCTTCTTCCTCTTCATTGATTTTGTCGTCTATTTTATCCAACATTTCCTCGTCCAATTCATCTACAATATGCCGCAGACGGTTTATCTGCTTTGCGTGCATTCCCGCCGCCCTTCTAACGCCTGTTGCGTCATACATTGTTATCATTGCAAAAATCATAGCAAGTCCAAAGGTAGCGGAAGTAATTCCATCTATTCTGTAAATGGTGATTACCAAAGCACAAACAGTAGATGAATGGGAAGACGGCATACCGCCCGAGCCGAACAGCCTTTCCAAATTAAAGGTTTTGAATTTAATAGCATAAATGATAGCCTTAATAAGCTGTGCAATCATCCAGCTAAGCACAGAAACCAATATTACAACATTAACATATTCCTTCAAAAGATTCACCTACTTATTTCTATTCAAAAGTTTTAAGGTAAGCTGCTTTAAAAAATCGCAGTTGTTAAAATCGTCAAGAATTGCATAAGCTTCCTCGGTAAGCCTCTGTGCCTCTTTTTTTGCTGTTTCAAGTCCAACAACAGCCGCATAGGTTTGTTTTCCGTTTTCTTTATCGCTGCCGATATGCTTGCCTAATATCTTTTCATCACCGCACATATCAAGTATGTCGTCTACGATTTGAAAGGCAAGTCCTATTCTGTCACAATATTCATAGGCTTTTTTCGCAGTTTCATTATCCGCATCACCGGCAAAGCAGCCCATACAAGCCGCTGCCTGAAGCAAACGAGAGGTTTTAAGCTTGTACATATTAAGCAATTCTTCCAAACTTAATTTTTGCCCTTCAAACTGTGTGTCTATTTGCTGACCGCCTATCATTCCGCGGTGTCCCGCACATTGTGATAATACAATTATCTGTTTAACTATGTTTTTATGACTGACGCCGTAATTACTACCGTCGGTTATTACCTCAAAGGGAAACATCTCCAAAGCGTCCCCCGCCAAAAGTGCGGTTGTTTCATCAAAGGCTTTATGACAGCTTGCCCTTCCCCTTCGCATATCATCGTTATCCATACAGGGCAAATCATCGTGGATAAGAGAAAAAGTGTGTATCATCTCTATTGCGCAAGCGGCGGGTATCGACTTTTTATAATCCCCGCAGCAGATATTGCAAAACTCAAGGGCAAGAATTGGACGAATACGCTTTCCACCTGCCTGCAAGCTGTATTTCATAGCATCATAAAGTCTTTGCTGTTTATCATCAGTAAAATTTGTATAACGCTCCAACTCTTTTTCGGTTAAGCTTTTGTAAAACTGCATCTTTTCATCAAAATTCATTCTTCAATCTTCTCCAATGTAAGCTTGGCTTCGCTTATGCTTTGGTTGCAAATTTCCACCAAGGAATTTGCCTCAGCGTACAATTCAACTGCATTTTTTAAAGTTATTTCAGGATTTTCCATAAGCTTTGATATTTCATCAAGTCTTTTAATTGCCTCCTCAAAAGACATATTGCTTTTTTTCAAAAAAACACTTCCTTTAAATGTATTTCATATTATCTTCAATCCGTTACAACTGCATTGAATTCTCCGTCAGACATTTTTACAGTGATATTATCGCCTTTTTTCACCAATTCGGCTGATGAAATTAACGAATTATCTTTATAAATAATCGAATAGCCCCTTTCCAATGTTTTAAGAGGATTAAATGCGTCCAATAATTCAAATTTGCTTTGCAAAACGGATTCTTTTTTGGAAATTACGGCGGCAAAATCCTTTTTTATAAGAGAATAAGCTTTATTAACGGAAATTTCCCTTTCTTTTATCCTGTTCTTGGGATTATAAAAAGAAATGCGGGAAAAAAGATTATCCAATTTTGATTTTGATCTGCTGATTACCGAATATGCCATTTCGCCTATGTGATCTCTTTTTATCTTGATTAAGTTTAATGTTTCGTTAACGTCGGGAACGGCTATTTCCGCTGCTGCGCTTGGAGTGGGAGCGCTTTTATCTGCTGCAAAATCAGTTAACGACACGTCTATTTCGTGTCCCACAGCGGATATTGTTGGAATTTTGCTGCCATAAACCGCTCTTACCACTATTTCCGAATTAAAAGCCGATAAATCCTCCGAAGAACCGCCTCCCCTTCCGAAAATAATCAAGTCGCAGCCGCTGTTCTGCGCTTTTTCCAATCCTTTTGCTATGGAATCGGGAGCGGTTTCTCCCTGAACCTGAACGGAAACAAGCTTTAGCTTTATAAAAGGACATCTGCGGGATAAAACATTGATAATATCCTTTATTGCCGCACCTGTTTCAGAAGTTACCACGCATATTGATTTAGGATTCTCAGGCAAAGGTCTTTTTTGATCAAATAAACCTTCGGCAGCTAATTTTTCTTTTGTCTGCTCAAAAGAAAGCGCGCCTGTTCCTATTCCTTCTTCTTGCTGAACGTTAGATGCGTAAAGACTGAATATTCCACTGCGCTCAAAAAATCCAACCGCTCCGCTTACTATAACGTTCATACCGTTTTCAAGCTTAAAACTGAGATTTTTCGCAGAGCTTTTAAACATAACCGCCTTGATAGAAGCGGATTCATCGCTCAGCGAAAAATAAATATGACCTGAGGAGTGGTATTTTAGGTCGCTTATCTCGCCCTTTACCGAAATATTCTGAAGAGAATTATCGCCTTTTACCAAAAGCGCAAGCCGCCTGTTTACCTGAGAAACTGTTACTACAAGTGCCATATTATTGATCCATATCCTTAAAAACAGAATTTAAGACTGCGTTTATAAAGCCCTTGTCTTTGTTTTCCGCATATGCTTTTGCCAATTCAACAGCTTCGTTTATAGCAACCTTTGGCGGAACTTTTTCTTTTTCATACACAAGTTCATAAATACCGATTCTTAAAATAGTAAGGTTTACCTTCGATATTCGCCTCACTGCTCTTGAAGGGCTGTATTTTCCGATTGTTTCATCTATTTCATCTTTTTTATTCCACACCGCTTCTGCTAAATTAAGAACAGCTTTGTTTACGGGAATTTCAAATTCTTCCGAAGAATCTGCCGCTATCTCTTCAACAGAATAATCGGTAAGCTCTTTTTGATAAAGAATAATAAAGGCAGCTTCTCTTATTTCGTGCTTTGTCATAATTATCTCCAATGCTAAGGGGCAAAACAATATGCTTATTTTTATATTGAATTTATATTAAATCCTTATTTGCTTAAAACTATACCTACAATATTGACGTTTACTTTAGAAACGGTTATGCCCGTCATATTCTGAACAGCGGATTTAACGCTTTCCTGAACAGCAGAAGCAACATTTACCGCTTTTGAACCGTGTTCGGTTATAATGGATAGGGTAATTGCCGCAGCATCTTTTGAAACAGTCGCCTGAACAGGAGAAGTAAATATTGAGGCTATTCCCTTTTTCGATTGCGGAATGGCTAATTTTCCGTTATCAACCGCAACGCCGGAAATTTCCATAGCAGCTAATTCTGCAATTCTAACTATTACATCATTGGAAACCTTAAGCTCTCCTGTAGATTTGGAATTTTTCTTTTCCATAGCTCTCCTCCGAATTCATATGAATATAATTGTGTGAACG
>CAZRRT010000148.1:0-4582 GCA_964602605.1 uncultured Ruminiclostridium sp.
CCCCCACTGAACCTAAAATGGACCCCGCCGCCTAAGAGGCGGGGGACATCTTTGCAGTGGTTATATCGGTTGGAACTATGCTCTGACCGATTTTTCATGAAAAAGAGTTTAATATATACCGAATAAATTTATGCCGACTGTCAATCTCACTATTTACAAACAGTATAAAAACAGGATAAAATAAAGCCCAAACCCTCATTTTAATTTTCACAAATTTGTTACCGATTTGTAATTGATTTGTAAAAAGTTCTGTGATAGAATATAAAAAGAATTTACAGGAGGAAGAAAATGAGGAGTAGGCTTAAAACGTTTTCATTATTATTATCATCTGTTATTGTTTTCCTTTCGGCTTTTTGCGGCTGTGATAAAAACGACAATTTGATAGACAGCCTTGAAAAAGTGGATATTTCTTATTTAATAAAAACCTCCCTTCCTTGCGTCAACGGGGAAAAGCTGTATTATAAAACTCCTCTTTATGTGCCGTCGGATATTCTTATAAAGTATCAAAATCCCATTTGCTTTGACGGAAAAAGGCTTTTTTTCACCCGATTCAGCATTACCGAGGCGGAAACCAATGCTGAAAAAGCGGAAACAGGCTCTTCCCTTGCCCCCAGAACCGCCGTTATCTCCTATTATGATATTGAGAAAAATGAAATCGTTATCTTGTTGGAGGAGGACAATAAAAGCCACATCAACTATAAATTTGCCGCATATAAGGATTCCTGCTTATATTACTACAGAACGGAAAGCGTATCCGCCGCCGAAGGTCCATATAAAACTCAGCTGTTCCGATTAAACATCGATTCCAAAGAGCCGGTTCAGTTAAATATAGATTTTTCCGCCTACAGCCTGCCTAAAAACCAAGGCTGCGCCATAGGAGGAGATTATTTGTTTTTTGAATATTCAAGGGCGGAAGACGAAAAAACCTCTTATATTACATACCGATACAATACTCAAAGCGGTAAAGCGGAGGAATTTCAAAAGGATATTCATAATCTTATGCAGTACGGCGGCGGCATAGCTTATTTAAAAGACAACAAGCTTATGTATTTCAATATTAAGGATAATACCGAAAGCGAGCTTTATACCATTGACGATAACGAGAACATAAGCTTTTATTCAAAAGGAAATAAGGTGTTTTATTTCCTCGGCGATTATGAAAAAAACAGCTGGGAATTGGGATATTTGGACAATTCGGGCAATTCGGATAATATGAAAAAATATAAGCTTTGCGAAAATCCCTCAAATCAAAGCAGAGTTTGCAAGATAGCAGACGGCGATGAGCTGCTGATGCTGAATGTGGGAAGCAAGGAAAACCTTATTTATGACAGCCTGCATAAATGCTTTGTGCGGATAAACCTTAACCGAGAGGAAAATATGGGATTATCCGCCGATAACTCGGTAATATTCATATGCTATGACAGAGGCGGAAATAATCCCATTTTATATTTATATTCAAGAGAAAAGGTTAAAACCCAGCTGCCTCCCGCCAATAAAGGTCAGCTCGAAAACGGTTTGGATAACTACAGTATAAGGAAATAACGTATTTTTTTGATAATATGTTTAATATTCTCTGAAAAAACTGTTGGCAG
Organism: uncultured Ruminiclostridium sp.; assembly: GCA_964602605.1. Taxonomy (GTDB): domain Bacteria; phylum Bacillota; class Clostridia; order Oscillospirales; family Ruminococcaceae; genus Ruminiclostridium_E. The sequence continues at coordinate 1,593 of CAZRRT010000148.1, forward strand.
AAAGGAAAGCAATATGACAAAGGCAGAAATTAAAGAGATAGTTAAAAAGCTCAGCTTGGAGGAAAAAGTATCGCTGCTGTCGGGAAAGGACGCATGGAGTACGGCGGAGGTTGAAAGGCTCGGCATTCCCTCCGTAAATCTTTCCGACGGTCCTCACGGATTAAGGCAGTGTATAGGCTTGGGCTGGGGCGACAGCGTTCCCTCCACCTGTTTTCCTCCCGCCGCATTATTGGCTTGCTCCTTTGATGAAGAGCTGGCGAAAAAGCAGGGGGCTGCTATTGGGGAAGAGGCACAGACGCAGAATGTGCAAATCGTATTGGGACCGGGAAACAATATTAAGAGATCTCCCTTGGGCGGCAGAAATTTTGAGTATTTTTCCGAAGATCCTGTTTTGTCGGGACATATTGCCGCAGGCGTTATTGAGGGAATACAGTCTAAAAAGGTGGGTACTGCATTAAAGCACTTTGCCTGCAACAGTCAAGAAACTCAGCGATTTATTATAGATGAAAAAATAAGCGAAAGAGCTTTGCGGGAAATCTACCTTGCAAGCTTTGAATATCCCGTAAAAAAAGCAAAGCCCGCCTCCATTATGTGCTCCTACAACCGAGTTAACGGCGATTACTGTTCCCAAAGCAAGTGGCTTTTAACGGATATACTGAGAGATGAATGGGGATTTAAGGGCTTTGTTATGTCCGATTGGGGAGCGGTAGACAGCAGACCGCAGGCTCTTTATGCGGGGCTGGAGCTTGAAATGCCGGGTACAGGCGAGGAGAACAACAGAGAATTATTAAAGGCGGTGAAGGGCGAAAAGCTTACTGTCCCCACTGTTGATAAAGATAAAAAATTCAAAGACAAGCTTTCCGAAAAGCAAATCGACAAAGCGGTTACAAGATTATTGGAAGCAGTATTTTCCCTTTATGAAAAGAAAACGGGAAATGAATGCGATTACGGGAAGCATCACAAAGCTGCTGCGGAAATCGCAAAGGAAAGTATGGTGCTGCTTTTAAATCAAGGCGCATTGCCTATTAAAAGCGGAAAAACCGCCGTTATAGGCGAAATGGCGGTAAAGCCTCGTTTTCAAGGCGGCGGCAGCTCCAATGTAAACGCAATAAACGTTACAAAACCCTTAGACGAAATGATGAAATACGGACAGGTTGAGTATGCACAGGGCTATTCCCTTGCCGACGACGGCGATTACAGCTTTATTTCCGAGGCGGTGAAGACGGCGGCGGAGTGCGACCGTGCCGTAATAATCTGTGGTCTGCCCGAATCCTATGAAAGCGAGGGCTATGACAGGAAACACATAAATCTGCCAGAATGTCAGCTTAAGCTGATTGACGAGGTGGTGAAAAAGCAGCCCGAAACAATAATAGTGCTGTGCAACGGCGCACCTGTGGCTATGAACTCCTTTGTGGGAAAGGTAAAGGCAATTTTGGAAGCCTATTTGGGCGGCGAAGCAGCAGGTGAGGCTATTGCCCAAATTCTTTACGGAAAAGCAAATCCTTGCGGCAAGTTGGCGGAAACCTTCCCTCAATACCTTGAACAAACTCCTTCTTTCACTGATTTTCCCGGCGAGAACGGACACGTGAATTACTCGGAGGGAATATATGTAGGCTATCGCTGGTACGAAAAGCATAAAATTCCGCCCTTGTTCCCATTTGGCTACGGACTTTCCTATACCTCCTTCCGATATGAGGATATTAAAATATCAAAAGCGGAAATCGAGGAAACGGATATTGAGGAAAACAGCCGGCTTGAAGTAACGGTGACTGTTGCCAACACAGGCTCGGTTGACGGCAAGGAAATTGTGGAGCTTTATGTAAGCGAGGACGATCCTTCGGTTTCCCGTCCCGTAAAGGAGCTTAAAGCCTTTAAAAAGGTATTTATTAAGGCGGGAGAAAAGGAAAAGGTTACCCTAACGCTCGACAGACGCTGCTTTGCTTATTGGGACGATGTGATCCATAATTGGAGGGTTAAGGGCGGCAGCTACACTGTTTTAGTTGGTGGCAGCAGCGATAACTGTCCTCTCTACGCAAAGGTTAATATTAAAGCAAAGGAATATTACAAGCCAATAACTTTACACACTATGCTTTGCGAAATAGACAATCACCCCAAAGGCAAGCTGTTTATGGATAAGCTCTGCAAAATAGCGGGCGAAAGCTTCAGAAATGAAATTAAAACCAACACCGACAGAGAATGGCCCTTGCGCTGTATTTCAACTATGTGCAGAAAGCTTACCTTGCCTCAGCTTATGGAGATAATCAATGAGGTTAATAGCCAATAAATGCCGAATCTATATTGTGATTTAAGATTATAAAATAAAATCAATAAAGGGACTGATGAATTTTACAGTCCCTTTATTAAGCTATTTCTTAGCTGTTGTAGTTTCAGAGCCGCTGCCCGAGCCGCTTGCAGATCCCGATGCGCTGTTAGATGTTGTGTTGGATTCCGCAGGTGCGCTTATGGTAGTTGTGGGCTTGTTTACGGTGTCAGAGGGCTTTGCCGTCGCTGTGCCTGTTCCGCCGTTATTTCCCTTATTGTCGTTATTGCAGGCGGTAAGCGTTAAAAGCATAGCAGCCGATACTATGCCGATTGCAATCTTTTTAATCATATTGGATCTCCTTTCCGAACAGTGTGAAATTATTTCAAAATAATCAAATTAGAAAACATTGCCTGTTTGAGATTTGGAAATTCAATGGGCAGATTGTTTTCTTTCAATTATTATAACCCGTATAAAACAAAATTATATTTAGAATTTATGGGTTATTACGGTAATTTTTTCCGGAATTGTATTATATAATCGTTTTTTGCTTAAAAGATAAATAAATCTTAATTTAAACGCTTTGATTAGGCGGATTAAACGGATTGACCGAATTAAAAAAGTGTTCAATTTAAGTCTTGACAGGTTGACTTAATTAGTGTATAATAATTTCTGCGATATTGTATTTTTGTGTTCTGTTGTTATATCGTAAAATTTTATTAAATCGGGG
>CAZRRT010000149.1:0-4506 GCA_964602605.1 uncultured Ruminiclostridium sp.
TTCATTGACCTTCCCACACAGAGAAAGGACAATATTATGAAAAACACAGAAAAGTACACACGAAACTATTTTATGCCCCCCTACCCTTGTTACAAATGGACTCAAAAGGACTATGTGGACAAAGCTCCCATATGGTGCAGCGTCGACCTGCGTGACGGCAATCAAGCCTTGATTGTTCCTATGGATTTGGAGGAAAAACTTGAATTTTTCACCTATTTGGTAAAAATTGGCTTTAAGGAAATTGAAATAGGTTTTCCCGCCGCTTCCGAAACGGAATATGAATTTTGCCGTGCGCTTATCGAGAGAAACCTTATTCCCGACGATGTGACAATTCAAGTGCTGACCCAGTCCCGTGAGCATATTATCAAAAAGACCTTTGAAGCGTTAAAGGGAGCTAAAAACGCAGTAGTTCACCTTTACAACTCCACCTCTGTGGCGCAGCGTGAGCAGGTGTTCAAAAAGCCTAAAGACGAGATTATCAAGATTGCCACAGACGGCGCAAAGCTGCTTTTGGATTACGCAAGGAATACCGAGGGCAATTTCAAGTTTGAGTATTCCCCCGAAAGCTTTACAGGCACGGAAATGGAATTTGCCCTTGAAATATGCAACGAAGTGCTGAAGATTTGGGAGCCTACACCCGAAAACAAGGTTATTATAAATCTGCCCGTTACGGTGGAATTGTCAATGCCCCATGTTTACGCAAGCCAAATCGAGTATATGTGCGACAACCTTTACAAGAGAGAAAACGTTATTGTTTCTCTCCACCCCCACAATGACAGAGGCTGCGGCGTTGCAGATACGGAAATGGGTCTTTTGGCAGGAGCGGACCGTGTTGAGGGTACTCTGTTCGGCAACGGCGAAAGAACAGGCAACGTTGATATAGTTACCTTGGGACTTAATATGTACTCACAAGGCGTTGACCCGGGACTTGATTTCAGCAATATGCCCGAAATGATCTCGGTTTACGAGAAAATGACCTGTATGAAGGTATACGACAGGCAGCCTTACAGCGGTGCGCTTGTGTTTGCGGCTTTTTCAGGCTCTCATCAGGACGCAATAGCAAAGGGAATGAAGTGGAGAGAGGACAACGATGTTCCCCACTGGACAGTTCCCTATCTTCCCATTGATCCAAAGGACATAGGCAGACAGTATGACGGCGATGTTATCCGTATCAACAGTCAAAGCGGAAAAGGCGGCATCGGCTATCTTCTACAAAAAAAATTCGGTATAGAGCTTCCACCCAAATTCCGTGAAAAGGTGGGCTATGCTATAAAGGATATATCCGATAAGCAGCACAAGGAATTGTCTGCCGACGAGGTTTACAACGCATTTATGGATAAATTTGTCAATGCGGAAAACTATTTGAAGTATAAGGAAGTGCATTTTGTTCAAGGGGACGAATATGAGGCAAAGCTGACTGTTATCCAAAACAACACCGAGCGGGTTATCACAGGCAAGGGCAACGGCAGGCTTGACGCAGTAAGCGACGCATTAAGACGTTGTTTGAACATATCCTTTACCATAAACTCATACAGCGAACACGCTCTCAACAGAACCTCCAAATCAAAGGCAATCTCCTATGTGGAAATTGCGGACAAAAACGGAGTAATAACTTGGGGGGCGGGAGTTCACAGCGATATTATCACTTCTTCCGTAAGAGGACTTATCAGTGCTTTAAATTTAAGCAATATTTTAAAACCAAAAATATAAAGAAATTTCCCCTTGCCGTCAAAACAGCGACTGCAAGGGGAAATTATTTTATGCCAGCACACTGGAAAATACCGAAAAAACCACTCCGAATATAAAAGAAGCTGAATTTGCCAAAAATGAATACAGCATACCGTGAACCTTTTTGCCGTATACCTCGCCTAACTTTCATAAATTTAAGCTGTAAATAACTCCCTCGATAATAAACACAAGTATCTCCAATGGAATATAAGCTAACATCAGCAAAAAACCGCCGCCCGTAAGCATAGCGTTATATAAAAGAAGATTAAGCAAAACCTGAGTGACAATATTAACGATTACTATTAACAATAGCTGCTTTTTCGTCCTAAATTCAAAAGCAAATCCAATTCCTGCTTCAATAAGTATTGTTATGATTACTCTTAATAAAAAGGAAATAATGACGTTTGGGACGCTGTATAAATCTTTAACTTGCAGATGACTGTTATTTGTGCCTACCTCAACATTCTTCATATCAATTCTGTATTGGGCGAAAAAACCGTGTTTGTTGATTATGCCGCTTGCTGCAAAGGTTTTTGTTTCGGGATAATACAAAACGACCTTAAAAGTATCGGGAGGATAATAGCCCCAATCAAACTTTTTTGATTTGCTTACAAGCTGTACATATTCCAAAAAATAAAATCCGTCCGAATCCTTATATTCCTCGAAAGCTCTGTGTATTTCATCATCACTTTTTTTGGAGGAAACACTGTGAGGTCCTGTGCTTTTATGTTCGGACAAAAGAGTGCAGTAGCATTCTTCACTTCCCATATTTAAAAAGGAAATGCTTACAGAGGGCTTTGGACCGATATCTGCGCTGACTGTGACTGAAAACAAGGTTAATGAAAATAATATAGCGGTAAATAATACTAAAAGCTTTCTTTTCATTGTTCTATCCTTTCATTATTTATACTGATAGATTTTTTGTCAATAGTTAAACAAACAATTAGTGATAAATAGATGAGGAAAAGCCTTTAAAACCAAGGAAATATCGCAGAAATAATAACTCCTCCTATAAAGGACGCCAAATTTGCCAAAAAAGAATATAAAACACAGTTTGCAGCTTTAACGGCTGCCTTTTCCGAGGATTTAAGAAAAATGCAGTAAACAACTGATTCCGCAATAAAGGCCATAATCTCCAAGGGAATATATAACAGCAGCATAAAAAATGCTCCAAGGTCAATATAAATCTTGTTTAACAAAATATTAAGCAAAACCTGGGTTATAATATTTGCTGTCAAAATGGTTATTACCTGATTTTTGCTTTTATAATTAAATAATATTGCTATGACAAGCTCTATAAGTATTGTAACAAACACTCTGACTAAAAAAGAAAACAAAACTCTTATTGGAGTGTTTTCATTTGTAACCTGTATCTTCAGATTGTCTGCTGTAATGTCTATGCCTTGCATATCCACCGAATACCGTGCGTTAAATGCGGCTTTTTCTATTATCCCGCTTACCGCATATTTTTGTGTTTTCGGAAAGTAAAAAAGCACCTTAAAGGTTTGCGGGGGCGTATAATCCCAAATGAATTCTTTTGAACCGCTTATAAGAGCATAGTTTTCCAAATAGAAAAAACCGTCAAGATCCTTGTAGCTTTGAAAGGCTTTTGGAATTTCGTTGTCGCTTTTTGTATTTGACGTATGGTAAAAGCCGGAGCTTTCGTATTTTGACAGCAAAGTGCAATAGCAGGTATCCGCCTCGATATTATGAAAGGAAATTACCAATGAATCCTTTGGTCCTGCGTCTGCACTGACCAAGGCTGAAAAAAAAGTGAGGGAGATTAAAAAAGCGGTAAATAATGCCGAAAGCTTTCTTTTCATTATGAACCTCCCCTTCATAAGCTGTTTTTGTATAATTGTGCTTTAATTTCCCCTATTTTAACACTGCACTAAGCTAATGTCAATTACAATTCGGTTACAATTATGATTTCTTATTGCTCTTTCGGCTATCTTATGAATATTTTACTCGACAAAAGGAAAGGAAGGAAGCCTATTGAATAATGCGCCTATTTTAAGGAATTCCGACAAATCATCTCACAATAGGGCAAGCAGAAAAATTCAAGGGTTAGTTTTGGGAGTACGATATATATTTATGCAGTCTGACTCCTACAGCATTATAGGGAAAACCCAAGTCTTTTTCACTATCTATTGAATAACCGTGAGATTGATAAAACTTTAATGCTCTGCTATTCTCCTTAAACGCCCAAATAACAATCTCATCATATCCTTTTTGGCTTGCAAAGCTTTCCGCAAATTCAATCAGACTGCCGCCTGTTCCTTTGCCCTTATGACATTCGCTAACGTATATTCTCCATATTTCAAAAGCTCCTTGCTTATCTTTATCAGCCGTATCTCCCATAGACATCATAGCCGTAATTTCACCCTGCTCCTCAACAACATATTCGTAAAGCCTGCCTTCCGTAAAATCTTTAATAAGCCGCTTTTTTCTTTCAACACAGCCTTCCTCCGAAAGCTGATACGGATTTACATAATCTTTGTAAACCGATTTCCAATTACTGTTAACTATGCTGCAAACAGTAATATAGTCTTTTTCTGTTATTTTTCTAATCATTTTATGCTCCTTTAATCATTAAATTATTGTTTTAATTAGCTTTTAACAGGCTGCCAAATTTGTTTAATAATATTGAGTTAATAGGGATTCTCCCCAGCTGAGCATAAGGTAAATTCCGTTGACTAAGAAGGCGAGAAAATCTTTGCAGTGATTAAAGCGCAGCTTAAACAAGCTGCCGAAATTGCGAAGCAATTTCGAGGTTCA
>CAZRRT010000150.1:0-4281 GCA_964602605.1 uncultured Ruminiclostridium sp.
AAGACTGAATGGAACCCGCCGCCTAAGAGGCGGGGGACATCGGATTTTGATTATAGGTCAAATAACGATAATTTCCAATTTATAACAGGCAAAAATTTCAGAGATTTTCTGTTTTCGATTTTGATTAGTGCGACTGTAATCAAACATCACAAAACAGATTTTGCCAATCATATTATTATGAAAAAATCAAATAATAAAGGTGACGGATTTCCGTCGATAATATCAATAATAAGGAGAAAAAAATGGGAACTGAATTTGCAAATAAATCAATAGAATGTACCATAAATAACTGCAAGCATCACTGCTGCTGCGACAATTACTGCAGCCTTGAACGCATAAAGGTGGGAACTCACGAAAGCGACCCCACTGTTATCCCTTGCACCGACTGTCAATCCTTTGAGCTTAAAAGAGATTGCTGCAGATAACATTATAATTTTAAGCTTTTCAATAAAAAAAGCGTCTTGATAATCAGGACGCTTTTATTATTATGAAATTTATGCGGTTTTATGCAACCATATCCAAGAGATTTCCTTTTTCCTTTTCCTTATCCTCCATACCAACGTTAAAACGCTCTTTGGGATTGGTGCGGGTGACGGTTACCGTTTCGCCGCCTGCCACATAATTTCTTCCACATTCGGGACAGATTGCGTGCTTTATCCTTACATACTGATAGACAATTTCCTTGTCGTCCTCCTGCGCCTGCGCTCGGTTATGTGAAACGTGTTCTTGCTCGTGAGCTCTTACGGCGGATTCCGCCATTTCGGGACTTACCTTAGAGGCATTTTTAAAGGAAACGCCCGGGTCGTTGGAGCCGTCCTGATATTTTCTGTTTTCGCAGGTTTCGCACTTGCCGTCTTGCTTTTGGGATTTCAGCTTTTGAAGGCGGTTTTCCAAATTATTTATTTTCTTTTCAAGGTTTTCTATCTTATTATCTAAATTTTTATCCGACAGTGCTGTTTTGCCGTCCTTTTCCTGCTGCTTATACTTGTCCTGCTCCTGCTTTAAGCGGCTTATGGTATTTTGCAGCTCTTCCGAGGACGATGTTTTGTTGTTTTGGGAATAAGCGTCGTTGCCGCCTGTGTAAGGTCCTACCGATAAAGGCATAGTATCGCTCCTTTCGGATAAATTCTTTTGTTCTATTTTAGCACAGAAAAGGCTGTATGTCAATACCGACATTATTTAATACTAATACCTGACTTTCGGACTTAATCTGTGATTGACCTTATTTATCATAAGTGTGTATTCAATATTCCGCTGCTAAATTGCCGCTTCCGTCCAGCACCTGTTCCGCACCAAAATCAGATATATATTCCACATCTCCCTCCGCCATAACAGAGGAATAGCAGCCACATATATGAGTATTCCCGCTTTTATCGACCGCACTTATATAAATCTCAACCTGCTTACCGCTTTCCACATCACAGCTTTTTTCATCGTAAGACAGTATAGATTCCTCCATAACTGTCTTTCCGTCGGACTTTACAATAAGCTTAAAGCTGCTCTCGTCAAAAAAGCTTTCTCCCTCATATTCCCAAACTCGTACAGCCATACCGAGCTTGCCTTTTTGATAACTTAAATCCAAGCCTGCTATCCTGTCACGCATTACCGCTCCGTATTTTCCCCGTATGTCGTTACAGTCCAAGTCCAAATTCTCCGAACGAACCTCTCCCTTTTGAGTTATCGTTATTAGGGCAATTTCTCCGTACTGCTTGTAAAAATCTACCGTAAAATCGCCGCTGTACAGACCTGCACCCGCCTTTTTCAAAGCAATGGTATATTCCTTGCCCACTTGAACGCTTATCTGCGTATCCTCGGTGTTAACCTTCGGAACGGCGCTTATTGTCAGCATAACGCAGTGTCTGACGAAATCGGGCTTGCCGCAGCTTATATCCACGCTTGTGAAAAGACTTTGCTCTTCCTTATACCTGTCCGCCGCCGAAAGTATCTCGTCCTCCAAATAGTCTGTTTTTAATTCAAGCCTTGACATTCGCTCCGAAAGCTGATTACATAATCCCGACAGCTCTTTTGCAGTGCTTCTGACGTCAAGCCACACACCCACCATTACCGCCGCCACCGCTATTGCCAGCACAATGTACACAACGCTTGACGGGGAGGGCATTCGTTTTACCTTGTGCTGCTTCGGCGTTTCCTCATTGCTTTGATTTCCGCTGTTTTGATTTACACCGCTTTGATTTATGCTGTTCTGATTTTTTACTCTTTTGTTTATGGAGGATTTGTAGATCAGAAAATATATCAGCAAGGCTAACGCCGCAAGCACAATAACCGATACTATCAAAAGCCCCAATAAGCTTATGCTTCTGCTCATACTGTAATTGCTCCTTTCTTATACTAATTCCAATTTAAAAACTTTTTAACGTTTTTAAATCATTCGGTGAAGCCGAATGCATCGCCGAAGGCAATGTGGAATGTACGTTCAATACTTTTTCTGCGGGAACGAAGTTCCCGCACTCTTGCCTATGGCAAGAGCAAATTTAAAACATTGGAAATGTTTTTAATTTGGAAATAGTATTATATTCCGAAATATTCCTTAAAAATGTTGTAATAGCTTCTTGTCACATAAACCTTATCGCCGTTTGCCATTTTAAGGGTAAACTTCATAGAAAAGGCGGGAGTTATTTCCTTCACCTTGTTCCGTGCGATAATCACCGAATTGCTTATTCTGACAAAGCTTTGGGGGTTTAGTATTCCGCACAGCTGATACAGCCTTTCTCCCGACAAATAAGTACCCTCTGCGGTGTGAACCTCCACGGTATGACCAAAGGATTCGATATAAATTATGTCCTCCACCGAAATATACAGCTTTGAGGAATTTTCCGAGTCCCTTACCGTAAGATGATTTATATATCTGTCGGTTTCGGTAAGCAAAAGGGAAGCATTGTTGTCTATTTCAATTCCCTTGCTTTCCAAAAACTCCTTTATCTCCCCGTAGCTTTCGTCGCTTACCGCAAGCTTAATTTTCACTCTCTCACTTCACCGCCGTTCCGATGTTAATTCCCTTATCATTTATCAAATAGCCGAAAAATGATACGGGATTTTTGGGAAAATCGATTTTCTGATTTTATTATAGACTATATATTTATTTTTTCAAGGGATTTTTCTCAGTTTGCACGGTTTGGGAGCATAGACTGCATAAAAAAATATCGCACTCTTTTTACAAGTGCGATGTAGGCTGTTGAAAAGCCTAAACTTAAATTTTTTGGAAGGAAAGAGCTCTTGGGAAAAACCATCAGGGTTTTCCCCTAAATTGAGATCATAGCCTTAAAATCGAGTTCGAGCAAGGCTCTGACCGATTTTTGTTTTTTAGGCAAGCCGCCAAAAGCGGCGTCAGCTTGACGGAAAACCGACCAAAGGGAGGTTTTTCGACAAGCTTAGCTCTTAGAATTGAGAGCTATTATTTTTTAGAAAGGAAAAATTTTATGTGATGAATTATACCGATAAAATTTTAAAAGGTAAAACTGTTTCTGATAAAGAATGGCGTTTTGTTAGCAAATAGATTTTAGGAATAATATAAAATACCCTCTCTTTAAATTGAGAGCGTATTGGATACAGTGTCATGCTGCCTGTATTATTGTTACCAAATAGATTTTATTGATGAGAAAAATAAAAATTAAAGCCCGACCTAAGCCGAGCTTATTAGGAGCGACGCTACGCCGCTGGTTGGGCTAGGTGGATTTGAACCACCGGAATGACGGAGTCAAAGTCCGTTGCCTTACCACTTGGCTATAGCCCAATTTTTAACAGTATTCAGTATACCATAATTCATTTAATATGTCAAGAGTTTTGTGCTTATTTTAATCTTATAAAATCTGTGTTGTCAATAGATGTGAACCATTTTTATAAAAAACCAACTCAATATATGGTAGATTTTAGTTTGACCGCCTTCTCTGTTCCGCTTCGCTCTGCGGAGAAGGCGGTCAAACCGCCGCCGCTTGCGCTTTCGTTTTTTCTTTCAGTAATTGAGCAGGACTTTTTCTTCCAAGGGTATTCATTGTCTTGTTATTGCTCCATTTTAAGTGTTCTGCCAATTTTTCATTTTATTCCTCAACGCTTCCGAATTCTTCCCAATCATAAAAATATTTTTGGTCATTCCTGTGGTTTCTTTCAACCTTTCCGTTATTCCACGGTGTTCTGGGCGGTATCAGCTTGTGATTTATTCCTAAGCTCGAAAGTGCTTTGTCAAATGGGCATACTGTATCATCACTAATATATTTATATGTAAATTCCGTTCCGTTATCTGTTTGAACGGTTTGAATCTTAAAC
>CAZRRT010000151.1:0-4204 GCA_964602605.1 uncultured Ruminiclostridium sp.
TAGTCCCGTAATGATATTCAATATCAACGCTTTTTTCATCAATAATGGATATTTCCATACTTTGTATATTTCTTTCGGGATAGATTTCCTTTGCTCTTTTAACATAAGCTTTCACCTCGTCTGTACTCATTTCTCCGCCCAATACGGTTACTTTAATGCCGTCTGTCAATTCACGGGAGGCGCTCGAATACATTCTTTTTTCAGCCAAGGATTCAACTGCATTTTGTGCGTATTTTTCATACAGCTGCTCCGAATAAGGCACAAAGCCCACCATATCCCAAGTGTAAATATCGTTCTTAGACCTGATTCCGTATACGGCGCCTTCATCATCCTCGTACATTAGCCCCATATCTGCTTTTCGGGCTTCCTCTGCGGATTGGAACAGCAAGACGTTATGCCAGGTGTTTCGGACTGTATTCAGCGTTTCTAACATTTTACTCATTTTCTTTTTCCTTTCCTGCAAAATGTGACTTCAAGTCACGATTTACACTGTTTGTCTATAGTAAGATAAACAATTAGTATTATATTACTTCTTCCATTTCAAATGCTTCTTCCTCAGGTGGAGGATCGCCGAAATCATTTTCCCATTCGCATTCGGAAGTGTTTGCTTCGTTTTCGTTCTCCGTTTCCTTTTCTTTCGTTTCCGCCTCTTCGTCCGCTTCTGCTGCCAGCTCATCGGAAACCGTTTCAGCCATATCCATACTGCTAAGTATTGTTTCGTTTTCAAGACCTTTTTCAGCATTAAGTACCTGATCCACAATTTTATCGGATATTTTTGAGGAAACGATTATCAGAGTTGCTTCCGAAAACAGCTTATCTGCCAGTCCCCTCTCCGAGCTTGCCATAACCGCTTCGTTAATGGTTGCTGCTTCTTCCTCCGGGATTTTTTGTTCTGCCGCCCACTTACAGATTTTCTCCCACGCTTCTCTAAAGAAATTCTTAACTGCTTCCATTACCTTACGTACAAGCAGCTCCAAGCGCAGCTGCTGCATTTGCTCTGCGCTGAAATCGGCAGAGGCATAAACGCTTGTGTCGAGTCCGTAACGCTCGCCCAGCTTAATTTGCCTCATCTGTAAATGATTCAATTCGGGATTAAGCATATTTTTATATGATACTCCGTGCTTGGCGGCGTCCAATATCTGTAGGGTCTGCTCCTTATTATACTCGCCCGTTTTGATTACCGCTTCCGCAAAGCTTCGCAGATCAACCCCCTTAGCCGCCGATCTGCGCAGCTCTTTCATTTCCTCAGCAGAAATTTTGGGGCTTGTATACAAGGATATGTCTAATCCCGATTTACGCCCGAGGTAAAGCTCCTTAAGCTGATTTTCGTTAAGCTCGGGATTTTTTACCGCCTCAATATCATAACCCGCTCTTATAAATCTTCCCAACATTGCTACTTGCTTGTCGGTGTACTTTGCTTTTGCCATTGTTATTTCCTCCTTTAATACTTTTTCGTCTACAGATTTTTCAGGTAAATATGGAGTTTCCTTTATGTCTGAAATATCTATTTTTTCTGATTCCGCATAACCTCTCAGCCATTTACATTTGTAGTTCACAAATCCATTTATATCATCTTTACTGAATTTAAACATATCATAGAAATATCCGTTTTCATCACTAATATCATATTTATCATTTATATAATGCATTAACTTTTCTTCCAGTGCTGAAACCTCATTATGCTTTAAAGCATACGCTTCCCACCACTTGAAAGCATCTTCTGACATTGAATATTGGTTTTTGTCAGAAGCTATATCATTCATTACTTCCAAAGGAGGGATTCTGCGAATAATATACTTTAGTATAAAACGGTCTCCTCTTTTTTGAATGTTATTATATTTTGTAACTGTTTCAATCGTTTCTTTGAGAAAATCACTTGTAATATCCCGCCCTGTTTCATCAAAAACAGATGATATTACTCTCGGCTTTCCGTCCACCAATATCTTCAATTTCTCATCCTTTCTCCCCGTTTTGCCGATAGGTCAGCTTACTTTTTGCGCTAAAAAAGCACCTACAACCTGTGTAAGTGCTTTTTATATGCAAGATTTGAGCTGATTGTTTTCACCTTTTTGTCCTCTCAGTGGTATCAAAACAACGGATAATCATCATCCGCTGCCGCTTCAATAAAATCCGCATTACTGCTTTCTCCGTTTGCAGCAGTTGAGGGGACGGATTCAAGATTTGGAACAGGTAGCGGCGGCAAGCTGTTCTTTTCACTGCTTTTTACCTCGCCCGTAAAATGCGCATTGTCTACAACAAGCTCGGTAACATATTGAGTAACGCCGTTCTTATCCTCATAAGTCCTTGTTTGAAGCTCTCCTTCAACCAAAATCATTCTGCCCTTGGAAAACCATTTTGCAATAAATTCGGCAGTGCTTCTCCAAGCAAGAATGTTGAAGAAATCGGTTTTTCTTTCCTCGTTCTTAGCGCAATAGCTGCGTTCTACCGCTATACGAAAAGACAGTACGCTTACTCCGCCCGGAGTGGATTTTACCTCAAGATTATTGCAGATCCGCCCCATTAAAATTGCTTTGTTATACATTTTTACCTCGTTTCTGCGGGTTTACCGCTGTTTATATATTTGGAATATTGAAAAAGAATGGCAAAAAATAAAAGCTGCTTTTGAATAATGCCGCTTTATTTTTTATACCAAATCCTTATGTAAAAAGCTTTTTGAGCAGTAACTACCACAACATACAGTATCAAGCATAAAATATTTTCTTTTCAATATTCCTCGTTAACAGGTTTAGTTATGATACATTATTGTATCTTATAAAAAGTACCTCTTTAAATTATAAAAAAGAGAGCAAAAGCCCTCTTTAATCTTGACGCCAATACAGCCGATTTTTTTCTTAACCTTATCAAAAATGACACGTTTATTCGGTTTATATGGCTTGATTATGTAATCTTTATCTGAATAATGACAAGCAATAAGCCCTTTGGGAGCAGAATATAAATCTTCATCTTGCTCAATTACTTCATTTTCTTCTGTATATTCTTCACTGCTACCACTGTCTGAGTTGCCCTCACCGTCATTATCTGCCAAAGTGCAGATCTCCTCAAGGAGCAAAGCGTTGCCCCTAATTACCTCCTTAATAATCTGCCATATCTCAAAACAAACCTGCTTTTGCCTCCTTATCCATTGTAACAGCTTTTCCGCCTTGTCCGACTGCATTATACGTTGGAGTTTCTTGACGATAAAATAACGGTTATGCCCCTTGCTGCCGTCCTTTTTTATGTAATTCTCTTTTTTTATTATGCCTTTTTCTTCCAAAATCCTAATCGACTTGGATATAGACGCCGAACTCATTCCTGTTATTTTTTTAATTTCCGAATAGGAGGGGAAGGAATAGGAATCGTTAAAGGAATACATATATAAGGTCAGCATCAGCTGATAAGCCACAGGCGGCATATCAACGGTTGCATATTCTGCCGGGAGTAAAAAATAATCCTTTTGCGGATTAAAATTATTTACCTTGTATGAGCTGCACATATAGCAGCCTGTTTCCGAATTAAAGTTGTTGGTTATTGAAATCAGCTTTAATTCCTCCAGCTTGTGCATTACCCTGTTGACAGCGGGAAGAAAAGCAGCGCCTATGTGCTGTCTTATGGTTTCCTGCTTTACTTTCACCGTATCGGACTGCTGTACAGTGCAGAGATATGTCAGATATAAATACGCTCTGCAAGGTAAATCCCGCAGAGCGCATATTTCGTTTGGCAATTTTATAAAGCTGTTGTTATTCATTTACTTTGCCCCTCCTCAACAGCTATCGGCAGCTCTAAAACATCGGTATAATTATTATCTTTCATAAACTCCTGAGTTCGTTCTATGTAAAGCTCCCAATTATTTTTTATTCTGCATATATAACCCGCAAACACACCAAGCTCACCATCGGTCACCCTCATACTTTCCTCATTGAGATTTGGGTTATCTTCGGTAAAAAATTTTCTGCCGTTAATCATTACAAGCTTGCCCCTCGCTTTTCGACGTTCGTATTTACCCTCCTGATTCTTTTTACGCAGTGTTTTCCAATATTCGGCTTGGTAATCCTTGCTTTCTCTGTAATTAGAATATTCACTGCACCCGGCGTAATAAACATCGCCTATAATAATGTCAAACTTATATAGACATGACCTGTCTTGAGCACAATAAATGCAATCTGTATTTTCACAATATATATTAGCCATTTTCTTTGCTCCTTTC
>CAZRRT010000152.1:0-4189 GCA_964602605.1 uncultured Ruminiclostridium sp.
GCTGCTTTAATATTTTGATTTTACAATATATTTATAATAATATATCATAAAACAGCAAAGAATATATAAAGGTCAATACGCCGATATACCATATAAAGGCTTATTACTGCCGCTATTTTAAGGCTTTATATGAACAGCTTTTAACGTTTGCCTAATTAAGTAATTAAGGTAATTTAAGTAATTTTTTTGAAAACGGTTACAACCGCTTAAGAATGGGAAAATAAAAATGCTGTACTTGTGATTTGAATAGGGGAAAATAATTGGTAAATATAAATAATTATCAGTCACAATGTTATTTAAAATTGCTGAATTTGATAAATGCGGGTTGACTTTACTTAAAATAATATGTATAATTTAAGTAGTTTAAGTGAAAGTTAAGGCTAATTGTTAAGGCTAAAATATAGCTGATTTGATACAGCCTTAATGCTCTTAAAAATTCCAAACAAGTCAATCATTTTGAATTTTACAGGAGGAAACAATGAAACTTAAAAAGACTTTAGCTTGTCTTCTTGCAGCTGCTCAGGTATTTACTCTTGCAGCCTGCAATCAGTCAAACGGACCTACTCCAAGCGGCACAAAAGAACCTTCCAAAACAAACGCACCCTCTGGCACAAATGCACCCTCAAGCTCAAAAACAACAGGAGCTTCCACCGGCGCACCTGTGGATTCTAAAAATCCCATTATCGGAGATGACGTCACCATTCCCGAGGGACTTACCTTAAAGTATATCACCAACCGTACCGACCGCGTGGACGACGGATATTTAAAGGAAATAGTTAAGCCCTTTGAAGAAAAGTACAAATGTACAATAGAATTTGAAGCAATCAAAAAGTACAACGGCGATATGCAAACCAGAATGCCTACAGGCAAATACGGCGACGTTTTGATGATGCCTTCCGTAACTAAGGACGAGTACAGCAAATTCTTTGTTCCTTTGGGTACTGTAGATGAACTTGCAAAATATTACAACTGGGCGGACAACTCCGCTTATGAGAAGGTTGTATACGGTCTTCCTCATATGGGATCTATCACCAGCGGTATTGTATATAATAAAAAGGTTTGGGCAGACGCAGGAATTACAACCCTTCCCAAAACTCCCGAAGAATTTATTGCAGATTTAAAGCAAATCAAGGAAAAATGCACCGACGTTATTCCTTACTACACCAATTTCCACGATACTTTTGCAGCTAAAGAGTGGGAGCATCTTCCCTTGTCAGTAAGCGGAAACCCCAACTTTAAAAACGAAGCTCTTATCAACAAGATTGATATAGTAGGCGAGGATTCTCCTTACTACAAAATTTACGATTTGCTGTTTAAAATAGTTTCCGACCCCACACTGAGAGAAGAAGATCCCGTTTCTTCCGACTGGGAAGCTTCCAAGCCAATGTTGGCTCAGGGCAAGATCGGTGCTATGGCATTGGGTTCATGGGCAGTTAAGCAGATTATCGAGCTGGCGCAAAAGCCCGAAAACGGCGGTCACCCCGAAAACGTAGGCTATATGCCCGCACCCTTTAACACAAACGGCAAGCAGTACGCAGAATCAGGCGCAGATATGTCTATGTGCATTAACAAGAACATTGACGAAGATCATCAGAATTTGGCAAAGAAGTTCATTCAGTGGTTTGTAAGCACCGATTGTCCTTTCACCGAGCATGAAGGCGGCGTTGGAACAATCAAGGAAGGCGGCTACTTCCCCGATTACCTTGAAGATTTCAGCGAGTGCGAGCTTTTCGTAGCAGTTCCCGCTCCCGATGAAATCGCTACCTGCTGGGACGACATCAACAAGGAATCCGAAGTTTTGTTTGACGAGGATTCAGCAGACAGATTTGTTTTAAAGATTGAAGAGGCTGCTATCGAAGCTGCAAGAAACGGAGATATTGCCGGCGGCGAGGCTAAGTTTAAGCAGATTCTTGACAATGTAAACAAAAAGTGGGCAGAAGCAAGAGATGATAACGACGCTCTTACCGATTACATTTCAAAGCTTAACGGCTGATCAATTTCCCGCTTGATAACAATAAGGATTAAAATTTGTTTTTAGCAGCTTATTCGGAGAGGATTTCCTTTCCGAATTTGCTGTCTAAAACAAAGCAAAAAATCTCAAAGCATATTTTAAATTGAAAATGAAAGGACAGGTGATTATATGGCAAGCGAAACAGGCACTGTTCAACGTCCCAAAAGAACATTGATGCAATGGTTGAGAGGCTACACCGGTCAAAAGTATATAACAACCATTTTATTCCTGCTGATTCCCTTGATTCTTTTGGTACTTTTTACCCTTATTCCTGCCTTTAATATGCTGTTGTTCAGTTTCCAAAAAAGAAATCCTTTGGGAACTAAGGTAAAATGGATAGGTCTTGACAACTATGTAACTTTGTTTACAGACTGGTCTTATTTAAGTACGTTTGTAAACTGTATTTATTACTTCTTAGGTTCATTTGTTCAGTTGGGCTGTGCGTTGTTTATCGCTACTCTTCTCTGCTCGAAGATTAAGCTTGCCGGCGTATTCAAGGGAATTATTTTCTTCCCTTACCTTATGAACGGCGTTGCGGTTGCACTTATCTTCCGCAGACTTTTCCAAGGCGACTCCGCAGGTACGTTAAACACCTTGCTCAGCTGGGTGGGAATGACCGATCCCATTCATTGGCTGTCAGACAAGAGTATTAACAACTGGTGCTTGGTGTTCGCTTCCATATGGCGGTATATCGGTTTTGATATTCTTATGTTCATAAGCGCAATTCAAAGTATATCCCCTGATATTTACGAGGCGGCGGATTTGGATGGCGCAAACGCTTGGCAGAGATTCTGGTACATCGTATGGCCGGGAATTAGACCGATTATTGCGCTTCAGCTTATCCTTGCAGTTAAGGGTGCGGTTTCCGTATTTGAGATTCCCTATATTATCACAGGCGGCGCATTCGATACCAGCACTTTCGTTATCAAGACGTTGGACGTTGCGTTTAATGCGGATAAGGTAGGACTTGGTTCTGCAATGGCTATAATCCTGCTTATACTTATTATAATAGTAACTGCAATTCAGAAGATATTCTTCAAAGAAGAAAAGTAAGAGGGAGGAGAGAAAATGGCTAAAGTAGTAACCACCACAAACAGTGCGGGTCAGGCTAAGTATCAGTTTAAGGAAACTCCAAAGGCTGTTGTGGTACTGTTTCAGGTTTTAAAGTATGTAGTGCTTGTTATAGCCTGCTTATTGGTACTTGTACCGCTTGCAATCGTGCTTTTGGGTTCGCTGAAAACCAAAACGGAATTTTTGCAGTCAGGACCTTTTGATCTCCCTACCTCCTTTGAATGGGAAAACTTCCGTACCGCATTTGTAGACGGTGCAGTTTTGACAGGCTTGAAGAATACGTTAATAATATTGATAATATCCTGCACCGGCACAATTATCACAGGTACTATGACCGCCTTTGTGGTACAGCGGTTCAAGATGATGTTCACAAGGCTTGTAAAGAACATATTCCTTTTGGCGACTTTGCTTCCCAACATTGCAATGCAGGTAACGGTATTCCAAATGGTTAATATGTTAGGATTATTTGACACAATGGCAGCTCCTTGTATTCTTTATGTAGGTACGGATATTATTTCTATTTACATCTTTATACAGTTCTTGGACAACATTTCGGTACAGCTTGACGAAAGCGCAATTTTGGACGGCTGTTCATATCCGAGAGTATATTTCAGCATTATTCTTCCCTTGCTCCGTCCCGCAATAGCAACGGTTTTGGTTATGAAGTTCGTTGGTATTTACAACGACTTCTACACCGCACAGCTGTATATGCCAAGCCCGGGACACGAAGTAATTTCAACTGCATTGTACAAATTTATAGGACCTTACGGCTCTGAATGGCAGATAATCTTTGCAGGTATCATAATTTGTATCATACCTACCTTGATTTTGTTCCTGTCAATGCAGAAGTTCATTTACAGCAACTTGGCGCAAGGCTCGGTTAAGGGTTAATAATCTAAACAGCATTAAGGGACTGTGTAAAAAGCAGTCCCTTTTGTTGTTCTTAAAAATCATATTTAATTTAAATATTTAAGTCTATATATTATTG
Organism: uncultured Ruminiclostridium sp.; assembly: GCA_964602605.1. GTDB lineage: Bacteria > Bacillota > Clostridia > Oscillospirales > Ruminococcaceae > Ruminiclostridium_E. The sequence goes on from CAZRRT010000152.1 coordinate 4,071, forward strand.
GTTCTACTTCTATAACCACTGCAAAGATGTCCCCCGCCTCGGGCTCCATCTTAGGTTCAGTGGAGGTAAAATCCCCCACTGAACCTCGAAATTGCTTTGCAATTTCGGCAGCTTGTTTA
>CAZRRT010000153.1:0-4086 GCA_964602605.1 uncultured Ruminiclostridium sp.
ATTTTTGTTCGGATTTCCGCAAAATGCCCGCCGCTTGTACATTCCGTTGGCAGTGGCTCTGTAAGAGGCTTGCAGTCCATATTGTTTCTGAGTACGCACAAATGGCTCTCAACAAGCGCATTGCGCTCTTTTGCCGCAACCGTATGTAACGGATCGTCGACGTTGCTGTAGTTATCACCGCTGTAATATTTAACGATATGGGCGGAAGCAAGTCCATATCTGTTCGACCTATCCACTGTCATAATCGGTTTATCCAAGCTTTGCCCTCTTATCTCCGAGTTGCTTTTCTCTGAGTGGTACTGTATCAAATTTGCTGCCATTAAAGCGTTATGGTCTATTGACGTAACCGTTCCCAAAGGTTCGGCAACATTAGAGCCAACTATTCCACCATAGTATTTTTGCACAGACGGGACACAAAGGAAATTACGCCTTCCCGTCGTAACCGTGGGAACAGGCTCGTTTAATCCCTTAGGGCGATTTTGACTATTGTTTACCATAATAAAAAGCTTTTTTGCCTTTATTGTAAATTTATCCAGCCCTCTTGCAATTCGTCTTAGCGTATTGTCTGCAAGGGGCTTGCTTCTCTCAAAAATTGACTTGCAGGAAATAGACCAGTCGATGCACTCTGCTGCCGTTCTGTAAGGCAAAAGCCCTTTTCCCTCACCGTGCGTAGGCTTTGGAAACACTATCGGCTCACCGTCGCACCGTGCAATAAGAAAAAACCTTTTGCGGATTGTAGGCGCACCGTAATCACAAGCCCTAAGCTCCCGCCAATCTACATCATATCCTTTCTGTTTAAGCTGATATACAAAGCTGCGGAATGTTTCCCCGGTATACCGTTTGTCAGGCTTCCCGTCCTTGCCGAGCCTTCCCCAAGTCACAAATTCGGGAACATTTTCAAGGATAATAACACGTGGTCTTACCGTTGCTGCCCACCTGAGAGCTATCCATGCAAGTCCTCTCACGTTCTTGTCAACAGGCTTGCCGCCTTTAGCTCTTGAAAAATGCTTACAGTCGGGAGAGAGCCACATCAAGCCGACTGAATGCCCTGCACATATTTCAGCAGGATTGACGTCCCAAACGCTCTCACAATAATGCTTTGTATGTGGGTGGTTGGTTTGGTGCATAAGGATAGCGTAAGGATCGTGATTTATAGCAATATCAACGGGTTGTCCCGTTGCAAGTTCAATTCCCGTAGAAGCTCCGCCGCCTCCAGCAAAATTGTCAACAATAAGTTCGGAATTTATCATTACTGTTTCCTTTCAGGATAAAGACAAAATGCAGTGCTATAAAACAGCACTGCAAAAGCCTATACATATGTACAATGATTAAATGTGACTTTAAAGTCACATTTCTTCTTCAAAATAATCATCTTCTTGAAAATTCTCAGAATCTTCTGTATCTTCTTCATTTGCTTGACAATCAGTTTTGCTTTGCGTGTCGGAAAATTCCTCTTGCCAACCGCTATGCTGTAAAGCAAAAAACAGAAATTTACCCAATTCTTCCTTAGAGATCTTCAAAATATCTTCTATGTCGGTTGTTTGGAGCTTTACCGTAAAAAACGTATCATTTTTCTTTTTTTCAAATGCTTTAGATATTATTTCCGCCGCATTATCGTCATTATTTTCAAGGGCTGATTTAAGTTTTGAAGCAGCAGCTTCTGTCAGCTTGACTTGGGGATTATGAGAAATATAATCCGCAAGCTCATCTTGTCCTTTTTTTGAAATAGTAGCAATTACTGCTCCTGCATTGATTTGTATTTTCCCTTCGTCAACCGACTCCATTAACTCACTTTGAAGATTGTCAAGGGATAGATAGCGAGATATGGTCTTACGACTTTCTCCGTATTGTTCGGAAACAGCTTCTATTGCATTTTTTACGCCAAGTGCCTTAAGTGCGTCCCTTTGCATTTTATACGCCGCCGTTCGTTCAGACGGCAGCAGCTCCGTTCTTTGGCATAGATTGGTGTCGGTTACAACAAGCTTTGCCTGATCCAACGTCAAGTCCTTTAAAAGAATGCTTTTTACCGTTTCCATTCCTAACTTTTTGCAAGCCCTTACTCTGTTATGCCCCGCAAGTATTTCATAATCCTCATTTCCCTTATCCCATACCAAGATAGGCTGCAATAAACCGCTTGTCCTAATACTTTCCATCAGCTCATTCATTTTATCCGATGTGTACATTCTGAAGGGCTGCCGTCCGCTATTAAAAGGTTTAAGTTTATTTATGGGAATTTCAACTATATTGTCATTATCTTTTGCCGTTGTTTCCCCCACAAAAGAAGCTAATTTAAATTTTGATGTTTTTGCCGCAGCTCCAAAGCTCATTGTATTTTCCTCCTCATCAGAATGCTGCATTCCAAATGTTTTATGGACATCTTCCCTGATATCCTTGTTTTTCTTTTCATATTCCCAAGCTCTGATGTGACGGGCTGCCATACCCCATGAAAGCGTTATTTTTCTATCTCCAAGGTTATTAAGTTCCCTTTGGAAATCAAATTCAACACCGACCGAATTACATCTTAACACAACCGAACCTGCTCCCGCAAAGCGAGAGAAGCACTCCATATCACTTTTATGTTGGTTCATAAAATACTCGGAAAATTCTTTTTGCTGCATTGACTGCGCCTTTTTCCTATCCTCATTGGTGAGCAAAAGATTGATTCCATACCTTATATCCTCGGAGCAAGCCTGACCGTCCCACCTCATTGTATATTCACCCTCCTTTATGGGACTTCAAGTCCCATAACCGATATTCTTTTCTCCAATCCGTCCAAGCACCTCGTTTGCAAGACTCATATACTTCTCTCCCAATCTGCTGTTCTTGCTGTTGACAAGGCTGCACCTGAATCTGACGCTGTCGGGAGCTTCCGCTCTTTTTTCTATTACGGTTTCAAATACATCTCCGTCATACCGTTCGTTAAGCCGCTGCATAACATCTTTTGTTGTATTGGTGTGTTCCGCCATTGTCGGCAAGATGCCGATGAGCTTAAGATCGGGATTGACATAAGCGCAGACCTGACCGAAGGTGTCCTCGAACTGAGTAATTCCGTCAAGTGCAAAGTCTTGCGTCTGCACGGGAACTATTACTCCCGTGCTTGCCGCAAGGGCGTTTACGGTAAATATATTCAGTGCGGGCAGGCAGTCAATGACAATTATATCAAATTCCTTAAACTCATCTCTTGCCAAAAGCCTATTTAAAATATTTTCCCGTCCGATAGCTGCGGAAAGCTTGTCCGTTAAATTTGCCAAGCCTTCATCGGCAGGAAGATATGACAGCTTTTCTTTTTCATTTTTCTGAATTTCAACATTAACATTTTTTGAGCCGCATACTTCCGACAGCATATCCGCAATAGTAGCTCCCTTTCCGTTCCAACGGAGATATGAGCTTAAATTTCCCTGCGGATCGAGGTCAATGAGCAGAATGTTAAGCCCAAGCTTTGCAAGAGCTGCGCTGAGATTTACTGCGGTGGTGGTTTTTCCTACCCCGCCCTTTTGGTTCGCAATCGTGATTATGTGTCTTTTCTTTGTCATTGTGTCAGTCCTCCATTTTTGTTTTCTGTCAGTCCATTTTATGTATAAGGCATAGAAGGGGCGGAGGACTGACTTAACCGCCTTATCGGAGAGCTAATCCGTCTATGCCGTTAAAGCTCGTTGGAGCGTTTAACCAAATAAAAAAGAGCCGAACAAGTCAGCTCTGTATTATTATTTAATTTTCCAAACTCTTTTCTAATGATTTATTAGTTTACCCCCAAGCAAATTAAAACCGCCTTATCTATCTTTTCCATTGTTTCTGCATTTGCTTCTCCCAGCTTGTCAATAAGGCGGGATTTATCAATAGTTTTAAGCTGCTCTAAAAGGATAATAGATTTCCTGCTCAATCCGCAGCCTCTTATTTCAATATGCGTAGGCAGCCTGTGCTTTTTTTGGCTTGTAATACTCGCCACAACTGTTGTGGGACTATTAGCGTTTCCCACATCATTTTGCAGTACAAGAACGGGACGAACGCCGCCCTGTTCGCTGCCAACAACGGGTGACAGGTCGGCTAAGTACACCTCCCCACGCCTTACTTGCCTGTCCTTATTAT
>CAZRRT010000154.1:0-3974 GCA_964602605.1 uncultured Ruminiclostridium sp.
CAATGAAGTGGAGGTATGTGTATTGTCAACTCAATAAAAAAACCCATATCTTACATAAAAAGAGACGGGCAAATTCCTCCCGGAACCACTCTTTTTAGCGCAAATAACGCTCACCTTAACCACATCAATCAATGTGTAACTCTGTAACGGGAGTACCCGATGAAGCCTACTTAATTCAGCTCACTGCTCAAGGGCGAGCTATTGACAATTTCACTTTACCGTTTCGCATCAAACAACGGCTTTCTGAAAAAGCTAAACTGTTTTTCTCCCTGTCATTGCATTTACTTTTATTTATTATAGATTATTTTTTTTTGTTTGTCAATAGTTTTTTTAAAATTTATCTTTTACTATAAATTGTAACTCTTTTGTTATTGATTTTTCATATAAACCGTGTTAAAATATATTTTGTGATTTTTAAACAATAATAATATAAAGGACTTCCGATTATGAACGTTTCGGTTATTTTACCAAGTTATAATCCTTCAAAAAAGCTTATAGAAGCAGTAAATGTTCTTACCGAATACGGCTTTGACCATATAATTGTAATAAATGACGGAAGCAGCAAGGAAGGCTGCAAGGAAATATTTGAAGAAGTTAAAGAAAAACCCAACGTTACCCTTTTAAATCATAATGTGAATAAGGGCAAAGGGCGGGCTTTAAAAACGGGGTTTGAATATTTTTTGGAAAACTGTCCCGAAAAAAGCGGCGTTGTTACCACAGACGATGATTTACAGCATTCTGCCGCCGATATAGTTGCTTGCGCTGAGGAAATGGAGCAAAAGGGATTGGCGGTGTTCGGAGCAAGAGATTTTAAAAGCCCTAACGTTCCTCCCAAAAGCCGAATAGGAAATAATATAACATCATTTACGTTCAGATTTCTGTGCGGTATAAAAATAACCGATACCCAAACAGGACTGAGAGCCATTCCCAAAAGCTATCTTTCAGCTTTAATAAAAGTGGGCGGAGAGCGGTTTGAATATGAAACAAATATGCTGCTTTCTATGAAACAAAACGGTTTGGAGTTTTGCGAACGCCCAATAGAAACAATCTATTCGGACAATAACAGCGGCACTCATTTTAATCCTCTTAAAGATTCCATTAAAATATATGCTGTTATTCTGAAATATATAATAAGCTCATTGGCGGCTTCCTTAATTGATTTAATCGGCTTTACGGTATTAAATCTGCTATTGCCCAAGCAGCTGGATTCGGGATTTAGAATATTCTTAGCCACCGCAGTGGCACGATTGATTTCATCAGCGGTTAATTATCTAATTAACAAAAACAAGGTATTTAAAAGCAAGGGCAATATTAAAGGCTCTTTGGTAAAATACTATTGCTTATGCGTATGTCAGACATTGTTGTCTTACGGACTTGTATTTTTGATTACAATTCTTTCGAGAACGGGACAAAGCTTTGTGCAAACAATATATAAAATGATAGTAGACACCGTTTTATTCTTCCTTTGCTTTACAATACAAAGGGAATGGGTGTTTAAAGAAAGCAAAAATAAAAATCAGAAAGGAGTTTGATTTTGCATACTATTGATAAAAATGATATAAACGATAACGAAAATGAGAAAACGGCAGACAATGAAATTCACGATATAAGCATTGAAAAAATACATAATAATTATGAAGAAATTCACGATGTAAGCATTGAAAACAATAATGAAGAAATTCACGATATTGCCGAGAATATGATAAGCCAATCGTCGGAATCGGTATCAGAGGTAAATGATACGGTAAAAATCAAAACAAGACTGCGCCCCAAAACCGTTATTCTAAGAATTTTGCTGTCCCTTTTCACATTTATTTTTATTGTGGCAGGAGGACTTTTGGCGGGAGTATGGATAATTGAATTCGGTCCGTCGGAAAAAGCAAGGGATTTATTTGTTGTATCTATGATGGAAACCAGCGCAGCTAAGTTTTTGGCAACCTCTTTTTTAGGTGAAGCTAAGGTAAAGGAAATATTAGACGCAAATTCGGTTAAAGCAGTGGAGGACATCAGCGATACAAATTTGGTGGTAATAAATCCCGGAAATCATCAAAAGCCCAATAATCCCGAAAATACGGACAACCCCTCACAAAACCCCTCTGAAAATACCAACACAATTCCCGGTTCTGACGGTCAGGCGATAGATCCTGATGGCGACGGAATTGACATTGTGGATGTAAAAGGCCGTACATATAAAGGCAAAATGATGATAGTATATGATCCCACAAGAATTTTTGTAGGTTCATCCGGTGAGTACGGAGCGGATAAGACGGGAAAAACTCTTATGAACATATATCACAGCTACAATAACGTGGTCGGCGCAGTAAACGGCGGCGGCTGGGTGGATATAAACGGCAACGGCGCAGGCGGCGAGCCTTTAGGCTTGGTTATTTCACAAGGAAATGTTCTTTGGGAGCAGAACCCGGGTCAGGCTTATGAGTGCTGCGGCTTTACCTCAGAGGGAAAATTGGTTGTGGGAACATTCAGCGCTAATCAAGCAAAAAATATGGGTATTACAGACGCCTGCACTTACGGACCTTCTTTGATTATAAACAACAATCCTTTGGAAGTGTCGGGATTCGGCAGCGGACTTAATCCCCGTACCGCTATCGGACAGCGGGCGGACGGTGCTGTTTTGCTTCTTACAATCGACGGCAGACGTTCGGACAGTATGGGCGGCAGCTATGTTGACGTACAGGATCAGATGCTGAAATTCGGTGCGGTTAACGCTTATAATTTAGACGGCGGTTCTTCAACCACAATGATTTTAAACGGAGAATATGTCAACACCAATGCAAGCATTGTGGGATACAGAACTATGTGTACCGCAATTATGATAAGAGGTCAGTAATATGGGAAAGTCTAAAATAAGAGCAGGCACCGTAGTATATATTATAATATATTTTACTCTTTCTTTTGCTTTAATCGGTGCGATTTGTTATGGATTATGGCATTTATGGCAGTTTTTGGAAGCTTATGAAAAAAGTCAGCCTGATATTCCCGTAAAGCAGGTAATTCAGCAGCTGCATAAGGACAGCACAATATATTTTGACAAATTTCAGTTTACGCCCAACGAATTTGAGGAAAAATCCTTTGCATCAGGTTACTTTAAGGATTTGTTTAAAGGAAGAATTACCTATTCAAGAAACGGAAAACTAAGCAGCGAGGAAAAAACAGTATATACTCTTAAATCCGAAAACAAAAACATAGCAAATGTTACGGTTACGCCCACAGGAAAAGATTTAGGCTATGATTTAAAAGAATATGAAGCTGTAAATATAGAATTCGGTTCGGTTAAAACGGACTCTTTTACCGTTTCCGCCCCTTGCTATGCGAAGGTATATTGCAACGGCAAATTATTATCCGAGAATTATATTTCCCAAACAGGGGAAAAATACGAGGGCGAAGAGCATTTTTATAATATGTCCGATCCTTTCTATTACGATGTTACTTATACCATTGACGGTTTTATCAAAGAGCCTGAATTTACCGCAGAGGATATGGACAATAATCCATTGGAGCTAAAGGACGGAAAATTCTCTCACAAATCCAAGAAAGACGAGAATGCGGAAAATACAGCATTGGAGTTTTCAAAAAGCTACTGCGAATTTATTGAAAGGGATGCAAATGTTTATAAGCCTTTAGGCTATTTAGCTCCAAATGTTCCTTTAGATAACGATTTGCGCAGATTTGACAATATATACGGTCATGTGCATTGGGGCTATGACTTTATAAATGCAGATATTTCAGACGCTTTCTTCTTTTCAAACAATGCGGTTTTGGTAGAGGTAAAATTTGATCACGTGCTTTACAATGTTGCCGCCGAAATATCGCCCGACAGGGAATATCATTTGAATATTGACTATTCGGTTTATCTCGTTAACATTGACGGAGAGTGGAAGGTAACGGAATTGGTTGTTAATTAATACTAATTGTTTATCTTACTATAGACAAAAATCTATAGTAAGATGCCGCCT
>CAZRRT010000155.1:0-3876 GCA_964602605.1 uncultured Ruminiclostridium sp.
GTTTTCATCTCCTCAAGGCATTTGTAGAAGTTGGAGTTTTCCTCCTCCATTCTTGTTACAACGAACATAGAGGCTTTTTTGTTCAGCTTTGCCTCGTTAAAGGCTTTTATAGTGCCTACCTGAACGCCGTCCTTTGCGGGCAGAGTGATAATAACGCTCTCCGCCGCTCTGATTCCCTCGTTCATTTCACCCACAAAGTCAAACTGACCCGGAGTATCCATTATATTTATTTTAGTATTCTTCCACTCCGCATAGGCGAGTGAAGCGTTAAGAGAAATTTTGCGCTTGATTTCATCGGGATCGAAGTCGCATACGGTGCTTCCGTCGGCAACCTTTCCCATTCTGTCCAATCCGCCGCTTACATACATCAGAGCTTCCGCAAGGGAGGTCTTTCCGCTTCCGCCGTGACCTGCAAGGGCTACATTTCGGATACTACTGCATTTGTAGGATTTCATACTTACAACCATTCCTTCCTTAATAGAGGCAGCTTGATAAACAAGAACTGTGCCGAATATTATTCCGAATAATTCCGAATAACTTTCTCGGCAAAGCCTCAAAAATAAATTTCGCATTAAGCATTTTATGTAAAGTAATATGTCTGCGTAAGTTTTAACTGCTTTCCAATTCATAGCTTAAAAATGCGTTATTTAGATTATACTATACTTTGAAAAAAAAATCCACACTATTTTTGTATTTTTTTCATATCAAGCATAGAATAATAAGAAAAGTTTTTGTTGATATTATACAAAATCATTATAAAAATAGGCATTTTGGGATATTTTGGCAGAAAAATAACGGCAGGAAAATTGTGCAAAGCTAATAAAATTTGATAATATAATTGATTTTTTTCGTATATTGTGATATTATAATAATACAACATCAGAATTATGTTTTGAAAGGGGTACTTCATTATGGAATCAAGAGCAACGGAAATCAGATACGGCAAGCACAAGCACATTAAATTGTCGGTTATTCCCGGTCACTTTGCAACCAACCATTCCCATGTTAATTATTATGTGGATTTAAACAAAATGAAGCGTAAACTGAAAAACGCAAGAGAAACCGCCACCGAGTTTGAGAGCCTGTATTCCGGCACTCCCATTGACACCATAGTGTGCTTGGAGGGAACTCAGATGATAGGCGCATTTCTTGCGGAAAGACTCAGCACAGGCTCAACCCATTCCATAAATTACGACAACGATATTTGCGTGATAACACCCGAGCTTGACAGCAACAATCAGATGATTTTCCGTGACGACACACAGCCTATGATTTGGAACAAGCGAGTGCTTCTTCTTATTTCAAGCGCATCAACAGGCTGGACTATCAGCAGATCTATGGAATGCCTTAAATACTACAGCGGAAATTTAGTGGGCGTTGCGGCTTTGTTCAGCGCAATAAAAGAGATAGAGGGAGTGAAAATCACCACCTTGTTTACCCCCGACGATATTCCCGGCTATGCCAGCCACTCTCCCGCCGAATGTCCTATGTGCAAGGAAAAGCAAAAGGTAGACGCACTTATTAACGCTTATGGCTATTCTAAAATATAAATATTATAAAATAACAAAAACGTCCCCCAAAAGTGAAATGGAGGACGTTTTTATATTTATGCAAAAAGTTTCATAATAAATTATTCCACAGTACCTATAGTAACCGATTCTATCACAATATCAACAACGGGGTGGCTCACCTCCGAGCCCGAGGACTGTTTTTCAACCTCCACCTGAGAGATCTTGTCTATTACGCCAAATCCCTCAACCGTTTGACCGAAAACGGTGTAACCGCCGTCAAGATAGGGATAGCCGCCTACCTCCTTGTATTTTTCCTCCATTGCGGCGCTGCGGTCCTCAATGGCTTTCAAGGAAGACTGCAAAGACTTTTTCTGCGCATTAAACTTCTCTAACTGATACTGATAATAGGTTTTCTCATCGCCTGTTGTGGCTTCAATCAAGGCTTGAACTTGGGTGATATAATCGTCGATTTGCGCTATTGATGCGTTAATATCCTCTTTTTTGGTTAAATCGCAGCCCTTGTTGTTTACTATATAAAACTGCGTGCCGTTTATGCCGCCTGCGTTGGCGTAGCACAAGGCGCCGTAGTAGTGGCGCATATACTTGTTGTACTCAACGTTGAATTTCGGCTCGTCCTCGCTGCTCATTCCGTCGCCGTTAGCCGAACCGCCCTGCAGCATAAAGTTTTTTACAACTCTGTGTATTATTTTATTGGTGTAAAAACCGCTTTCCGCCGTTTCAATAAAGTGCTTTACGCCCTCGGGAGCGGCTTGGGGGAACAGCTTGCACTTAATCTCTCCACAGTCCTTAATTTTTATCACAGCGTAGGTATCGCCTTTTTCCAACTTAACATCTTCCGTATTGCCCTTAAATCCGTCGGCAGCCTCAATCACCTTAATATCGCCGGGTATATTAACCTCCGACTTTTTTTCCTCCGCACACGCAGAAAGGCTTACTGCCGCCAAAATCAAGCTTATTGCTTTTATAATTTTTGTTGCCATTTTAATACTTCCTTTTCATTATTTCTGTTTTGCTTAGCATATTATATCACTTATCAAAAATTTTGTCTACCTTTTTTATATAATTCGGAATTTTTCTTTAATGTTATTGATATATTTATATATTTATTTATATTTATGATAGTGTAAAATTTTGCACAATAAACTAATAAGCTCATTTAGCTAATAAACATAAACACATAATGTAACTAACTATTTGTATAGATTTAACAATTTTGAAAATTTATGTTGACATAATAAAGTTAATATGCTATAATCAAAGTACAATAAAAGACAGGGAGAAGAAAGGAATAAAAACATGACTTCGCACTGTTTTAAGTCTTTTTATCCTGCTGTTTATTATTTAAAACGGAAAGCGGTACATACTTTTCAACTCGTTATCGCCATACCGTGAAATTCATTTTTTAATTTTTAGGAGGAAATTAAAATGTTAAACAAAATCAGAAAGCTCCAAAATAAAAAGGGCTTCACACTGGTTGAGTTGATTGTAGTTATCGCAATCATCGCAATCCTGACCGCAGTTATCGTTCCCCTTGTAGGTAGATATTCAGCACAGGCTACTTACACCACATTAAACGACAGTGCAAAGACAATTTCCACTAACATTGCAACTTGCTTGTCTGACGCCACAAGAATGGGTGAGGTATTAAAGCTTGGTGGTTGTACCGGAACAAAAAGTGGTGGATCATTAACTATTACATTGTATAACGCATCTGGTACGGCGGTATCTGCCGTTGCCGGTTCAACTGAGGATAAACTTATTAAATCAATTCAAGATTCTCTTCAAAGTGCTGTTGATAACGACGGTTCATTTACTGCAAAGTTCTCAAAGAATACTGTTGATGCTGTTATTTACAGAAAAAGCGGCACATCTGTTGCAAGTAATACTTATCTTAGTTCAAATCCTGGTGTATCAAAAGATTCTGACTTTGATGAAGCATATTTATTGAGTTCTGATAATAAGGCTGTTGGCTTAGCAGGTAGCTGGAAACCCGTATCTTAATATTAGTTAAATCAATATTTTAACTAAATATCATTATCCCTCTCCTTGGAAACAAGGGGAGGGATTTTATATATTATGCAGTATAAAAATGACTTAGGTGAATTAAAAAAATTTTAAAAAGTAATTGACAAAGTAAAAAATGTATGATATAATAATTTCATTAAATTCATAAGGAATTTCGATTGGCTTTTAGGTATTTGGAGATGTCGCCTAGTTGGTCGAGGGCGCATGATTGGAAATCATGTAAACGGGAAACTGTTTCGAGAGTTCGAATCTCTCCATCTCCGCCAAGTAAACCTCTTATTTTGCTATCGCAAAATCGGAGGTTTTTTGTTTAAAATTT
>CAZRRT010000156.1:0-3747 GCA_964602605.1 uncultured Ruminiclostridium sp.
AACCACGTAAGTTGTCTTTTTGCGTAATTTCTGGTGGCTTGCTTAAGCTTTTCCACACATTCATCAAGGCTTTTTTCTCCTTCCAAATAAGGCTTTAATTCCTTATAGCCAATAGCTTGAGCGGAAGTGGAGTAATTATTATGAGTAAAAAACTCTTTTGCTTCCTCAATAAGTCCTTGTCTTAGCATTTTATCAACACGCAGGTTTATTCGTTCATACAGTATCTCTCTTGGGAAATTCGGCATTATAAAGCAAGCTTTATAAGGGCTTTCCTCTTTTCTGCTGTTCTCCTGCGCTTTGGAAATAGTGTTTCCGCTTAAATGAAATACCTCCAGCGCCCTTATAACACGGTTGACATTATTGGGGTGAAGCCTTTCGGCAGCCAAAGGGTCAACTTCCTTTAACCGCAGCCACAGTGCTTGATTTCCGTTGTTTTGAGCAAATTCTTTCATATCGCTGCGAAAATTCGTATCGCTTGCCGTATCGTCAAATTTCACATTATTGACAAGAGATGAAATATACAGTCCCGTTCCTCCTACAACAATAGGCAGCTTTCCTCTGTCATAAATGTCTTTTATGCACTTGCGAGCCGCTTCCACATAGTCTGCAACGGAAAATGAAGCATAGGGAGGCAAAAATCCCATTAAATGATGAGGTATTCCTTTTTTTTCTTCTTCGGAGGGCTTAGCGGAGGCAATATCCATACCTTGATAAATCTGCATTGAATCGGCGGATATTATTTCTCCGCCTGTTTTAAGCGCAAGCCTTACTCCCAAATCGGTTTTTCCCGAAGCTGTTGGACCGCATACAACAACAATGTATGTTTTATTATTTTCCGAAGCTTTGTCGTTATCCCGATAGATCACTGAATACGTCCGAAATTCCTTTCAATGTTGTTTTTTGACATAGTAATAATAATTGGTCTGCCATGAGGGCAATACCGTATTTTCGGATTTTTCCACACCGCTTTCGCAAGCTGCTCCAGCTCCTTGTCGGAGGTGTTTTCATTAGCCTTTATAGCACCCTTGCAGGCCACTGTATGCAGTATTCCGTCATACAGCTCTCCCTCAATATCATCTCCGCCGTTAATGAGAATTTCCGCAATTTTCTGAACAGCGTCCTGGGGAAGCCGATTGGTGATAATCGCAGGAAAACCGATTATTTCAACCTCCCTGTCGGATTTAAAATTCAAATCTATTCCCAAGGATTCCAAATAATCAATATTATCCGACAAAGCGGTGATTTCCTCTAAAGACATAGATATAACTATATTATCCGCCAAAAATTGTGAGCTGCATTTTAAGTCTTTTTTCAGCTGTTCAAAGCGTATTCTCTCGTGGGCGGCGTGTTTATCGATTAAAACCAATTCTTCCCCGCACTCGCAAAGAATATAGGTTTTAAACAGCTCTCCGATATATTTTAATTGTGGCTTATACCTTTCTTCAACAATAGGATCGGGGGTTTGAAAATTCTTTTCCTCCTCTGAACCTGCTCTTATAAAGCTGTTTTGGTTGATGAATTGATATTCCTCCGTTTTGGTTTCTTCACAGTCGTCTTCTATTATTTGCTGAACGAAAATGTTTTTCGGCGGCAAAGGCTTGTATACTGTTTTTGAACTGCTTAGCCTTGCATAAATTCTGTCTTCCGAGCTTTGATTATTAGCAGCGGATTGAGAATAGGAATAATCGTGAGCTATCGGCTTATCAGCTTCTGCTTTTTCATCATTGTTTATATTATGAACATTTTTCTTTGACGTTAAACTGTCATTATAAGAAAATTCCTCGGACGAGGGTTCTTTTACAGCGGATAAATGATATAAACCGCATAAATCGGCAGATTCGGTTTTATGCTTATCGTCCTTATCATCGGCTATATTTGCGCTGAATTTATCATCTGATTGATATTTATCTTGGCTGTCATTATTACTATTATTAACGTTCTTTTTGTTGTCTGCGTTTAGTATTCCGTTTTTTACAGCTAAATATATCGTTTCAAATATTGCTCTCTCCTCGGCGAACCTTACCTCTGTTTTTGAAGGACTTACATTTACGTCAACCAATGAAGGCGGAAGCTGGATTTTTAATACGCAGGCTGGAAATTTTCCCACCATAACGCTGTTTTTATAGCCTTCCTCCAATGCTGCCATACACGTGGTATTGCGTACCCAGCGGCCGTTTATGAAAAAATACTGCATTTGACGGTTGGCACGGCAAGCATAAGGAGTTGTTATATATCCGCCTACCTTTATATGATTTTGCTCATAATCTACTTCTGTGAAAGAAGAGGCGAATTGTTTTCCAAAAACCGCATATATAGATGAATAAAGCTTTCCGTCCCCTGAAGTAACTCTCACTGTTTTTCCGTCACGGATAAATGAAAAGGAAATTTCGGGATAGCTTAAAGCAAGCTTATCAACTACAGATTGAACATAGTTTCCCTCTGTGGCGTCTTTTTTTAGAAATTTTAGTCTTGCGGGGGTGTTAAAGAACAAATCACGCATTATAATTGTAGTTCCGTCGGGGCAGCCTGTTTTTTCGTGAAGAGTTTCTTCTCCTCCCTCAATTTTATAGGCAGTTCCCAATTCGTCCTGTAAACGCTTGGTCAAGACTTCGGTTCTTGTAACGGCTGCAACAGACGCCAACGCCTCGCCTCTAAAGCCTAAGGTGGAAATGCTTTCAAGCTGATCCGCCGTTGAAATTTTGCTGGTTGCGTGCCGCAAAAAAGCGGTGGGGATTTCTTCAAAGGATATTCCGCAGCCGTCGTCGGTTACTCTCATATATGTAATTCCGCCGTTTTTTATTTCAACGGTAATTCTCCTTGCGCCTGCGTCAACAGCGTTTTCCACTAACTCTTTTATTACCGAGGAAGGTCTTTCAATAACCTCTCCCGCCGCAATCAACTCATAAACGCTTTTGTCAAGCAGCTTTATCATATCTAATCCTTTCATCTTATACTGTTGGTCAATCAAACTATAGACAAAGTCTACAGTTTGATGCTGTCGTGCAAAGCACGACAGAGCAGCTTCGCTGCCGACAAAGTCAGTTCAATACCGATTATGTCAAAATCTTTGATTTTGATAGCCTTTTAGGCGACATCTTACTGTAGACTTTTGTCTACAGTAAGATAAACAATTAGTATTAAAAATCCAAATAATCAGCGTATAACAGAATTACACTAACTCCTTCATTTCCTCCAAAATCCTCCATGCGTCCTTTGGAGTTAAATCGTTCATATCTAAGTTTTTAAGCCTTTGAATAATGTTGTTTTTATTGATTTCCGTAAAATCTATCTGCTCTTTATTGTCCGCTTCCTGCTTTAAATGATTTTCCAAATCTATTTTGCTTTCTTTTTCCATTCCCGCTAAAGCGGTTTTTGCCGATTCTATAACCTTCCTTGGAAGTCCCGCCAACTTTGCAACTTCAATTCCATAGCTGTCATCTGTGCCGCCCTCCACGATTTTGTGAAGGAATTTTATGTCGTCGCCTTTTTTTATTACTGCTACGCTGAAATTTCGTATTCCTTGGTTTGTTCTTTCAAGGCTGATCAATTCGTGGTAGTGAGTTGCAAAAAGTGTGCGGCAGCCTATGTTTTTTCCGTTTATGTACTCGGCAACCGCCTTTGCAATACTAATTCCGTCAAAGGTTGAAGTGCCTCTGCCTATTTCGTCCATAATTACCAAGCTGTCTTTTGTGGCTTGGTTTAATATTTCCGCAACCTCGTTCATCTCCACCATAAATGTGGATTGTC
>CAZRRT010000157.1:0-3715 GCA_964602605.1 uncultured Ruminiclostridium sp.
CATGGGTTCGATTCCCGTACGGGTCACCATCTATTACTTATACGAACACGCACTACCAATATTACTTTGTGTATGGTTAACGGCGTGTTCGTATTATTTTTAAGGCTTTTATAAGTAAAATCGCACTGTATTTCTATCCCGTTCTTGTTAATCAGACTCAGAAAACTTTATAAATTATGTACAAGTCAAACAAAAAACTAAAACAATCAATATGAATCAAAACCCCATTTACAATTTTCCCAATTTAATTCTAATCCTCAACATTTCAGCAACAGTAGCAATAAATTCCGTATTGGTCGGTTTCTTTTTTCTTGTGAGAACCGTTTTGCCAAAGTATTGACACAGCATTTCCTCATTTCCCTTATCCCAAACCATTCTTATTGCTCGACTTATGTTCGAAGCTGCAAGGGAGGGGGTGGTATTATATTTCGCAGCAACGGCAGGATAAAGAAGCTTAGTAGCTGAAGTTATCATTTGACTGTTTTTCACACATAACATCAAGGCGTGCCTTAAATACCGATAGCCTTTGATATTGGCGGGTATTCCGAATTGCTGAATAATTTCCGTTACCGCTATTTCAAGATCAATTTCTGTTTTCAATGTTATCACCTGACTATTTCTTTTAATAGCTTAATAATACTACAAATAAAACTAAAATGCAACATTTTTCTTGTTTTTCTTTCATAAAATAAAACACTCGCTCATTTTTAAATCATTTAAATCATTTAAAAAGATAAGCGAGTGTTAATTTATATTCTTTCTATTTTTTCAAAAAGTTACTGCTTATGCAAGTTTTCCGCCTTAACAGCCGCCGTAACCGCACCGTTCAACCCGATAACAACATAATCGGGAGCTACACCGCAGCCAATCTGCATAACAGTATAAACTGTCTTGTACACAAACAACGCCAATTTGCGTCCTTTGTAATCCGTTGCTCCACTGTTAACAGTCACCTTATCGCCAAGCTGCAAGGTTTCGGGCGTTTCCTCGATAGGCTCTACCAACTTCTCATCTACCCAGCCATACACATTGCTTCCACCCTCCACAGGTGTCAAAGCGTAACGGTGGGGAGCATTAGTTGCTATGCACTGAACTCTTGCTTTTCCTGCTGTACGCTTGCCGCCTGTGGGTGTGGTTGCGGTTGAGGATATGTAGTGATAACCGCCCATAAAATTAACCTCGTCGCCAATCTCAATTACTGCGGGAATTATAACAGCAGGCTTCTTTTCAGGTTCGGGCTTGTCTTTTTCCGAAAGATTGTAATCATAGAAGGATAAATCGCCGTCTACATTATAGTCTGCGATATTATCCACTTCCCACTGCCATACCTTCTGATTGTAGTTGTATCTGCTGAGCACGTTGGGGTTCTCCGTCCAATGAGCAAGCCAAATTTCGTATTCATCAACAAGCTCTTTTTTGTACAAAAAGTTATTAAACCAAGAGGGATTAGCGTAAACTCCCGCAGTGTATCCTGCCTTGCGGATAACATCACAGAAGGCGTGACACATATCCGTGCGGATACGTGTTGTAAGCTGTCCGATTTGGCTCTTATCCTCAATGTCGTAATAAATGGGATAATCGGGGTTGTACTGCTTTATAACGGATATACAGTATTCCGCCTCTTCTTTGGCTCTGTCTACTGTCAAAGCATAGCTGTACCAATAAAACCCGTACTTGATTCCGTGCTTTTTGCATTCTGCGACAAATGTGTCAAGCTGACTGTCCTTGATTTTCCCGCATCCCGCACGTATAATCGCAAACTGTACTCCGGCTTGCTTGATTTTGTCAAAAGGTATACCCGTTTGATAAGCGGAAATATCCACGCCTTTAATTCTTACTGCCATAATCTTAGTCCTCCTTGTTATTATTTTTTTTCTTTCATCATTATTGTTGTTGCACCCGCTGCGTCCGATAATCCCTCACCCACCGTGTAAGCGATAACCGCAGCACCTGACATAATACAGCCGCTAATCGTATTTGCAGTGTCATCACCGCCACCAAAGGGAACCGATAAAACCTGCGATAATGAGCACTTTGAGGGCAAAAAGAAAACCGCCCCGAAAGGAGCGGTTTTGAGGTTTAGTCGCCGTTGATGGCGTTGTACAAGTCGTTTATGTGATCGTAGTCGTAGGTTACGCCCTTGTAGGCGGTTTGAATGTTTTCGCACCAACCGAAAGCACTATCGTTGATCTTGGTTATGCTGTCGGGTATAGTTATGTTTGGGAGGCTTGTGCAGTGTGCAAAAGCCTTAATGTCAATATAGGCAATATTGGGTAAAGTTACATTTGCAAGGCTTGTGCAGCCGCTAAAAACTCCAGTGTAGATTTCGGTAACTCCATTTGGTATAGTTAGGCTTGTGAGACCGGTACAACCCACAAAAGCACTATCTCCAATTTCAGTTACACTGTTTGAAACATATATATCTGTGAGTTTTTGACAATTTCCAAATGCACCATCTCCAATCTTTGTTACGCCATCAGAAATATATACTCCAATAAGATTATAGCAATCATACAAATCATTAAAGGGTCTGCCGGTATTACGGGTTAAACTACTATTTAAAGCTTTGGGTATGTTTATATATGTTAATGACTCCCTCATAGCTGTACGAATATCACGGGCAACATTATTTCTTGATTCGCACGGCAGTCTAAACTATTTTACACTATCCGGCATAATTAGCTGCATTAGGCTTTTCTCTAAATAGGTGAAATCAACCTTTACAACGGGTTCGCCTTCAAAAGTGTCGGGAATCCTTACTTTAACAGACTCTCCGGTATAGTCGGTGATCGAAATACCGCCTAATTCACTATCATATTCATATGTAAACGCACTTGTGCCCGTCACGGAATTTCAGGAATGACGTCCCACATGGAAACCTGTTTCGGTGGTTCGGGGACATTGTTCTCAATCCCAAAAACCTTATTAGTAGAGTTGCTGTTTGAATTTGTCACTCCACCTTCGTTATTTTGTTTTTCATTATTGGTACAAGCCGTCATCGACAACACCATAGCCGCTGCTATTACCGCAGCAATCGTTTTTCTAATACTCATATTTTTACTCTGCCTTTCGTATATTGGGAAATGTTTCCCGAAAATTAAAAAGTGCGCAGCCGAAGCTATGCACTGAAAATGCAAAGTTCCGATTGCTGCGACACAATTCCGTTATAAAGTATACGAAAAAAGAGCATACACTTTTACCTATAGGCAAAGTGTATATTTTGTAACAAATATAAAATTGTGTCGCACCCATCTTATAGCACAATATACCACGATTTGTCAAGAGCTTTTTTGAAACCTCTCATATACGAGTTGACAATAAGCACCGTATCAACCGCTATAAGGGGTACAACACTATAAAAGACTACTTTAATGAGATATTGAATATTTTCAAATCAAGGATGACAAATGCAATATGTGAAGGAATTAACAGTATGATACAAGTGCAAAACGCAAAGCAAGAGGTTATCATACTTTTGAGGGTTTTTCTTCTATGATTTATTTGATTGCTGCTAAACTTGAACTCGCTTGTCCTAATCCATTACGATTTTTGGAGTAGAACCCAAAATTTCCAAATCTTGACAAATCCTCAAAAACAATATATAATAACAACTGAGCAAGTCCAAAAGGCAAGCTCAAACCTCATTAAGAGGGTAGATGGGCGATAGGCGTGTTAATAAAGCTCCCGGGCGGCGAAAGCCGTTGTTACAAAGGGG
>CAZRRT010000158.1:0-3686 GCA_964602605.1 uncultured Ruminiclostridium sp.
CAGGTATTAGTAAAAGCTGCTCACTTGTATCTTTTTCTTCAAAAGTACGCAAATAGTAAAATATCTGTTCATTGTTATGAACTATTCCGTGCTGTTCACATTTCTTATGAAACAAGCGCATAAGATTTGCATTGTTTGGACTGGTAACAATATATTGATTGCCGTATCGCCGGATGTATTTTTCTTTTAATTGCGGATATAAACGGTCTAATTGTTTATAGAAATACTCTCTGTTTCCGTCACGAAGCGTCAGACCCATTTCAAAACAAATAATGCCAAATACTTTTGCTTCAATGCACATATCCAAAATGCCTGATATGTTTTCCTCTGTATCATTTATAAATGGCAAAATTGGAGTTAACCACACAACGGTGGGTATTCCTACATCTCGCATATGCTTCAAAACCTCAAATCGTTCTGCCGTTGTGCTGACATTTGGCTCGATTTTTCTGCATAATTCTTCGTCATAGGTTGTCAATGTCATTTGAACAACACATTTCGTTTTTTGGTGTATTTTCTGTAAAAGGTCTAAATCACGCATAATGCGATTTGATTTTGTTAATACCGTAAAACCGTAACCGTATTCATATATCAAAGAAAGCGCCTTTCTGACATTTCCGATTTCCAATTCTAACGGAATGTACGGGTCAGTCATAGCGCCTGTTCCTATTATACATTTTTTTCGTTTATGTTTTAGAGCATTTTCCAATAGGTCAATGGCATTTTCCTTAATCTCAATATCTTCAAAATCGTGTTCCATATGATAGCAGTTACTTCTGGAGTCGCAATAAATGCAGCCGTGAGAGCAGCCTCGATATAAATTCATTCCGTTTTGGGCTGATAAAATTCCTTTTGCGGTCACATAGTGCATAACATTGTTCCTTTCATATTAACAGCACAATTTTTTCTGTGGGCTTTTAATTTTTTCATTGCCCAATCATAATGACTTGCCGTAACACTAATAAAATATGACCCCAAAGTGCTTCCGCCGACCCATTCGTACACGCCTTTAGAAAACAGTTGTTCATTTGAAAATTGTTCCACTAACTGCATAACTTCGCCGTGTGATTTTTGAAGCATACTTTTTGCTTCTTCTAAAGTTGTTTTCTGATGTTTTTCCCAAAACTCTGCATTCATTTCACCATAGGTTTTCCAATTATACGGTGCAGG
The DNA here is from genome assembly GCA_964602605.1 of uncultured Ruminiclostridium sp. Taxonomy (GTDB): domain Bacteria; phylum Bacillota; class Clostridia; order Oscillospirales; family Ruminococcaceae; genus Ruminiclostridium_E. Next base: position 1,171 of record CAZRRT010000158.1, read on the forward strand.
AATAAAAGAAACATAATTGCCTTTTTCGTTTGTTTTCACCCAATTAAGTAATAACCGATGCCATTCATAAAGATGAATTAAAATATCTCTTAAATTCTTATCTCTTTTCCAATGTGCTTCTTTTTTCTTCACATCATTGGAAAAATCAAATGGCGTCGATAATTCATTCTCTGTCAATCCTGAAATTAGCGTATTCATTTTTTCATAATTTGCCGTTGCTGCATCTATTAACTCTGTTTTTGATGTTGGTCTGCCCATAATCTTTTCTTTCCTCCTAATAAAAATATTCTGTCATAAGAGTATCACAATAATGTTGACAGCCTGTGTCAAGGTTTATTTTTTTCGTATATTTTTCTTGTCTGTTCTGCCAAAATATCCTTCAGGCAGATAGGCTCAATAATATCCACTTTCGTTCCAAAAGATAACAAATATCCAATTAACCAAGCATCTTCGGGCATTTCAGCCGAAACAATTAAATCTCCATTTGCTTGTATTTCAACTTGCGTTATATCAAATTCATCATAAACACGATAGGCAACTTCTTTTGGAAACCTTTATCAAGCAAATAAAATACGATTTTGAATAATCTGCTTTCTTGCATTTAATCTGCCTCCGTTACAAATAGAATAGCAAGCAAACCCTGACACCTTATGTCAAGTTATATTATAATATCTAAGGCGAACAATTTCAATGACAGAAATGTGAATTTTCTCATCAGCTTGTCGAAAAACCTCCATTTGGTCGGTTTTCCTCCAAGCTGACGCCGATTTTCGGCAAAAGCGAAAATCGAAAATCTGGGAATTCCTTTGGAATTTTCTCGATTTTAAGGCTATGATCTCAATTTGGAATGTACGATGAGCATAGTACGTACAGTTCAAAGGCTTTTCTGATGAAGCTGATAAAAGCATTTCCTTTTCCAATAAGAGAAGTGCAGACAAATAACGGAACGGAGTGGACAACGCAGCTGCTTGTTATGTATCATCGTATTGAGTTGCAGCCCCTCGCCATAACGGTAAAGCAGAGCGGCAGCATAGGCTGGATGAAAAACGATTTTACAGCAAAATGTCGATGTACAATCTGTCAGACGGAAGAAAACAGCTTGCTAAATATAATATAAAGTCAAATAATATCTCAAAAAGTTGTTTAAAATATCGCAGTCCGAATGCAGTTTTAGAGGATTATCTTGCGGTAATGTGAGTCGCCGAAATGTGCCAAATCTTCGTCGCTTCGCTTCTCACATTTGACACATTTCATTTAATTCAAAATTTAACATCATTTTTTTGAGGATAAATGTAACATATCATTGACAAATGAACAAAAATCGAAATAAAAAGGTGAAAAAAGGACTTGACAAATAGATAATTTTATGGTAATATATAAATGTTCAATAAGTGAATCCTACGAATAAATGAGAATTTAATCCTATGAATGTATGTAATAAGTCCTGTGTTTATCGGATTTCACGAGGCTTGCTCCTGTGTACGGAAGAGCAAGGGACTGAAAATTCTCGTGTCGTTGGTTCGATTCTGACCGGGAGTAACAAGTTTCTTCTCATTTAATTCTGTAAGAATACGGTTTTCGTTATTGTTTAGATGTTTATGCTTAATGCTAAAAACAGCCTTAATAACAGCAAAAATAGAAATTCATTGAGAAGTAATGCGGATTTAGCTCATCTGGTAGAGCGCCACCTTGCCAAGGTGGAGGTAGCGAGTTCGAGCCTCGTAATCCGCTCCAAAATGTTTAGCGTTGAGAAAGCTCGGCGCTTTTTTATTTAAAAAGACACGCTTTTTGCTGTTTTGTTGTTAAAGGTTTGCTTGTATCAAGTTTTTCTGTTACTAAACCTTTATAGATTTTTTGCTAATAGCATAAAGCAATTTTGTATGTTATAAAAGGTTTGATTTATAACCGCTGCAAAGATGCCCCCGCCTCTAAGGCAGAGAATTCCATCTTAGGTTCAGTGAGGGTAAAATCCCCCAGCTGAAGCTCAAAATTACTTTGCAATTTTGGCAGGTTGTTTAAGCTGCAGTTTAATAATTGAACAATGTTCAGAGATAAACTTTAGCTTGAAATGGGCGTTTGGTAATAGTTATTTAATGTTTGATGATTTAATGAGGAAATCGGAATTTTATATATTGAACATTGTTCATTTTTACTTTATGGGCTTGTAGCTCAGTTGGGAGAGCGCTGCGTTCGCAACGCAGAGGTCGAGGGTTCGATCCCCTTCAGGTCCACCAGCCCGAAAGTCGGGCAGCTAATACGCTCTCAATCTAACGAGAGCGTATTTTTTGCTTATTTTACAAAAAAATCTTTTTGGTAACGATAACACAGCAGCGTGACGCTGCACCCATTACGCTCTCAATCTCACGAGAGCGTATCTTTATGCTTGTTTTACAAAAAATCTTTTTGGTAACGATAACACACATATAATACTAATTCTAAATTAAAATAAGGCAAAGCCGACGGGTGGGGCGTTCCTGATCAAGGAAGTCCCGACGCAGGAATATGCGGATATTTCA
>CAZRRT010000159.1:0-3647 GCA_964602605.1 uncultured Ruminiclostridium sp.
ACTGAAACCCTGAGGGGCTTGCGCCCCGGATTTTTCGTAAATTCGGGGCGTTGCCCCTCATTGAATATAAGGAGATAAAAAAATGCTTACTTCACCGCCTATGGGCTGGAACAGCTGGGACTGCTGGGGAGCGTCCGCCAACGAGGAAATTATCAGAAGAAACGCCGAATATATGTCGGAAAATCTTAAACAGTACGGCTATGAATATGTGGTATTAGATATTCAGTGGAGCGAGCCTAATGCGGCAAACCACGAATATCACCCTTTTGCGCCTTTATGTATGGACGGCTGTTCAAGGCTTATACCCGCCCCCAATCGCTTTCCTTCCTCTGAGGGAGGAAGAGGGCTTACGGTTTTGGGAGAATATATTCACTCCTTGGGACTAAAATTCGGCTTGCATATTATGAGAGGCATTCCAAGGCAGGCGGTACATCAGAATTCTCCGATCTTCGGCACGGACAAAACCGCAAAGGATATAGCCAAAACAGACAGCATCTGTCAATGGAACACCGATATGTACGGAGTAGACCCCGAAAAGGAGGGAGCAAAGGAGTATTACGACAGCATTTTTTCTCTTTACGCCTCTTGGGGAGTGGATTTTATAAAGTGTGATGATATAGCAAGAGAATTTCCTCATGCGGAATCGGAGCTTAAACTGATAAGCGACTGTATTAAGGGCTGCGGCAGAGAAATGGTATTAAGCCTTTCTCCGGGACCTGCACCCTTGGAAAAAGCGGAGCTGTTTAAGCAGATTGCAAATATGTGGAGAATTACCGACGATTTTTGGGACAAATGGGACTTGCTTTACGATATGTTTGACAGGGCGGAAAAGTGGTGTACTCATACGGGATTGGGGCATTACCCCGATGCGGATATGCTGCCTGTGGGAGCGATTTTACAGGATTACGATCCCGATAATCGCACCAAATTCACGCAGGACGAGCAATACACAATGCTTACCCTGTGGAGCATATTCCGTTCCCCCTTGATGATAGGCGGCGAATTAACAAAGACCGACGATTTTACTTTAAAGCTTTTAACCAACCGAAATATTCTTAAAATGCACAAAAATTCCCGCTTTTCACATCAGCTTTGGCGCAGAGAAATAAACGGCATCGAGCATATTTTATGGGTAAGCGAAAATATTGAGGGCGGTCATTTTTTGGCGGTGTTTAACTTAGGAGAAAAGGACAGCGGTATACAGCTTTCTCTTTCGGACTGTGAAATAATCAAAAAGGGCAAGAATCAATATAATATTACAGAGCTTTGGAGCGGAGAAAAAATTCAGACTGAGGACAGCTTTCTTGTTAATCTTTCAAAGCACGGAGCAAAGGCTTTTTTGTGTGAGTAAGCAATTTGTGAAAGAACTGATTGCGTACTCATAAGGCAATAATTTTGCGTTGCTTACCGATTATGTACTTATACGGCGATTACCAATTAAAGAGCAGCTTAAACAAGCTGCCGAAACTGCGAAGCAATTTCAAGTTCAGCGGGGGATTTACCCCCACTGTACCTAAGATGTAAGACTTTGCTTGCAAAGTCTCGCAAACCCGTGCTGACTAAGAGGCGGGGACATCTTGGCAGCGGTTATACCGAATTAAGACAATTACTTGCAAGCTGCGCAATTATGTTGAAAATTGATTTGCGGAAGCTATGGAAAGCGAGAACATATGACAACGCCCATTCACGATTTTTTAAGCCGCTATTCCTCCCTTTCTCCCGTTCGCTGTCATATGCCGGGAGGAAAGGAAAATCCCATTGACATAACAGAAATAGAGGGAGCGGACAGCCTTTTTGACTGCAGCGGAATTATAAAGCAGTCGGAGGAAAATGCCGCAGGGCTTTTTGGTTCGGAAAAAACTCTTTACTCCTGCGGTGGAAGCACATTGTCAATCCAAACAATGTTGGCTCTTGCAAAGGCGGGAAATCCGAAAAAAAATCGGGTGGCGGCGTCAAGATACTGCCACAAAAGCCTTGTAAGCAGCTGTATATTATTGGGATTGGAGGTTGATTGGATAGAAACAAACTCCTTTTTATCCTGCCAAGCCTCCGCCGAGTCGGTTAAGGAAAAGATAAACGATAATACCCTTTGCGTGTTTGTACAAAGCATTGACTACTATGGGGGAGAGTGCGATATTTATTCAATTTCAAAGGTATGCAGGGAACATAATATCCCTCTTTTAACAGACAACGCTCACGGCGCATACAAGGTTTTAACCCATAATCACCCTTTGCGGCGGGGGGCGGATATGACGGCGGACAGTGCGCATAAAACTCTGCCTTGCCTTACAGGAACGGCTTATCTTCACATTTCAAAATCCGCTCCAAAAATCTTTTCTCAAAGGGCAAAGGAGATGATGTCGATTTTCGGCAGCTCCAGCCCCTCTTATTTGATGTTGGACAGCCTTGATTTGTGCAACCTTCACATTTCGGAGGAAAAGGAAAAGGCGGAGCTTATATTTGAAAATGTGGATAAGCTTAAAAAAAGCCTTGAAGATATGGGCTATTCTTTAAGAAAAAGCGATAAAATGAGAATAACAATCGACGCCGAAAATTACGGCTTCAGCGGATTTGATTTAAGCAAAAAATTTGAAGAAAAGAAGATTTATTGCGAGTATTCCGATTTGAAATATTTGGTTTTGCTTTTTTCCACCGCTCAGCCCTTGGGAGATTTTGAAAAGATATTAAAAGCAGCAAAGGAAATTGAAAAAAAGCAGCCTTTTGAAACGGAAGCTTTAAAAATATCCTTGCCGCCTAAAGCAAAATCTTTAAGAGAAGCAGTTTTTTCAGAATCTGAGGAAGTTCCGCTTCAAAAAGCGTTAGGCAGAATTTGCAGCTCCTTATATGCGCCTTGCCCTCCCTGCGTTCCCGTTATTATGCCGGGTGAAGTGTATACGGAGGAGATTGTTAAGGCGCTTTCCGCTTGGGGGGTGGATAGGGTTAGAGTTGTTGTTTAACAGATACTTATAATTGTTGCTAATTTTTACTCTGCCTTTTAAGTGGTTTCACCTTATTTCATTGGGAAAGGCGTATAGCTTTGTTAATTTCCATATTCAATTTGTTTTGCTTCATTGTTTTTATGCTGAGATTACCACAATAAATACTTTTTTGCAAAAAAATAAAAGCTGCGCCATTTAAGCTGCGCAGCTTTTTGAATTGTTTTGTATTTGTGCCGACCGATTTCAGCAACTAAATCAAAATTAAATTATCTTAACTAAGATCAAACGGAAGAGTGCTTCTTAACGTAATCAACAACGTCGTCGGCGGTTGTGAACGCAAGACCTACAACTGTGTCTGCACAGCCGTAATAAATTGCAATTCTGCCTGTATCCTTATCGCAAAGAGCAGCGCAGGGGAATGTAACGTTGGGAACGTCGCCTACCATTTCGTACATTTCACGAGGATTGATAAGATATTCGCTGCATCTTGCTATAACCTTCCAAGGCTTGTCAATATCAAGCAGGCAAGCGCCAAAGCTGTATACAAAGCCGTTGCAGCTTTCAAGCACGCCGTGATAGAAGCAGAGCCAGCCTTCGCTTGTTTCAATGGGAATAGGACCTGCGCCGATCTTCTTGGATTCCCAGCCCTTGTTGGGAGCCATAACGTGTCTGTGCTCGCCCCAATACTTCATATCGGGGGACTGTGAA
>CAZRRT010000160.1:0-3632 GCA_964602605.1 uncultured Ruminiclostridium sp.
TAGCATTTTTTGTGTGCTGCCAAACACCGTTTGTATGAGCGGATATGTTGTGTTTTCAGTATTACAGGCTGTTCGTTTGATTTGTTTGTTCTTTGCTTTTCACCATTAGCTGTCTGTTATTACCGTCTGGAAAATTGTGATGCTGTTGGATTTTGGGAATTTACTATGCCCTGAAATTGTTTCTGCGAGTGGTGATGTTTACAGGTCAAGTATGGGCTGCTTTAGCATTTTTTGATTTTACAATCTCTCCAAATGGCAAAATTAGCGGCGATTTCTCCAAATCACCGCCAAATATAACTAAAGCTATCGAATCAAGTTTATAACGTTTTTGTATATCTTTTTATCTTTAATTTCTAATTTACCGCAATATGCTTGTTTTTCCTTTGATAATCTTTAATGCTGAGCTGCCAAAGAGTATTTCCTTCCTTATCTTCGGAAATTTTCTCAAAGCCGAAATCGCCGTAAAGGTTTTTTACCATATTATTTTTTGCCGTGGGGTAATAATGTCCCCTTAAAATCTCAACTCCCTGCTTTGCCGCTTCTTCCGCAAGAGTATCAAGCATAGCAAGCTCCATATCTCTTTTTAAAACACGGCAGCTCATAAGCCATAGCTCTATATCCAAAATTTTTTCCTGCTTTTTGCCGATTACAACGCTTACAATGCCGTTATCGCCGAATTTGTCCGCAAGTCTGCCGCATAGTCTGATATAATCCTTACTTTCAAAAACCTGTTCCATTTCCGCAGGGGTAAACCGCTTGGTGGTAAGGTTGAATTGGTTGCTTTTGTTGGTAAGCTGTGTAATTCGGGCAAGATTTATAGGTGAAAAATCCGCTATCTCCGCCTTCATTTCAAGGCTGTCAAGGTAATCTCCGTAATCGGCAAAGGCGGACTGCATTTTTGCTCTTTCCGCATTTTGCTTGTACATTTCTCCCCGCTTTAAATCGTCCTCGGAAAAGTTGGTTACTTCAAAATAGCCGCCCTTGTCAAGAGTTTGGATATATTTTTCAATGCTGTCAATCGGGGGAGCTTCACAGCCTAACGTACCTTTTACTATTTCACGCTCGGCGGGGTTGTCGTCCACAAAAACAATGCTTTCGGGAAGAAGGCTTAATTCCTTTGCGGTTTGCTCTATGTTAAGGCTTTTAGGCTCCCAATTTGCCTTTATAAGCGTGAAATCGTCGGGTTTTAACACTCCGTCGGGGTGATTAAGTCCCGCTATTGCGTTTTCCTCGTCGTTTTTGGAACATACCGTAAGCAATACGCCAAGCTGCTTTTGCGCTTTAAGATAGCTTTGGAATTCGCAGTACGCCTGTCCCATAGGAACTTCCTGTCCCACTGCAATACCCTCTACTCCATCGTCCCCCACAACTCCGCCCCAAAGGGTGTTGTCAAGATCCAAAGCCAATACCTTCTTGTTTCTTCCCAAAAGAGAAGCGAATATCTTTGAAAGACTGAAAGCAAATTCGGGAATAAGGGGAACTGCCAAAGCGTACTTGTACATATTCCAATAAAGAGGATCGCTCCACTGCTCCAATCCCAAAGATGCGCTTAAATAGTTTATATCGTGGATAAAAAAGTTGTCGTGAGCTTGTGCGTACTCGTAAAAGCCTTGATTTATTCGTGTGATGAAATTCACTCTGCCGTGAATATCGGCGCAGTCCTTGTTGCCCAACAATCTCCAAAATGGCATTTCCATATTATTCTGAATAATGGGACAGCCTATATCCGCACTTAATTTATCCCACATTGAGGTAAAATGCTCAAGCCGGTTTTTCAGCAAAGCGTCAATATCCTCAGCTTTCATAGACATTTGAGGATATTCCGAAATATTGCGGTTTGAGGTGTGGATAAAGATAAAGTCGGGCTTAAACTCCCTTAATTCCCTGCCGAACATAGCGTCCTGCCAATACTGATTATATTCGCTTTGATAAAATTCGGGCTTTATCCCCTGCCACAGCAGAAAAAGCTCTAATTGATCCACAATTCCGTTGGTGGTAGAGCCGCCGAGTACCGCAATTTTCTTTTCAATACGCTTTGTGCCGTCCTGTAAAAGCTGTCTTTTTATGGATTTTTGCTTTTTACTGATTTCAGCGCAATCAAAGGGGTAGAAGTTGGACATATTTTTGACCTCTTAATATTCTAATATTTCTTTAATTCCGTTTACGGGCTTGTCGGCGGGTGTATAGGTGCAGACGGCGAACAAAAGATCGGTAGCCCCCACGTCCTTACAAAGCTGAACAGCGTTAAGACTGCCGTCCTTTATATCACAAACATAAATGGTTTCATAGCACTCGGTTAAAAAGGGAATAAGGGCGATACCATAGCTTTCCTTCGCAACCACCAGCTTTCTCCCGTTGGTACAGTCGGTTTTTATTTCCGCTATGGAATAGCCGTATCCCAAAACAGAAATGTAATAAGCGCCTGCGTCTTTGGTAATAAACAGCTCTCCTTCCCTTCCGCCTGAAAGATAACCGTCGTAATAGGTGGTTTTTAAGGAGCTGTCATTGGGAGAAATGTACAAGGTAAACAGCTCGGGATCGCTGTGAAGGTTTTCGCTTTTCGAGTAATTATAAAGCGAACCCATATATCCGTCCTTAGTCACCGCAGTGTATTGGGAGAGGTGGGGGAAGCAGTCGGCAACTCCTGCGGTTTTGGCGAATTCCTCCGCAGCATAATATGCGCCAAGAGGCTGCCAATGATGATCGGTGCGGCTGTATATATGCCGGTCGGTATGTGCGCTTAACGCCGAATGGACATCTACATTTACCGCACCGCTCAGCCTGTCCTTAACATAATCGATTTTTTCCTTTTGACTTGACGTAAAGCCTGTCATATCCTCGGGAGTGTAAAATTCCGATGAGGTGGGAATTATCATACTGAAAACCTTAACATTTGGAAGCAGCTCCGCCGCCTTGTTCATAGCCCTTGCATAGGTTTCGCAGTTGTCGAGAGTACCCCAACAGGGCATAAGTCCCATATAGTGACCGTTTCTGCCAATTATGCTTATTCCGTTTTGACCGTCCTCACGATAACTGTCGGGAACGCTGCCGTAAGCTTCGGTAACGGCGGGGATTGGCGGCTCTGTTTTCTCTGCGCTTGTTTTCTCCCCGCTTGTTTCTTCTGCACTTGTTTTCTCCCCGCTTGTTTCTTCTGCACTTGTTTTCTCCCCGCTAATTTCCTCTGCACTTGTTTTATTCCCACTTGTTTCAGCATCAGTTGTTTGAATAGCGACAGGCATAGAAGAACTTGCGGCTTCATACGAGGATATATGAAATTCTCCCTCAGTTGGCTGTAAAGACTTACTTGTATCAGAGGAATCGCTTAAAATCGGTTCTTCTTTTGAGCAGCCCAAAAGAAAAACTATTGCCGCCAAAAACAATACTGCGGTTTTATATTTGTTTTCTATTCTCATTATTGTTACCATTTTATCGAAAAACAGTCAAATAACCTGTCGACTAAAATTATCCAATAACCTTCTCAACGTCCTTAACATTAGGTCCTGCGGGAGTAAAGGTACATACCGCAAACAGTAAATCGGTAGCTCCCACGTCCTTACAGAACTGAACTGCGTTTAAGTCAAAATATCTTACATCGCAAACATAAATGGTCTGATAGCAGGTGGTGAGGAACG
>CAZRRT010000161.1:0-3599 GCA_964602605.1 uncultured Ruminiclostridium sp.
CCTCGAAATTGCTTTGCAATTTCGGCAGCTTGTTTAAGCTGCGCTTTAAAAAATCCTTTTGGAGTAAAGAATGAAAAACTATTTTCGTGACGGCGGCTTAGTGTTTTCCGTAATAGCTTTAATAGCGCTGCTTGTGTTCATGTCGGGCAATATTTTTATTTATTCCCCCGATATGTTCTGGATAACTGCGCCTTTTATCGTTTTGGTTTCGGGATTTGCCATAGGAAAGCTGATACAGGTCACAAGAAGAAATTTTCAATATTCCGCACTTATAACAGATGAAATAAAAAATCAAAACAAAACCTCTATGTACAGCCTGCCTATGGCGGTGGTAATAGTGGATAATCAGCGGAAAATGGTGTGGTACAACAAGCATTTTTCGGAATATTTTGCAGAGGAAGCCGCTTACGGAAACTCCTTGGATTTAATATCCCGTTTGCCCATTGAAAAGCTGATGACCGAAGAGGGCGTGGAGATTAAGTTTAAAGACCGTCATTATCGTGCATACGGCAACGTTTCGGGAGCAAAGGAGGAGGGCGATATATTCCTCATATACATCTCCGACATAACCGACTATGTAAATATGCAGATAGAGAAAAAGCTGTCCCACCCTATTGTTATGCTGATTATGATTGACAGCTTTGAGGAATTGTTCAGCAGCAGCCTTGAAAGCGAAACGGCTCATGTTACGGTACAGATTGACAGGCTTTTGGAGGATTTTATAGCGGAAACAACGGGAATACTCCGCAAGCAGTCAAGGGACAGATTTTGGGCAGTGGTGGAGGAGCGCCATATCGCCAAGCTGCTTGAAAGCAAGGTTAAGCTCCTTGACAAGGCGAGAGAGATACAGGTAAACGACCGTATGAACGTTACCTTGTCTATCGGCATCGGCAGAACCGCAGATACCATATCCCAAAGCGAGGTTTATGCAAAGCAGGCGCTTGAAATGGCGCAGGGCAGAGGCGGAGATCAGGCGGCAATAAAAACTAAATCCGGCTTTGAATTTTACGGCGGCGTTTCCAAGGGAGTAGAGCGTTCAAACAGAGTTAAGGCAAGACTTATAGCAAATCAGCTTATACAGCTTGTGGAAAGCTCGGACAGCGTCTACATAATGGGACACAAGTTCAGCGATTTGGACAGCGTGGGATCGTCTGTGGGACTTGCCTGCGCTGTAAGGAACTTAGGCTATACCGCTTATGTGGCGGTGGACAGCCTTGCTTCCTTAAGCACCCAGCTTATAGATAGAATTAAGTCGGCGGAGGATCCCAAAAGCCGCTTGTTTATGTCCCCCAATGACGCTGTGGAATCCATTTCGGACGATTCTTTATTGATAATTACCGATACTCACAATCCGCTTATGCTTGAAAGCCCCCAGCTGCACAGCAAGGCAAAAAAGGTAGTAATAATAGATCACCACAGAAAAATGGTAAACTATATAGATAATTCCATAATATTCTATCACGAGCCGTATGCTTCTTCCGCTTCGGAAATGGTTACCGAATTGCTGAACTACTTCGGCAACGCAGGAAAAATTACCGCTTTGCAGGCGGAGGCACTTTTAGCGGGAATTATGCTTGACACTAAGAACTTCACCATAAAAACAGGCGTCAGAACCTTTGAGGCGGCGGCATTTTTACGCAAGTTGGGAGCTGATACTGTAAATGTAAAGGGCTTGTTTGCCAATTCCTTGGAAAGCTACCGTCAGCGAGCCGCTTTGGTTTCAAAGGCGGAGATATATAAACGCTGCGCTATTGCCGCAACAACTATTTTTTCACCAGATATGCGGCTAATCGCTCCGCAGGCGGCGGACGAGCTTTTGGGAATCGAAAACGTGGACGCATCATTTGTATACTACAGAAGCAGCAACGATGAAATATATGTCAGCGCACGCTCCTTAGGCGCAATGAACGTTCAGCTTGTAATGGAGCATTTAGGCGGCGGCGGTCACCAAACAATGGCGGGAGCGCAGCTTAGAGGAATAACCGTTGAAGAAGCGGGAGATATGGTTAAAAAAGCCATTGACAATTATTACGATAACAAAAGCTCTTGATAAACAAAAAATTCTTGAAAAAAATAAATTATAAAAGGAGACAGAAAATGAAGGTAATATTACTTGAAGACGTAAAAGGCACAGGAAAAAAAGGCGAGATTAAGGAAGTTAAGGACGGCTATGCAAGAAACTGTCTTATATCAAAAAAATTGGCGGTTGAGGCTACCCCTGCAAATATGAATATTTTGGAGGGACAAAAGGCGTCAGCACAGCACAAAATAGATGTGGAAATTGCAAATGCCAAGGACACCGCCTCCAAATTAGAGGGAAAAACCGTTAAAATTTCCGCAAAGGGCGGCACAAGCGGCAAGCTTTTCGGCTCAATCACAGGCAAGGACGTTTCCGCACAGCTGAAAAAGCAGTACGGTCTTGACATAGATAAGAGAAAAATAGCAATAAACGGCGATATTAAAGCATTTGGAGCATATTCTGCGGAAGCTAAGCTTTACAACGGAGTAAGCGCAAAATTCACCGTTTTGGTGGAGGAGATTCCCGCCGAATAAACAGCAGCTGTTAGTTTTATCGGTAATAGTAAAATACAATTTACTGTTTGCCGATTCCCACTTAATTTCAATAATGACATTAGCTATGTTTATAAAAGTATGTGGGAGGCAGTTTTAATAAGGAGAAACTATGGCGGATTTTAACAATTCGGGAATCACTTCGGATAATTTAAATAATGCTCTGCCATTTAATATGGAGGCGGAGCAAGCCGTTTTAGGCAGCGTTTTAGCCGACCCCTCCACAGTGGACGACATTACCGCAAGGCTTCACCCCGAGCATTTTAAAATACAGCTTCACCGTGATTTGTACTCTGTTATTTATCAAATGAGTATTAACGGTTCAAAAATAGATGTTGTCACCGTTGGAGAAAACGCGTTGCGGCAGGGAGTTTTTGAAAGCAGCAGCGACGCCGGCACTTATTTAATGGGCTTGGCAAACAATGCTTTAAATCCCACCTTGATCAACGACTATATAGATATAATATGCAGCAAGTATATGGTAAGGCAGCTGATGACCGTTTCCAAGGAAATATACGATTTGGCTGCATCGGAAACCGAGGAAACCTCCGCCTTGCTTGATTTTGCGGAAAAGAAAATATTTGATATAAGAGATGAGCGGGATTTAAAGGGACTTACACATATTAAGCCTTTGGTGAGCCAGCAGCTTGACATTATTTCAGAGCTATCGGAAAATCCGGAGGGATCGGGATATGTGGGACTGCGCACCTCCTTTGGAAAATTGGATCAGATAATATTCGGACTTAATCCCTCGGATCTTATACTTATAGCCGCTCGCCCCGGTATGGGCAAAACCTCCTTTGCCACCAATATTGCAACAAATGTGGCAAAAAATTATCCCAATAAGAGAGTCTGCATTTTTTCTTTGGAAATGTCAAAGGAGCAGATAGCCTCCCGTATTTTGTCATCGGAAGCCCGTGTTACTTCCGAGGAAATGAGAACGGGACAGTTTCCCGATTCCAAATGGAACGATTTGGGCGAAGCGGTGGACGTGCTTTCTCAGGTGGACATATATCTCGACGAGAGCG
>CAZRRT010000162.1:0-2390 GCA_964602605.1 uncultured Ruminiclostridium sp.
TGAACCTCGAAATTGCTTCGCAATTTCGGCAGCTTGTTTAAGCTGCGCTTTAACAACTGAAATAATACAGCTTTGTTTGTCATTGTCAAATTTAGCTAATAACTATAATTAGTATATACTATTTCTACAACAATTTCAATAGCTGAAAACGATTACAAAAAAATAAACATTAGAAATAATGAATAATAAATAGAAAATCAAGTTTTGTATTAGTAATCTTGTAATCGTTTAACGTATAAAATTCGGCGTAATGCACAAAAAGTAAAATATATTTTGGAGGTTGGCTTTATCGTTTTTGCGTTATTCAGCCGTATGCTTTTCTGTATCACCATTTGATATATTTAAACAGTATTATGTTATAATATAAACCCTTTATTGAATTGCTTGCTGCTTACAAAAATGTAATAAAAATACTTAATAATGTCAGTTAATTCAATGTTGAAATTGAGGAATATATGGTAGGATATTGTCAAATTAAAGAAAGGAGCAATAATGCAGTGAACGGAAAAGTTATTTCTGCCGTAATTTCAATAGTCATTGCCGTGCTTTTTGCCATAGGAGCTTTAATTATTATGGAAAATTACGAAGGCGTATACTACACAAGAGTTGACAACAGCCAAGTAAAAGAGCTGTCGTCAAACAGCGATATGAAATACGAATACAGTTTAAGCTGCTACAGCGAGGGCGGACAAGAGAAGATATTAACGTTCAAAACCCTCAAAAAGCTGAGAGAGGACGCTTTTCTCAAATTAGAAGTCAGATCTCTCGGCGTACATAATTGGGAGGAGGTGCAGTATTCGGAGCTTCCGCAAAAGGTTCAGGAAAAATATGATGCAAATTCTTGATGTGATTTTTAATGGGCATTAAATAGGACAAAAAAGACAGCCGATCATAAAAAAGCTTTCACCACAGCACTTCTGATTATCAGTCAAAAGTGCTGTGGCGTTTTCTATTGACAATGCGGCTGTCCTTAAGTATAATTATTTATAACCGCTGCAAAGACGTCCCCCGCCTTTTGCGGCAAGCAAAAGGCATAGCCTCATTAGGCGGCGGCTTTCATCTCTCGGTTCAGCGGTGGTTAATTCCCCCACTAACTTGGAAATTGCTTCGCAATTTCAGAAGCTTTAAGGTAAATCGAAATTTACAGAGAAACGGAGAAATGTTAATTGAATGAGTATATACAGTATTTAGAGGAGCTGATTCCCGAAAGGGACAGCTTAAAACTTGTAAAAACCGAAGCGGAAAAATATTATAAGTCACATTCTATTGATGATTGTTTTAATATGGGAATTAAACTTTATCAATCGGATAATTTTCAAATTCAGGAAGTTGGTGTTTTTCTTTTAGGTTATTCTGCACATCACACTGCTTTAGCAATGTCCTTTTTAAAAAATACAGTAAGTCAGCATAATAGCTGGAAAGTGCAGGAAGTCTTAGCTATGGCTTTTGATAACCATTGTAAAATTATCGGATATGAGACGGCTTTGCCCTTAATAGAAGAATGGTTAAACAGCGATTGTGCAAATGTTCGCAGAGCTGTTTCGGAAGGATTGAGAATATGGACAAGCCGCCCTTATTTTAAGGATAACCCTCAGATTGCAGTACGGTTATTATCTGCTCATAAGCAAGACAGCAGTGAATATGTAAGAAAATCAATAGGGAATGCCTTAAAAGATATTAGCAAAAAATATCCGCAAATGGTTTCGGAAGAATTGAAATCATGGGATTTATCATCCAATGAGATAAAGCAAGTATATAAGCTGGCGAGCAAGTTTTTAGATTTGGATGAAAGATAAAACTCTGATTTATGCGAGTAATCAAACATTTACAGCAAGCCCCGAAGCAATTACAAATGGTTGCTTCGGGGCATAAACTTTTATGCGAGTATGGCTCTGATTCCGCCTTACTCATTTTTTTATTTAATCGAGGCTTGTGAAATTTAGGCAAATACACTCAAAAATCATCATCTTCATCAAAAGAAATATCAAAGGGATCGTCGGAATCCTTGTCATCAAAAAGAATATCGTTTTCTTGACGTGATTCTTCGCCGCAGATCTCGTTATAAACCATAAAATCAATAAATCTGTCAGCAGAATCAATCTTTCCGTTGCCGTCCCAATCAATAGGATCAAATAGTCCCATAATAAGCACCTCTTTTTTTAATTATTTTTGATAAGATTTGTTTTGCTGTAATTATAATAACACATCGAGTGTATCATTGTAAGTACAGCAATGAAAAAAATTAAAACTCGTATAAAAATTTATATAAATCTATTGACAAATTATTAACTCCGTGCTATAATTATGTCAAGACAATAAAAGAATTTCATAAAACCATTTGATAAAAAGGATTTGATAAATATGGGCAAAACCGTATACAGCTTGGTTTT
>CAZRRT010000162.1:2400-3580 GCA_964602605.1 uncultured Ruminiclostridium sp.
AAGTGGTGGAGGAGGTAGACAGGCTTGCCTATGCTATGGGAATAAGCCGTTCCGCACTTATTGACAGAATTTTGGCGGAAAAGGTGAGCTACACCACTCCCGAAATGAGAATAAACAGCATTTTCGACAGCCTTAACCGCTTGTTTTCCAACCAAAACGACGGCTTTATCGCAAAATCGGAAAATCAATCAATGCTTATCCGTTCCTCGCTGAAATACAAATATAAGCCTACCGTTCGCTACAGCTTGCAGCTTTTAAGATCCGATAATTGTACCGAGGGAGAGCTAAAGGTAAGCTTCCGCACACAGTCCGACGATCTTAAAAACAAAATGGAGGAGTTTTTAAGGCTTTGGGCAAAGCTTGAAAATCAGTATATCGTTAAATATTTTCCCCAAGGCATAAGATACTATATTGAGGAAGGGCGGTTTACAAGGAAATTCACCCTGCCGCCTCAATATAACGATAAAAGCAGCGAGGAAATCGGACTTGCAATCTCCCAATATATAAGAATGTTTGACGATGTGCTGAAATGTTATTTTACCTGTGATGATCCAAATCGGGGAGCGTCATTGGCTGAACAAAGATACAGAGAGTATTTGGAAAAGGGAATAGTGGTTATTTAACAGTCGGTTTTAAGCATTAAAATTTAAGCTGTTATTTGATAATATGCTTAATTGTTATTCATAATTGATAATAAAGGTAATATAGGAGGAATGTGTTATGAATACTCAAAAATTAACAAAAAAATCCTTAGAGATACTGCAATCGGCTCAAAGCATTGCAGTGGAAAACAATAATCAGCAGATAGATCAGTGTCATATTTTGCTTGCTCTTTTGCAGCAGGAGGAGGGACTTATTCCCCAGCTTTTGCAAAGTATGAACGCAGACGTTAATCTGATTACAAGACAAGCGGAAAAAATTGTGGATTCCGTTCCCAAGGTAACGGGCAGCGGCGCAAGGGATATGAACAGCATTTACATCACACAGGACTGCGATAAAGCCTTGACCTATGCTGAAAGCGAAGCGGAGCGAATGAACGACGATTATGTCAGCGTGGAGCATTTGTTTTTGGGACTATTGGAAAAAGCCGTAGGAAAAATCAGGGAGCTTTTCAAGGATTTCGGCATAACCAAAAACGGCTTTTTATCTGCGCTTAAAAAGGTGAGAGGGAACACCCGAG
>CAZRRT010000163.1:0-3539 GCA_964602605.1 uncultured Ruminiclostridium sp.
GTGGGCGAATACAGAAACGGACAGATATTTACCGTGGGAGATTATACTCCCGATTGGCTGAACGGATTAAAAAAGTATTATAAATAGGAGCATAAATATGAGTAAAAAATATGCGGTACTTATCTACCCTAATTTTTCCTTACAGGAAATAACCTGCCTAACCTCCTGTCTGACCGTTTGGTTTGAAGAAAAAATCGACATAATAGCCTCGGAAAAGAAGCTTTACACCAGCGAGGACGGCTTTTCCGTTATGCCGGATAAAACTGTGGATGAAGTCAGTGTTTCCGATTATGACTGTTTGATACTGCCGGGAACGATCTTCCCCTTGCAGCCCCTTTACGATGAAAAGCTGATTGATTTTCTGAAACAGGGCAAAAACGCAGATACCCTGATAGCCGCCATTTCCTCCTCACCCATACTGTTGTCCAAGGCGGAACTGCTTGAAGGAAAGAATTTTACCGCCGGATTTTTTATGCAAATGGCGGAGACCTTTTCCTTTGTGGAAAAGGAGCATTTTGTGCATAAGCCCGTTGTTGAGGACGGGAATGTTATAACGGGAATAGGTATGTTCTACCGTGAGTTTGCCGAAAGAGTGCTTAACTGCTTGGGCTATGACGTGGGAGATCATTTTATTGATACAAGCGGGCAGGAATTTACCGAGGAGGAGCTTACCTTTTATTGGTCAGATGAGGACTATAAGGAGTTTTTGGAGGAATTAAAGGAGTTTGAGGGCAAGTAAGCGGAGGGAAATATATGAACGAGGAAAAATTTACGGGAAAAGCGGATTTGTACGACAAATACCGTCCCTCTTATCCAACTGAGCTGATAGATTGGCTCTATGATAAAACAAGGGCTGAAAGAACAGCGGACGTCGGAGCGGGAACAGGCAAATTCACCAAATGCCTTTTATTGAAGCCTTGGAAAATAACGGCGGTAGAGCCTAATGCCGATATGCGCTCCAAGCTGAATATAGAGGGTGTTGAGGTTGTAAACGGCACAGCGGAAAACACGGGACTTCCCGATAACAGCGTGGATTTGGTTGCCGCGGCGCAGGCGTTTCACTGGTTCGACAAGGACGGCTTTGAAAAGGAATGTAAGCGTATTTTAAAGCCTGACGGAAGCGTTGCAATTATCTACAACGAAAGACGGAACTGCGGCTATTTAGAGGAAAGAAACGCTGTCTTTAAAAAATACTGCGGCAAGGCTTATGTTAATCACTTAGCAACCAACAGTGCGGCAGAGGGCGGCGAAATACTTAAAAACGGCTATTTTTCACAGCTTGATACTTTTATATTGGAAAACAATTCACAGTTGGCTTTAGATGGCTTTATCGGCAGAGCTATGTCAAGCTCTTATGCTTTAAAAGAAACGGACGAAAAATACGGCGAATTTAAAGAGGAGCTGATAAAGCTTTTTGACAAATATCAAAAGGACGGTAAAATTGATGTAAACGGCGTAACCGTTTGTTATTTGGGTAAATTTTAAAAGGAGGCTTATTATATGGAAATCAAAACAATCAAGGACGAGTTAAACTCCCTTGCTTATCACGGCAGAGGAATTTTAATCGGAAAAACCCCTGATGAGAAAAAGGCTGTTATCGCTTATTTCATTATGGGCAGAAGCATAAACAGCCGCAACCGTGTTTTTGTAGAGGAGGGCGAAGGAATACGAACTGAGGCTTTTGATCCTTCAAAAATGGTTGACCCCCACCTTATTATATACGCCCCTGTACGTGTAATGGGAAACAAGACCATTGTCACCAACGGCGATCAAACCGACACTATATATGAGGGAATGGACAAGCAGCTCACCTTTGAACAGTCGCTGAGAACAAGAGAGTTTGAGGACGACGCACCTAACTACACTCCAAGAATATCGGGAATAGTACATATTGAAAACAACAAAATGAATTACGCTATGAGCATTTTAAAAAGCGACAACGGAAATCCCCACTCGGTGCTGCGGTATATGTATGCCTACAACAACCCCGTAAAGGGAGAGGGCAGATTTATCCATACCTATAAATCAGAGGGCGAGCCTTTGCCAAGTTACGAGGGAGAGCCTAAGAGGGTTGAAATTCCCGACTTGGATCTGGACGGATTTACAAAATTGCTTTGGGACAACCTTAACGAGGACAACAAGGTCTCGCTGTTCACAAGATATATTGATATAGGAACAGGAAAATACGAAAGCCGTATAGTTAATAAGAACAAATGATATTCGGATAATGTAAGGCAGGAGAAGGATATGAGTAAATACAGCTTTAAATATCACCCCGACCCCATTAAAACAGGCATTTTTAAAAACGATAAAACAGTCCTTTGCCGGTGCTGCGGAAAACGAACCGATGTATATTACGAAGGACCGTTTTATTCAATAGAAGATGTTGATTATCTTTGTCCCCGGTGTATTTCAAGCGGTGCTGCCGCCGAGAAATTTGACGGAGAGTTTCAGGACGAAATGTCAACGGACGAGGTCTCCGATCCCGAAAAGACAGATGAGCTGATTCACCGTACCCCCGGCTACTGCGGCTGGCAGCAGGAATACTGGCTTGCCTGCTGCGATGATTACTGCGCCTTTCTCGGCTATTATACATGGCAGGATCTGGAAAGGGCGGGAATAGCGGAGGAGATCGGGAACACCTACAGAAAGGACATTTGTATGCTGGATTTCCCCGACACAAAGGAATATCTGAAAAATAACGAGGGATATCTGTTTAGATGTCTTCACTGCGGAAAGCATTATATTTATTTTGACTTCGATTAAGATATATTAAGAAAGGAATAATACCAAAATGAACGAGCTTGAACTGAAATACGGCTGCAACCCCAATCAAAAGCCCTCCCGCATTTTTATGGAGAACGGAAAGGACCTTCCCATAACCGTCTTAAACGGAAAACCCGGCTATATCAACTTTATGGACGCATTTAACGGCTGGCAGCTGGTAAAGGAACTGAAAAAAGCAACGGGACTTCCTGCGGCAACCTCCTTTAAGCACGTTTCCCCCGCAGGCGCAGCAGTGGGTCTTCCCCTTACCGATACTCTCAAAAAAATCTATTGGGTAGACGATTTGGGTGATTTATCTCCTTTGGCTTGCGCTTATGCAAGAGCAAGAGGGGCGGACAGAATTAGCAGATACGGCGATTTTGTGGCATTGTCGGACGTATGCGAAGTTGCTAACGCAACAATGCTGAAAAGAGAGGTTTCCGACGGTATTATTGCCCCCGGCTACGACGACGAGGCACTTGCAATATTAAAATCAAAGAAAAAGGGCAACTACGCAATAATTCAAATCGACGAAAATTATGTTCCCGAACAAATCGAGCGTAAGCAGGTTTTCGGCATTACCTTTGAGCAGGGCAGAAACGAGCTTAAGATAGACGACGAATTTTTCGGCAATATAGTCACCGAAAACAAGGATCTGCCGGACAGCGCCAAAATCGACCTTGCCATCTCAATGATAACCTTAAAATACACCCAGTCCAATTCCGTGGCCTATGCCTGCGGAGGACAGGCTATCGGTATCGGCGCGGGACAGC
>CAZRRT010000164.1:0-3436 GCA_964602605.1 uncultured Ruminiclostridium sp.
AGCAATTTATCAAAAACAGTTATACTGCTTTTCATTCGTGACTCTGCAATTTTACAATCTGAATCAAGAACTTCCAATGTATATCCGTTTCTGCCTGTCTTCATTCCATACATCATTCTCGTCCTGAAACGTTCTATTTCTTCTTTGGATTTATTCTCATAGGTGTCAGTATCATAAATCATCAACAGCATAAGTCCGTCGCTCTGACCGTTATCCTTTGCTATTCCCCACCCCTCCTCATCAAAAATATCAAGTACCGTTGGTTCGAATTTCCAATAAAAATCAGCATATTCCGAAAGATTTGTTATCTTGTCAAGTGCAGGTAGCAAGAGCTGCTTTGTATACCCAAGAGAGCTGACAAGCCCATTTGTCATTGAACTGTCATCGCCTGTCGTATAGGTAAATTGGTCAATTTTAGCATACATTTCGGAATTACCTTCAAATGGATGCAGTTCATAATAAACATCAATATTGCTTATGAGCCAATTTGAATTTCTTTGAGGACTAACAGTGAAATCAATTTTTCCTCTGTACACCGTTGCAGCTCCACCCCTAATTTCAAATGCCTTTTCATTCTGCATCAATCCCTGTTTAGAAATAATTGTTATTACATGAATGATCTCCCCACCGGGAACAACACGCACAAAATAAGGGTGGCGGTTCTTGATTTTCTTGAATCCCAACGGTTCAAGAGCATCGCCGAAAACCTTGATAAAAGCTGCGTTCAAGGACAAGGATTTGCTTTTCTTGCCGTCTTTTTCCTTAGTGAAAAAAAGCGGAACGATATTTCTGTCGCTCTCCCCATTATCGGATAGCTCCCTGTAATCCGCAGTTATATACTTTGGTTCTATCCCAAGCATAGAAGCTGCTTCGTACAGAGTGTCCTCCACAAATACCTCGTCCTTTTCCCAAGCCTCGGAAAGCTGCTCCCACGTTTTTCCCTCTGCCAAAAGCAACTCCCAACACTTACGCTTGCCTTTGGGAGCGTCTTCAATACCATACCCCAAGCCATTACCCACAATAACCTTGTCCGTTTTATCGCCAAAAAAACTTAAAATAGCAAAATCACTGTCAACAACCTCCACAGAAAAACCGCTGGTTTTCATTGCTTCAGCTATTTGACGCACATCTTCATGAGCTTGATTGGGATTATTTGAATACCTGTCCGACGACAACGTTACCCAACCTCCTTCGCTGAAAGCAAGCAGATACGACAATGCCGTCTCGTCTTCTGAACAAGGTTCAAATCCACGATTCTTCATTACATCGCAAAATAAATCCTTAAACTTGGATTTGTCGGTGTTGATCTTGATATGTACGGTTGCGGAAAATCTACCCATATGCCCCTCCTTATTACATTTTTCTTGAATACCAAATTGTTTTAAAGAATATAATAGATAAATTGCTTAAATCGATTTAATACGGATTCTTCTGCCGCCTTTTTTTGAATTAAATATGCAGACTGCGGTAAATGAAAATGCTGAAATGCCGAAAACAATTCCCGCAGCAATGAAGCTTTGCAGCCATTTATCATAACTGTCGATGTCGGCTTCTATTCGTATATTTTCCCCTAAATTAACTGCCTCGGGTTTATACATAATTTTAACCGTTTTACCAATATACGGTTTCGGATCATATCTTGGAGTTCCTTTTATTAAATTTTTCGGTTGAAATTTGCCGTCTATGTACATAACTTGATCTGAGTGAACCGTTCCGTTATAATCCGTAAATGTTCCGAATACTACTCCCTCAGGCGTGCCGATAAATGTAATTTTTGCTGTCGTAATAACCCAATCGCTTCTTTTTATGCGAACCCCAATTTGACATACTACTAAAGCTAACGATATAATTGCAGTTATCATAATTAGCGATAAAATAATTTTCGGAGCTTTTCTCATAGGCTTATCCTTTCTGAAACGGTAAGTATATAATAAGTAAAACGATCGTCACATTTTATCAAAATTTCAGATATATTGATGATACTTATTTGACTTATTATATTATATCACAGTTTTTACGATTTGGAAAATATAGTCTATTTTCTTTCTTTTCCCTATTCCTAATTGCTCTCACAAACTCACATTTTACTTAATGTGATAATATCACGGAAAGCGATAAAGAAACCTGATAAAATTAAGGAAACTTGAGAAAATACTATTACAAACTATAATTGGAGTAGAAAAATGAAAATCAAATTAAATCCCGATACCGAAATTGTAAACACAATAAAAGAAGGACTGAAAAGGACGGGCGGTTACTGTCCCTGCCGCAGAGAAAAAACCGATGATACCAAGTGTATGTGCAAGGAGTTCAAGGAGCAAATTGCCGATCCAAACTTTGAGGGCTTTTGCCATTGTATGCTTTATTACAAGGAAAAGTAATATTTTCGTCTACCGCTGAAATACATTCTAACCGATTTATTTTATAATGGGAGGAATGAGTATGGCGTCTAATACAAATACCTGACTGAAAATAGTATAAGCTGTTTTGGACCTTCCGTATTCCCTGGGGGTGGACATATTCGGGGAGCATTTTCCCTGATTGGGTGGCGCAGTTCAGCTTCGGGCTTTACAGCCTAATGCTTATACTAATTCCGTTTTAAAAACGTACTAACGTTTTTAAATTATTCGGCGAAGCCGAATACCCGCCGAAGGCGGTGCGGAATGTATGTTCAATACTATTTCTCGACGTGACGAAGTTACGTCGGTTCCGCCAAAAGCGGAACACTTAAAAGTGTTCAAAGAACGTTTTTAAGTTAGAAATAGTATTACATCGCTTTTAATTGGCTTTATTGTTATGATTCTCTTTAAGCCGAGAACCAGGTGCAGCTTCTGCTCAATGGGAACGATGACGCAGGTGATCTGCAAATTAAAGAACAGAAAAAAGTGATAACATCACAGAATTCTAAATTTTAATTGGGTATAATAAAGATACAATAAAGAAACATTAAAAAAAGGAGGACACCAAAATGTCTGTAATTAAAATCAGTAAAGAAAATTTCACAAGTGAAGTTTTAAATTCCGATAAACCCGTACTTCTCGATTTCTATGCCGATTGGTGCGGTCCTTGCCGTATGGTAGGTCCTATAGTATCGGAAATCTCAGATGAGAGAAGTGATATAAAAGTCGGCAAAATCAATGTTGACGAACAATCGGAGCTTGCGGCGCAGTTTCAGGTAATGAGCATTCCCATGCTTGCCGTAATCAAAAACGGAAAACTCGTAAATAAGGTTGTGGGCTACAGACCGAAAGAGCAAATTGAAGCATTGCTGTAAGGAAAAACGGGACTGCTTGATTTCTTCAGCAGCATTGCCAGCATCAAAGACGGTGCTGCGGAATATGAAACAAATGACATCGCTTTATGCTTGATGTCAGAGCGGCAGAGAAATATACGAGTAAAAGAATAAGCGTTGAGAATTCCTTTTTAGAGAACCTCA
>CAZRRT010000165.1:0-3346 GCA_964602605.1 uncultured Ruminiclostridium sp.
CGAAATAAAGGCTGTCAGCAAGAAAATAATGCTTCCAACACTAAGGCATACTGCCATAGCTTTTTCAGTTTTATCACTTGAAATGCTGCCAATCTGAAACAATGTCATAAATATAGACAAGGATATTTCTCCAAGCAAGAAAAGAATTAAATACGATCTTCTCGCTTTTTGCAATGATATGTACTGCTGTTGTGAAAGGAAAATTCTTCCTATTATACAAATGACAAAAACTGTAACTATATTTATTGCATTGATAATTATACGGCTTGCTGTATTATCGGCAACTTGACTGTATGTTTGATCATTAAAAAACAACCATACTGTTGCAATAAGCATATCTAAAATGCAAATTCCCAAATATGAAATTAGTGCATATATTATATGATTTTTCCCACGAGTTATAAACATTGCCAGCAAAAGGCTGACATATGTATATATCGGCATGTGCAGATTTAATCCAAAGTTTGTCAACAAAGCCAAAAGGATTACTGCGCACAATCCAAAAATAACTATCCTTTTTACAGGCTGTAACTTAAATCCAAAAACAAATATCATAATTGGCATCAATTTCAGAAATTCTACAGCAAAACCAAGTGCCACCCCTGAAAAATTTTTAAGAAAAACCATACTAAATTACCTTTGCATATTTTTTGATATAGTCAAAAAAACCATTTCTAAACGGAACAGTATTTCGTCTCGATATATCTAATGGTTGTTTGATTCCCTTCATAACAACCTGATTGTTTTTTAAAATAATCGAAACATATAAATAGGATACTATAAAAGATTTATGTATCTGATAAAAATGTTCAGAACCGATTTGTTCTTTCCAATATTTAAGCGGCTTATCTGTATCATAAACACTCCCCGTCTTTCCGTAAATATACGTTCCGTCACCATAAGCCTCAAGATAAACAATGTCCGTAAGTTTAAGATATACTTTTTTCCCGCTCCTGTCTGATAACAAAATATGTTCCGTATTCAATATTTCCTTTTTGGCTTCGGAAAACGCTTCGTTAAATTTTTCATTGTCAAGCGGCTTATCCAAAAAGCGAAATGTTTTTACTTTAAACGCATCAGGCATAAACTCTGTGTGGCTTGTCAGAAATATTATCATTCCGTCATACTTTCGTTCACGCAGAGAAAGAGCAGTATTTATGCCGTTAATTCCTGTCATTTCTATATCAAGAAAAATTATATTAAAATCCAAAGGAGAATTCAATAGCTCCTCGCCGGAAGTATATTCCGAAATCTCACACTGTTCACTTTGCTCTTTGAGCTTTGAGGTCACATCATCTATAAAGATTTGCTCATCATCACACACGGCTATTTTATAAGTCATATCAATTCCTCCAATAAATTGCTTTTTTATTATATACTACTTCGAGTAAAAATGCAATAGTACAATTTTTACAAACGCATCTTCAATAAAATATGATATATTAAATGGCTAAAAAACAAAATTTACTTTCGCAAGCTTGAAGATTTTGCGAAACAAAAAGGCAAGTACAGATTTTACAGTGTACTTGCCTTTGCAGTTCAACGATTTATTTTTCAACCTTCTTTTTTGGATTGGCGGGTCCTTTTCGTGTCTTTGGCGCACATTTTTTAGAGATCATTTTATCATCTTCAAACTCAACAGGTATCGCCGTCTGCGGAAATTTCTTCAACATCTCCATCTCCAATTCTACCCTATCCGCATACAGTACCCTGCGTTCCGCCTGTTCCTCCACCACATAAGCCTCTTCAAACTTAATCCCTCACTTAAAGAACAGCTTTAACCGTGTTTTCATAGGATAACACCCCGTTTTCATAACAACAAAATGACCTTTGGGCATGGATTTCAGCTCGTCAACAGTCATCAGAGGACGTTCAATCATTTGCAATGTGCGATTTGACCCGTCCTTGCCTGCGGTTTTGGAGATTGAGCCGCTGAGAACGGTTTGTTTGCCAAGGTTCTGCGACATTACCTCGGCTGTCTTTGAGTTGGGCGCAAAGCTGCCAAACAATGTACACTGACAGTTATCAACAATAATTTCCGCACCCTCTTTGCCGTAAGTCTTTTCAAACTGTGCGAGAGACTGTATAATCGCAACAATAGATATTTTTCTTGAACGTGAAGCGGAAAACATCATCTCCAGCCCCTCTATCTTAGGCAGCGTCCCGATTTCATCGGCATATATCATCACCCGCTTATCAAGCTGCCCGCCCTTTTCGTCCGCTACCGTAAGCATTTCTCGGTAAAGCTGCTGCAAAATAAGCGATACCAAGAAATGCTTAGTGGTGTCCTCCTCGGGCAAAACGAGATATATTGCGGATTTGTGGTTGCAGAAGTCCTCAACATCAATGGAGGTGTCAAAACACAAAATCTGCTCTAACTCTGTGTCGAGAAAGGCATTTAGCCTTGACATAGCAGTGGTCATTACGCTTGCCATTGCCTGTTCGGAGGAGTTTAGGGCTGCTCCCGAAAACCACCTTGTTTTATGCTCACTCGGCAGCTTATCCATTAACAATTTAAAACGTGACACGCCTTTCACCTCTGACGGCGCAAGCAAATCTTGAATCAGCTTAAACACACTGATTATATGCCTTTTTTCGGGAGAACAAAACTCGGCAACCAACAAAATAACCGATGTCAGCAAACCTTCTGCCGATTCGTAGAAGAAAGCATTTTGTCCCATTTCAGAAGTGTTTCCGTCAGAACTGATAATGGTTTTTGCAGTAATCTTGGCATATTTCTCGGCTTTAGCCTTATGCTCCATTCTGTTTGTTGATTTGTACATGTCCATATATTTATTGACAAGATAAAGCATATTGTAGCCACTGCTTCGGGTAGGATTACGGAGGTCAATAACTGCAATTTTGTAACCGTAATACTTTTCAGCAATGGTTGCGGTATTTCTGTAGAGGTCACCTTTGCTGTCGGTTGTGACGAATGACATTCCCGCTGCACAGCAATATTCTATGTTCGGATAAAGGAAATTTGCGGTCTTGCCGACACCGGATGCGCCAATCATCAAGGTGTGAATATCCGAATCGTCTACCAATGCGGTCATCTGACTCACTCCTTCATGACAGCCAACAATCAATCCGTCTACCTTCGGAAGCTGTTCACTGCTGCGCCACAAATGCGGTGTGTAGGGAATTTGCTTGTAAGTTTTTGACACTTCACCTTTGGTTGCAAACCTTGCCGTGCCATGCTGCCCGTTTCCTACCGGCTTATTCTTAATTGATTTCAGTGAGCTACCGTCCCCGATTGCAATAATTAAGGCGATAACCAAAAACAAACCACCGCCGATTACAAGTAATAAAATTTGTGATGAGGTCATAATTTTCCTTTCTACAT
>CAZRRT010000166.1:0-3322 GCA_964602605.1 uncultured Ruminiclostridium sp.
TTTGCCCAATATCTCTATAAACCCCGTATAATTTAATATTTCCAAAAAAATATTAAATGCGACTATAGTTCCGCATATTGTTCCCAAGGCTTTAACTGTATCCTTTATACTGTCGGTTAAGTCGTTAAGCGTAATTTTTATTTTTTTGCTTTCAGGTTTATTAAAGCAGACTTGATTTCTTTTCCTTTTTAAATTCATTATAATTGCTAATGTCAAGCAGGACAAAACGTTTGAGAAATATACCAATAAGCCTGCTTTGGAATTGCCCAAAACAGATAATCCCACAATTTGAATTATAAAAGCAGGGCTTCCGCAATAACAGTAGCAAAGAATATTCGATGCAATTTCGTAATAATTTTTATTATACGCAATTAAATCTTTAATCAGCTTTACGCCTACAGGATAACCGCCCATAAGACTAAGCATAAAAACGGAAAATTCCTTTCTGTCCCCCTTATACCAAAAGGAATTAAGCTTATATAAGGGATAGAAAAGGTAATCTCCTATATTGCTTTTAATAAGGATTTGAGAAAATATCATAAATGCAAAAAGAGAGGGAATTATCACGCTTAAACAAGTGTTTACGCTTTTGCGTGCCGCTGTTACCGTTCCTTCCGCATCAATAATAAGAATAAAGCACAATAATGTGGCGAAAAAAGCTGATATTATTTTAAAAACAGTTTTATTTTTCAACTTAACTCTCCTTTATATAGCATAGATTTAAACTTGTCTCATATATTATACTAATTCATTTTTTAAAACATTCGATTTATTTTGATTGTTATTTGATTTTATAATAAAGGCGGTGAAAATGTGAATATCAGCGACATAGCAGTAAAATATGAGGATTTCAAAAAATCATTTACCAAACACTCGGATATTCAGATAACCGACAACAATCATATTGTGTTGGACGGCTGAATGATAGTTATCGGATATGACGAAAACTGTATTAAATTAGAGCTTCCCACGGTTACGGCAACCTTTGTGGGTATGGAGCTTTGTATGAACAATTTCAGCACACGGGGAATTGTTATTAAAGGTCGAATTCATTCCATAACCTTTGCTTCAAAGGAGGACTTATGAGAAAAGCGTGTTATGTTAAATTTAGGCTTATTGGAGCAAATTGTGAAGAATTTTTATCCGAAGCTTTTAACAGAGGAATAAAAATATATGATTCGGTAAATGAAAAGGGCGTTTATTATGCGAAAACCACACCTTATAATTATGTGGCTTTATCAAAATTAAAGCGCAGCTTTTATATTCAAATGAAGGTTGTGGAAAAACACGGAATATGTTTTAAATTAAATAAATACAAATACCGTTACGGCGTACTTTTTGGCATAGCGGCTTTTTCTTTGATTGTGTTTTTATGCTCCTCTATTGTGTGGGATATTAAAATAACGGGTAACAAGAAAATCCCTTCTGATTCCGTTTTGTCATTTTTGGCTGAAAACGGAATATACCCCGGCGCATCAAGAAAAAGCGTTAATACCACCTTGACTGAGCTTAAAGCAATACTGAATTACAAGGATCTTGCTTGGATCAGCATTGAACAGGAGGGTTCAAGAGTAAATGTAAAAATAACCGAAAGAATTGACGACTTGTACAGCGGACTTCCCGTAAGCATACCCTGTAATTTAGTAGCCGAAAGGGACGGAAAGCTGATATATGCGGAGATATACGAAGGAAAAATGATGTATGAGCTTGGCAGCGGGGTAAAGGCGGGAGATGTGGTGGTCAGCGGCTTTGTTTCGGATTCGGAAGGCAATCAAACAGTTCATCACGCAAACGGTAAAGTAATTGCGGAATTTGAACAGGAGGTCAGCTTTTATCAAAGCTTTACATCTACCGAAAAGATCAAAACAAAAGACATATATTATAAAGACTACATAAAGCTTTTCGGCTTTACCTTTCCCAACAGCAAAAGCGATTATAAAGACGGATATTCATATACCTCCGAAAGCTATGCGGTAAGCTTTTTAGGAATAAAAATGCCTTGGAATAAAATCAGGATAACAGGAACAAGAACCGAAAATATTGAAGTGACAAGATCGGTAAACGATGTTAAACGTTTATTGGAGCAGGAGCTTAACAATTATGAACAAAATTTTTTAAACAATTATGTAATAACCAAAAGAGATATAAATTACGAAAGGGACGATAACGGAATAAAGATAATCTGCAAATATGTATTGCAAGGCAATATACTTTCACAAAAGGAGATTTTTTTAAGAGATTGAAAACTTTTAAAAGACTTGTAAAACTCTGTGTTTATGCACTTTTATAAAAATTCTGCCAAAACGAGTTATGTATTTGGGGAAACTTAAACGTTTGATATATTGACAAATTGATTATGAAATAGTATAATAGATTGAATAAATATAATAAAAACAAGATTTACGAGGTGATACAGTGGCAACAGAAAGAATGACAGTAGCTGCCGCAATGGTAAAATCTCTTGAAAAAGAAGGAATTAAGCATATTTTCGGTTATCCGGGTGCAGCAATATGTCCTTTTTTTGACGAGCTGATAAAATCGAATATTCAAAGTATTCTTGTAAGGCACGAAGCCAACAGCGGACATGCAGCAGGCGGCTATGCCAGAATTACGGGAAAGCCCGCAGTTTGCGTTGCAACATCAGGACCGGGCGCTACCAACCTTATTACCGCCATAGCAACAGCACATATGGACAGCGTTCCTTTAATTGCAATAACGGGACAGGTTATCAGCAATCAAATTGGCAGGGACGCTTTTCAGGAAGCGGATATAACAGGCGCAGCAGAGCCTTTTGTAAAGCACAGCTATTTGGTTAAGGACGCATCGGCTATTGCGGAGGTAATGAAAAAAGCCTTTTATATTGCGGGAACAGGACGCCCCGGACCTGTACTTATAGATGTTCCTATGGATATTCAAAAGCAGGAGATTGACTTTGAATACCCGGAAACAGTGGAAATCCGTTCATATAAACCAAGCGTTATGGGCAACAAGCTGCAAATACGCAAGGCTGCGGAGGCACTCAGAAATAGCAAGAAGCCTCTTATTTGCGCAGGCGGCGGTATTTTTACCGCAGATGCAAGGGATCAGCTTGTACAGCTTTCGGAAATGTGCGATATTCCCGTAATATCCACTATGATGGGCATTGGCGCAATTCCCACCGAGCATAAAAACTATTACGGAATGTTGGGAGTTTTCGGAAGAAAAACCGCAAAGCTTGCACTTTTGGAATGTGATTTGCTTATTGCCTTAGGCGCAAGAATGAGCGACCGTTCCGTTACCTCTTTAACGCCATTTAAAGAAACAACGGTAATCCTCATAGATG
>CAZRRT010000167.1:0-3207 GCA_964602605.1 uncultured Ruminiclostridium sp.
CCCTTGGGATCGGTCACTATAAAGCTTTCGCCTGCTCTGCAAAAAATGTCGAGCATAGGCATACAGAAAAGTCTTGTTTTTTTGGAGCCTGTGGAGCCGAATATCAGTGAATGGGTATCGGTATTGTCCACATAAAACCTTTCGCCGTCGCTGAGAACCGGCATTCCCGCCGCAGTGTACCGTTTATCGCAGCCGTTTATAAAAGATGTGCTGCGCTGTATTTCCTCAATAGACGCCCAGCGGCTTTTTTATTGTCGGGCAAAATTGCTCATAGCTTCCCGATATTCTTTTTTTCATAAAAAACCTCATTATTTATGACTTTTATTGTAATAATTATACAATAACGCAGATTTATTGTCAAGTAAAAAACGCAGATCAACGCAACAGTCTGTTTTGTCTCGGCTTGCGTTATCAATGTGGTTCGGCAGTTGAAATTGCATGGAAAAAAGTTATGTAAAAATGAGGTGACTGTTATGGCGGAAGTAATAAAAAACAAAGCGGGAAATAAAGGCAGCACCAAGGATATAGTCCTGTCGGAGGGACTTGAAGAAATCAGAGAGTATGCGTATTCTGATATTACTTTAGAGCGTGTGGTCATTCCAAAAAGCGTAAAAGCAATAGGAAAAAAGCTTTCAGCACAAGATGTATTGAAATATACGATAAGGAGCAGTCCCTTGTATCGGGGTGCGAACCCTTTTTAAGCGAGGATCATTTGCTTGTTGTGCGTTCCGCAGAAACCGATGAAATAAAATTTGCCGTTCCCGTTTACTTCGGGGAGCTGATAACAGGCTTTACGAAGCGTTCGGATAAGCTGATAATGAAGCTTTTCGGCGGAAGCACGGAAACCTTTGACTTTACGCTGTATGATCTGCTTTTCAAAAAAGTGTATGACGGAGGATACGGAAACGTACCGGGCAAATTTATGGCAGCTCATTACAGATTGAAATATCCGAAGGGGCTTTGCGATGAGGCGGAAAAAATGTACCGATCATTTATTGTCGAAAACGCTTGGTATATTTTAAAGCTGCTGATAAAGGAAAACGATGCCGATGTCGGCAAGATAAAAGATTTTCCGTATATAGACAGAGTGAAAACGGACAAGCTGGACGAGTTTATTGATTTATATTGGATAATGGGACAAACGGAGCTTGCGGAGTGGCTTATAAGTTATAAGAAAAGCAGGGGCGAATTTAGTGCGGAAAGCTTTGACAAGCAGAAGTCGATTGAGCAAAAAAAAGGAAAGCCAGCTTGAAACCGAGGAAAACGAGAAAAGATTAT
This sequence comes from uncultured Ruminiclostridium sp., assembly GCA_964602605.1. Classification (GTDB taxonomy): domain Bacteria; phylum Bacillota; class Clostridia; order Oscillospirales; family Ruminococcaceae; genus Ruminiclostridium_E. The sequence goes on from CAZRRT010000167.1 coordinate 1,279, forward strand.
ATAACAAGCTTAGATACGGAGAGTTCAGAAAATTTCAGAAGCTGGCAGAAGAGGGCGACAGCTATGGTCAATACATGCTTGCGTCAATGTACACTAACGGAGTGGGAACAAAAGCCGATGAAAAATTAGGTGCCGAGTGGATGATAAAGTCCGCCGAACAGGGCTTTTGTCAGGCTCGAAGCGCTCTTGCTTTATATTATTCATATCCGAGCCTAAAACTAAAGCATCCATACGAACGGTTATATTACCGCCATCGCTTCTCCAAATTTTATCGGAATATAAAAAATCAGTCGATTCGGAATGGATGTTCCCATCGCCGATTGATAACATACGCCCAAGAACGCCCTCAGCAGTACGTAAACGACTGCAACTGATATTGGAAAGAGCGGGTTGCCCAAAGGTCAGATTTCATGACCTACGACATACATTCGCTACAATGGCGCTTGAAAATGGCATGGACGTAAAGACGCTCTCAACAACGATAGGTCATGTTTCCTCTGCGACAACGATAGATATTTACAGCCATATAACCGACACCATGCAGCGGCAAGCAGCAGCGAAGATAGACCGCCAGATTGGCGGCACAGAAGCCGAAATTCCAACGGTTGTGGAACGGTCAAGGGTAGATACCACCCCACCCGATTTCGAGCCGTACAAGCCAAAGGTGCGCAAATCCGGAACGGGCTGTGTGACGACGATAAACGACCACCTGTTTGAGGGACGCTATACGCCGACCAACGCTTACGGAAAACGTGAATCACATAATATCTACGCCAAAACAAGAGAAGAATGTGAAGAAAAGCTTGCGGTGATGATAGTACAGGTCAAAGCTGACATCAAGGCAGAAAAAGAACGTTTGAAAACGGTGAACGAATCTTTCAGCCTTGAAATTCGATAACAAAACGTTACCCAGTGCGTTCAAAAATTGAGCCGCAGTAAACAATGAATACCCCCACTCCGTGAAACGTGAAGTAGGGGCATTTCAAAATTATCGCTTTGACAGTCATTGGTAGAAGTTTGTTGAAACACAAAAATTAAGCCTGCGCTTATTTAATGTTTGCGTTTATTTCTTTTAATATCTCAACGACTTCTATTTCCCCGTCTACAAGCACTTCGATTATCGACTCGTGACCGTCCTCATTCGGACCGTTTAACCAATATATTTCTGCCATTCGCAGATTTTCCTTCTCGGAAATCGTCCCGTCAAAGCATTTGTAAGCGTCTCCGCAGTAACAATTACCATTGACTTTTATCTTGGCGACACAATAAGTAGGACGTCCGATACGGGCAAAATATTCGCCCCAACGTTCCGCTTCCTCATACGTCTTGGAAACATACAATGCAGCCATTCGGGAAGGATACTGCGGATACTTTTCCTTTCTGACCTTTTCCAGCGCCAGCTCACGAAGAGCAACGTCGACATCATGGCTCAATTGTGTCCCTTCATATTTTTCGGGGTTATTGTATATATCTTCAACTATGTTCATCTGTGCATGCACACGCTCGTATACACCGTTAGGGTGTTTTTCATCCAACACAAAGTGCTGTCCGACTTGCTTAGGCACATCAGAAACAACATGATAAAAAAACATAAATCCTCCTAATATTGTCGAGAAAATAAAAATATAGAGATATCTTTATTCTCTCAGTCAGAGTATATTTAAATAAAAAATTCTTTAAAAATCATAATAAAGCCTCATTTGCTTGCTACTTCAAATAAAAAAACCTTAAAAAATCATAACAATACCTCCTTAAATACAACAAGCTTCTCTGCACAGCAGTGAAGCTTGTCTTATTTGTGGTCGGAGTGACGTGACTCGAACACGCGACATCCACATCCCAAATGTGGCGCGCTACCAACTGCGCTACACCCCGATTTTATGAAATTTTTCCAAAAATTTTTTTCGTAAGTGGTCAAATATGTGGTCA
>CAZRRT010000168.1:0-3144 GCA_964602605.1 uncultured Ruminiclostridium sp.
TTCGAGGTTCAGTGGGGGATTTTACCCCCACTGAACCTAAGATGAGAGACTTTGCTTGCAAAGTCTCATAAACCCATCCCGCCTTAGAGGCGGGAGGCATCTTTGCAGCGGTTATAGCATATTTCTTATTTTATCACAAAGATATTTAGCGTCGTTTTCCGTTTTTGCAAGAATAAAAACCGTATCATCACCTGCAATAGTACCAACCACGCTTTCTATTCTCATTAAATCAAGGGTTGCGCAAGCTGCGTTTGCAAGCCCCGAGCGGCATTTGAGGCAAACTATATTCATAGCATAGTCAACGTTGATAACCGACTGATGAAAAATGGTGTTGTTTTTTCTTTCGTCTATTGCCTGCATATAACAGCTTATGCCCTGCTCATTAAGATTCTTTTCCAAGCACAACTCGTTTATATCTCTTGAAACAGTAGCCTGAGTAACATTATATCCCCGCAGAGAAAGTGCTTTTAACAGCATATCCTGGTTTTCAACGGTCTGTTCTTTTATTATAGATAAAATTTCCGCTTGTCTTTTTCTCTTCATACAGTTTCCTATTATTTCAATGGCTTCATCAGCTTATTGTGAACAGATTGATAAAAGCTTGTTCCGTCAATGTCAATCAGCTTTAAATCCGTATTGGATTTGCTTATACATATAGTATAGTCGGGAAGCATTTCTATAGGATCGCCGCCGTCAACAGAAACATATACTTGGCTGTTTTCATAAGCAATATATCCCGCCTTTAACTGTTTGTCCACCGAAAAAATCATAGGTCGGTTAAAAAGTGTGTGGGGAGATAAAGCCGTCACCTCAAAACAAGAAATTTTCGGATCTATTATCGGTCCGCCCGCCGAAAGAGAGTAAGCAGTAGATCCTGTGGGGGTGCTTATTATCAATCCGTCCGCTCTTACACGCTCGACTTCGGTATCCCCGCTTAATACCACATATTCCGGCAGCTTTGATGTAGTTCCTTTAAATAAAACCACGTCGTTAAGAGCGTTAAATAATGATAAACCGCTGCGGCCGTTTATCTCAACATCAAGCATCATTCGTGAGCTGAGCTTATATTCTCCGCTTGCCAATGCGCCTAACTTTTGCAGATTATCCTTTTCCAAAGTAGCCATAAAACCCAATCTGCCTGTGTTTATTCCCAAAAGTGCCTTTCCGCAAGCAGCCGCTTTTTTGCCCCAGCGCAGGATTGTGCCGTCGCCGCCTATGGTGAGAAACACATCACATTCCTCCGCATTGTTTTCCGCTTCATCAAGCTTAACTCCGCTTATGCTTAACGCAGAGCAAATATCAGAGTATTTTTGCTCCACATAGGGAGTAATTCCGTAATGCTTTAACACTCTCACAACTTCAGGAAATATTCCTTTTGTCTTTTCTTTATATAAATTAGCGCAAATAAATACCTTCATTTTTACCTCTAAACAGCTGTCATTCTTATTACAGCGATAAATAAATCAAATACTCGATATTTCCGTCGCCGCCTGTTATAGCGGATTGAGTTATTCCCATAACCTTAAATCCCAATAAGACAGAAAATTCCTTTATCTCATTCACAACTTTTTCTCTAAGCTTTAAATCCTTAACAATTCCCTTTTTGTTCAAGCCTATTCCGCCCGTTTCAAACTGAGGCTTTATTAAAGCCGCAATTTTTCCCGTGTCCTTTAGCAAATCCTTTACAAAGGGCAAAACCTTTTTCAAGGAAACAAAAGAAACGTCAACCGAGATAAAATCCGCTTTCTCTCCGATTTTGTCTTTGGCATATCTTATATCTGTATTTTCCAAAGAAATTACCTTTTCGTTGTTTCTTAATGCTGAATCCAACTGGTCGTGACCTACGTCCACAGCGTAAACCAATCTTGCTCCGTTTTGCAGCATACAATCGGTAAATCCGCCTGTGGATGCGCCTACGTCAATACAGATTAAATCGTTTAAATCAATATTAAATTCATTTATGGCGGTTTCCAATTTTAATCCGCCCCGCCCCACATATTTTGGCAATTCGCCGCAAAAGGTTATTTCATCAGCTTCGCTTACCAAAAAGGAAGCCTTTAAAATTGTTTTGCTTCCTACTAAAATACAGCCTTCCTTTATAAACTGCTGCGCTGCGTTTCTGCTTTTGGCAATGCCTCTGTTAACTAACTCAACATCAAGTCTGTTCAAGAAAATCTCCTACAACTTCAATAATACCTTTAGTATCAAGCTTTAACCGGGACAGCTTTTCTTCGGTTTCTCCATAGCTTACAAAACTGTTGTCTACGGCTACAATTTTGTATTTGCCTTTCCAACCGTTTTTTAACAGCTGAAAACCAAACTTTTCGCCAATTCCTCCCGATTGTATTCCCTCTTCAAAAAATACAATTTTATCATAGTTTTCCGCACTTTCCACAGAGTTTTCCACAATCGGATATATTTTGACCAGCTGCAAAAGGTCGATTTTTAGGTTTTTTGCAGCTTTTACGGCGTAATTTGTAATTCTGCCGTATGTAATCATTAAAGCTTTTTGATTTTTTTCTCCAAAGGAATATTGATAATAATCATATTCTTTATCCTGAGTATTGCTAAGGGCGGCGGCTCCTCTCGGATAACGCACAGCGGCTAATCCCTCGCAGATATATATAGCCTTGTACAAGGAATTTCTCAGCTCTGCGTCGTTTGACGGCGAATATATTGTAATACCGGGAATGTTGGATAACAGAGAAACATCAAACAAGCCTTGGTGAGTTTCTCCGTCTTCTCCCACTATTCCCGCTCTGTCAACAGCTAACACAGCGTGTTCTTTTTCTATTGCCAAATCGTGCAGAATTTGATCATAGCACCTTTGTATAAAAGTGGAATAAACGCAAAATACGGGAACTAAGCCTTGTGAAGCCAATCCCCCTGCAAAGGTGGCGGCGTGTTCCTCTGCTATTCCAACATCAAAAAATCTTGAACGATGCTCTTTTGCAAAATATTGAAGTCCGGTTGCATATTTCATAGCGGCGGTTATAGCACACAGCTTTTCATCGCTGTCCGCTAATTGATTTAAATATCTTCCCGTAATTTCAGAGTAAGTGATTGAATTTTCCCCGGTATAAGTGCTTTTGTGTTTTGATACTCCGTGATATTCTCCTGAATTTTGCTCTGCGGGAAGATAGC
>CAZRRT010000169.1:0-3094 GCA_964602605.1 uncultured Ruminiclostridium sp.
CGGGAAATATGCAAGCAAGCGTGCGGCAAAGGCGTAAGCCGCTAATTGTGCGGTGCTGCCTTATAACAGGAATTTTTTAAAACACAGGCGGATTATTTTGTCCGCCTGTAGTTTTCTATCAAAAGATAATTTGTTTTTTGAAAGGATAAATGCTATGAAAGAGGAAAATATCAAGAAGCTTATATCAAATTTTGAACAAATGGAAGCCCTCTTAAAGAAATATACCGAAACAACATCCGAAATTTTGGGTACGGACAGCGAGGATTCGGACATAATAACGGGAAAGATTGAGGAGAGAGCAAAGCTTATTGCACAAATAGACGTTATAAAAAACGAGTGTACACAGCTTATTGATTCGGGAGAACAGCAGGAGGCGGAGCAGATAAGAGAAATGCTTAACGGCTCAAATATAAACCGCCGCATCAGTGACAGCCTTGTGCCTTTGAGAAATGCTATCGTTAATCTGCGCTCAACTCATTTGCAGGCGGTGGAAAAGGACAAGGCTCTTCAAACGCAGTTTAATTCCAGAACCAGCGAAGCAAAGGAAGAGCTTGTAAAGCTGAAGGAGGATAAAAAGAAATTGGATTATTATTCCTCTGCAAATTCCGCTCCCGCAGATGTGGGAGGCGCATTGGACAGCTCTTTTTAATTCTTTGATTTTGGAAAAAGAAAGAGTATTTGCTATAATAAGGACAAAAATAAATACAGGACAGCATAACAGCGGCAAAGGGTGAAAAAATGATTAACATACTTGCAGTGGAAAACGACCAAAAAACCGCATCTTTAATATACAGTGCGCTATCCATAAAAGAAAGGTATCATTTGGCGGTGGTGGAATCGGGCTATACCGCTTTAGAGGCGGTTTCGCTGAAGCAATTCAATGTTATAATAATAGATAGGGATTTAAGCTATATGAACGGTATAAAAACCGCACAAAAGCTGCGTGAAAGAATAGGAAGCTTAGGCGCACCTATTGTGATTACCGCACCGTTTTTCACCGAGGACGATATAAACGAATTTTTGCCCTTGGGGATTTTCGACTTTTGGGAAAGACCCGTAAGCATTCAGCGCATACGGCTTACCGTAGATATGGCGGCAAAAGAATGGAAAGGACCGAGAGATAACCTTTCAAATTACAAGGAGTTTTTGCTGCGAAACGGAAAAGAAAGATAATTGTATTGCGCTGTATAAAGATCAGCTTAAACAAGCTGCCGAAATTGAAATTCAGCAGGAGATTTTGTACCCACTGAACCTAATATGAAATCCTCTGCTTAAAAGGCGGGGGAACATCACAGCAGGGTTATACCGATAACTGTTTAAGCATTGGATAAAATCGGCTTTTCTGAAGCAGCGTTAAAATAGACGGTTATGCTTGTTTAATAAAAAACCGAATGATTATGCTTTTAAGCACTAAAGCTGTGGCAAAAGGATAATTAAAAACAGTTAATCTTTTTTTGAATTGGCTATTAGTATTATTTGTATTATTGCATAAGGAAGGATAATATAATGCCCCAAATTCCACAAATATCAGGACCTTTAACAGGCGGAAAAACATTAACTTCGGGCAATAGCAACACCAACCCGGGAAATGCCGAACCCTTTTCCATAAACGGGGTAAATCCCGTACAGCGACCGACAGGGGTAACTCAAAAGGGCGGCGCTGACGTAAATGCCAACAGCCCCAACATATCGGGCAGCCCAGTAGGCTCATCGGGCGTTCCTGTGGCAAGAGATCCTTCTATGGCGGTGGAAACGCTTAAAGATGTGTTTTCGGGGGATTTGCTTGAAAACGCAAAGTTAAACGGCTACACCGAATTGGTGGGAGAAATAGACGACCTTACAAAGGCTATATACATCAATCCCGATAAGCTCATGAATGAGATTTTAACTCAGGAGAAGGACAACACCGTTTTTTCGGATCACCCTCTCTTTAGCATTCTCCGTCAGGTTTCAAGCGAATCGGGGGCGGACACAAAGGAGCTTATCGCCAATCTGCTTAAATCCCTTAACTATGCTATGAGCAGAAATGAAATAATCACCGCGGTTAAATCCAATATAAGATTTTTGGCGGATTATTTCGGACAAAATACCACCCTTTCAAAAAACCTTAACGCATTGTATCAAAAATGGGATTCGGGCGATCCTGTACAGAATTTTGAAGCGTTAAAAAATGAAACGGCGGCTTTAATGCGTACAATCTCGGGCAGCCTGCAAAACGACAGCCGCACCGAGGTTCTTGTGCCGTTGGTGACGCACAATCTTTCAAGATACAACACCAACGAGTATATGATGAAGGACGCTTTTTCACAGCTTATGTCCCAGATTCCCTCCGCTTCCGCCCGTGACGGACTCAGCAAGGCTTTTAACGCTTATGTTTCGGATTTGATAAGGAACAATGCAAACGGATATGTCCCCACAGCCGACAAATCGCCCGATGTTTCGGCGGAAAAGGCGGCAATCCTTATTTACCTTTCCAAGCTTTCGGGTAATGAAGCGGCAAACAGCACCGCTGATACTTCAAATTATCCAAATACCAATAACGCAAATAATAACCCTGCATTAAATGCGCCAAACAGCGCCTCTCTCTCTCAATCACCGGATAGCAATCAAAACAACAATCAGAATATTCAAGGCAATCAGCAAAGCTTCAACAACGGACAGAATGTTCAAGACAATCAGCAAGGTTTTAATAACGGACAGAATGTTCAAGGCAATCAGCAAGGCTTAAATAACGGACAGAATGTTCAAGGCAATCAGCAAGGCTATAATAACGGACAAAATGTTCAAGGCAATCAGCCGGGTATTGACATAAACGGACAGAATGTTCAAGGCAATCAGCAAGGCTTAAATAACGGACAAAATGTTCAAGGAAATCAGCAAGGTTTTAATAACGGACAGAATGTTCAAGGCAATCAGCAAGGCTTAAATAACGGACAAAATGTTCAAGGCAATCAGCAAGGTTTTAATAACGGACAAAATGTTCAAGGCAATCAGCCGGGTATTGACATAAACGGACAAAATGTTCAAGGCAATCAGCAGGGCTTAAATAACGGACAAAATGTTCAAGGCAATCAGCAAGGTTTTAATAACGGAC
>CAZRRT010000170.1:0-3055 GCA_964602605.1 uncultured Ruminiclostridium sp.
GACTTGAAACTGCAACACGTCCCAATATTAACGGCGTAGTAAATACGGCGCAGTCTGCGGTACATTTGGCAACCATGGTTAAAACCGCAGCTAAGTAAAAGAAAGAGGTGAAAGAAAAATGTACATTTATCCCGATAATTTAAAAGCCTCGCCAACGCTGTTTTTGTGGCGGCTGAAAGACCTTGCGGTAATCGGAATTGATGCGCTGATTTCGGTATTTATGCTGTCGCAGACGGGATTTTCACTTCCCGTCATAATCACTTTGGTATATGCTTTTTTGGCGATAAGGCATGAGGACATTAGCATTTTGGACTTTATAAAATATGCGGCGAGGTATTTTTTTATCGAGCCGCAGGAATATAGGTGGAGGTTAAAGTGAAGAAAAAACAGCAAACACAGCAAAATACAAGCACCCGCCAACTCCTCGGCATAGAGGAAATAACCGAATACTCCCTAAAGACCGCTTCAAATGAGGCGGTCTTTTTCAGTATCAAGCCCGATAACATTTCGGTAATGTCCGAGGCAAGCCTGTCAGCAAAAATCTATTCGCTGACAAGTGTCCTTAAAGGCTTGACAGAGATTGAAATACTTTGCGTAAACAGCCGTGAGAGCTTTGAGGGTAACAAAAATCACCTCAAAGCATTATCCCAAAAGGAAGAAAATCAAGCTGTACGAAAGCTGTTGGAGCAGGATATGAAGCACCTTGACCAAATTCAAGCTCTTACTGCCACAGCAAGAGAATTTCTGTTAATAGTGCGGATTAGAGGAATGAAGGACAAGGAGATTTTTGCCCACTTAAACCGCATTGAAAAGACCTTGAATGAGAACGGGTTCTCGGCAAAAAGATATGACGGTGAGGACATTAAAACGCTGTTGGCAGTGTATTTTGAGCAAAATTCAGTTACGGAAAAATTTGAAAATTATGATGGGGAAAGGTATTTGAATGGCTGAAAAATTGATTTTAAATGCGGCGATGAACCGCAAAGCTGACTGCTATGAAACTAAAAAATGTGTGGTGGAAAAGGTAATTGACGTACACGAAACCGAATTTAAAAAGATGCTTGAAAAGCAGTTGGAACGCAATTATTACCTTGCACCGTATCGCAGCTTGATGGGTTTTTACAATAACGCCTATCACTGCGTACTTTTTGTTGACCAAAATAGCGGCGATGGTTTGCTTGTAAATTCGGAGGGCAGCGACTATGCGAGGTACTCCCAATTTATCCCCAACGCAAAGGACATTGTTTTAAAACAGGAACAAAGCTTTGCGCTTGACGAATTGAAAACCCATATGGACAGCTGTATAAACAGGTGGCTCAAAAAATGTGAAAACGAGGACAAGTTCAGCATATCGCTGACAGACCTTATTAACGACAGTAATCTCGCTGAAGTATTTGTAGATTATGCTTCGGAGGCACTGTGCGGCGATCCGAGAATCGAAACCTGTGAGCTGACGCATAACACTATTGATGTGACTAAGCGTGATCTAACCGAAACCAAATTTTACTGCCCACTGAAAACTATGATTGATGATGAAGAAAACAGCGATTTCGCAGAGATCGGTTCGGGGTGTTATACAAGATACGCCTCTGAAATAAACGAGTATATACTTGATGATATAAACTACGATGAAGAAGCTGTGGAACGTGGCTTGGTGGCGTATCTTCGAAGCGAAAACCTCGACAAAAAAGTGTATTCAATTATTCCAAAAGTAGAAGCTCGGGACGGCGATTTGTACGGCGTTTTTGTAATTAAATCGTATGGAGAATTGGATAAAACAGAGCTTATTGACATTACTCAGGAGCTGATTGGTCAGGCGGCAGATGGCTGGGGCGAAGGTTTTGAGCAGCATTCGATAACGCTTGGCGATGACGAGGTATATATTTCATTCTGGAACAGCGACGATGATTATTTCCTCAAAATCGAATCCGAGGCGTTTCCCGAACAGAACCTTGAACAGACAATGGGAGGAATGTAATGAAAAAAAGAAAAAATACAAGCGGAGAAAAAGAATTTAACACCAAGCCTCAAAAGGATTTCCTCGATATGGTCGCTCCCTCGGTGATAAAATTCTACACTGATTATTTTATTTGCGGCAACACTTTTCGTTGTGTTTGGGCATTGCGTGAATATCCAACAAGCACCTCGGAACAGGCAATCCTGCGCTATCTCGGAGAAAAGGACGGGGTAACACTCCGCATATATACCCGTCATGTTACGGCGGCAGAGGAAAAAAGAATTATCTCCAACGCTGCCAACAAAAACCGTATGCAGCGCAGTTCCACAAATAATTTACAGCAGACCGTTGCCGCTGAAAGCAATCTACAAGACGTAGCACAGCTTGCCGCCGATATGCACAGAAACCGTGAACCCCTTCTACATGTTGCTGTTTTTATTGAAATGATCTCCGACAGCCTCGACAATCTGCGAATTCTGCAAACCGAGGTACAGACCGAGTTGGTGCGCTCCAAGCTGAATGTGGATAAGTTAATGTTAAGACAGCAGTACGGTTTTATGAGCGTTATGCCAAGCGGCAGGAATATGTTTCGTGAGCAGTTTGAGAGGGTTATTCCTGCCTCTTCCACCGCTAACCTTTATCCCTTTTCGTTTTCGGGAAAGACTGACGAACAGGGCTTTTACCTTGGAAAGGACCGCTACGGCGGCAATATTATCGTTGATTTTGATAAGCGCAGTGATGATAAGACCAACAGTAATGCCCTTATACTCGGAAATTCAGGACAGGGAAAATCATATCTTCTCAAGCTTATTTTAACAAATTTGAGAGAAAAAGGCAAGAGAATAATTTCGCTTGACCCCGAAACCGAGTACGTAGACTTGACACTTAATCTTGGCGGCTGTTTTATAGATCTGATGTCAGGGGAATATATCATAAATGTACTTGAACCGAAAACATGGGACGACGGCAGCAACGTTGATGAGGACGCTCCGCAAGCGTTTAAATGCAAGACAAAATTATCACAGCATATCAGCTTTTTGCGTGATTTTTTCCGAACATACAAGGATTTTACCGACCGTGAAATTGACACCATAGAAC
>CAZRRT010000171.1:0-3042 GCA_964602605.1 uncultured Ruminiclostridium sp.
CTCGTCCCGATGAAATTCGGGAAAACGCTCGAAAGGCTATGGCGATTATTGATGCAAATGAAGATCTGAAATTCGTTCGTGAGCAGTCAAAAAATCTTTCCGAAAAGGAGCTGAAAAGGCTTTGTATTCCTGCAATAATCGGATATGCCGAAAATATTCGCAGGGCTATCGCTGATGGCGATTTGCTCACCATGCGACGTTACGAATGTCCCGACAGATACCTTGACAGCTTCCGTTCTGCCGCTGAAAGGATTCGCTCTCTCAGATTTTCTGAAAATGTAAACGAGAGGTTATCCGATTATGAAGCAGAGGACGAGGAGGAATTTGGGGGCATGGCAGAGGAAGAATTTGACGAAACGGAGCAGGAGAATATTGAAGAAATCCTCTCGGAAAGCCGCTTGGCAGAAGAAGATATTTCCGAAAACGAGGACGAACCTATAGAGGATTTTCAGCTAAGATTTTTTTAATTCAAAAAGGAGGTACAGCATGAAAGTAGTAATGGTAGAGCCTAATAAGCCTGCTTATGTAACCGAGATAGGCGATGATTATCAGTCCTTGCATGATGCGGTCGGCGGCTTAATCGAGCCTATATATTATCTCGATGATCCGCGCGCTGTGATGGTTGGAAATGAGGAGGCGAAGTTAATCGGACTGGAAGGTAACCGTAGATTCGGCGACAGAATAGTAGCCGGAACATTCTTTATTTGTGGAATCGGCGACGAGGATTTCTGTTCTCTGCCCGATGATTTGTGCGAAAAGTATGTCCGTGAATTTGCCCAGCCTCATGAGATCACTCAGGACGAGGTGGAGCGGGATATGGGCATGACATTTATTTGTTTTTAAGGGGTAAAGGCTATGAAAAATACGGTTACAATTGCGCTTGAGGACAAAAAAGTGCTTGCACTGAAAATGTATTTGGGACAGAAAAATTCCTCGCTGGAGGAAGAGATTTCCAAATACGCAGAGCAGCTCTATATCAAATCAGTACCACAAAATGTGCGGGATTTTATTGATATGGAAGCAAAGCAGCAAGGGACGACAAAACCGAAAAACATTGTTGTGAAGCCAACCGACAACGCTTGACCGATTTGTTGGCGGCTGTGGCGCAGCGTGTGCGATTTTGGCGTGGAGGTAGGGTAGTTTTACCTCTGCACCATTTTCGAGAAAATTTGGGCGGTTTTGGAGGTGATTTCAGAGTGGCGGGTGGGCAGAGGTGGGAGTGGTTGGAAAGTATGAATTCGATGCAAGTTAAAGGGGCGGTGTTCCGCCCCGATAACAGCGTCGGGCAAAGCCCGCCGCAATGGGATTTTTTGAGTTTAAAGAAAGGGGTTGTAATTTGGAAAAATCAAAAAAATCGGAGTTGCAGGAAGGAAAAAACAGCGATACAAAGGGAAAAACCAAGGAGTTGTGCATTTCTTTTGCCAACAAGATAAAGTTTCCGTTGTGGCTGTTTCCCGCTACTATGGAGAACGTTGACGAGTTATACACAGGCGATAACTGCAAGTCAAAAAGCGAGTTTATTGAAAAGGCGATAAATTTTTATATCGGTTTTTTGAAATCCGAGGACAACGTAAATTATTTGTCACCGAGGATCACCTCTTCGGTGGACGCTGTGGTGCATGGTGCGGAGCAAAGGATCAACAGAAATCTTTTCAAAATAGCGGTAGAGCTTGGCAAACTCGCTCACGCACTCGCCGCCGCAAATGATGTGAACGAAGATACTATGCAGGAGCTTCACGCTATGTGCGTTGATGAAGTTCGTCATATCAACGGGTTTATAAATTTTGAAAGTGCGGTGAAGTTTCAGAATGAATAATTTTCAAAGAGGTGAATCAAATTGTCGGGAAATTTTGACGGCATAAAAACTCAAAAATTTGGCGTGGAAATTGAATGCACAGGACTTACCCGTGAGGCAGCCGCAAAAGCTATCGCACGGGTTTTGCATTCCGATTTTGTACATGAAGGCGGCGGCTATGATAAATATTCGGTTAAGGATTCCAACGGAAGAAAATGGAACATAGTTTATGATTCAAGCATTAAACGTTTTAACGAGCAGAGGCGAACCATCGATTCCAAATTCTATGCGGTGGAAATCGTCACTCCCGTTCTTGAATATAAGGACATAGAGTTGCTTCAAGAAATTGTTCGTGCTGTCAGAAAAGCAGGAGGTGTTACCGGGGCGGAATACAACTGTGGTATTCATATTCATGTGAACGGATCACCGTATGACGCTCACAGCATTAGAAACCTCGTAAATCTTTTTGCAAGCAAGGAAAATTTTCTCTTTGATGTCTTGCAGGTGGCTCATGGACGTGAGCATTACTGTAAAAAGGTTGACCGAGATTTTCTTGAAAAAATTAACAGCAAAAAGAAAATCACTATGGATGACATTAAAAAATTTTGGTATAAAGGCAACTTGAATGAAGTCCACTTTCACTACTCCGATACACGGTATGCAGCTTTAAATTTACATAGCTTTTTTGCAGACGGTCATTGGGAAATGAGGGCTTGCAATTCGTCTCTCCATGCGGGAGTTTTGCGTTCGTATATTGTATTGGCTCTTGCAATGAGCAATGCCGCACTTACAAGAAAATACTGCTCTCCAAAAGTTTCCGAAAGCGATAATCTCCGTTACAGCTGTAGAGTTTGGTTGATTAATCTCGGTCTTAACGGCGATGAATTTAAAAATTGCCGCAAGCATTTAATATCACACCTTGACGGCTGTATTTCTTGGCGGCATCCCGAAGATGCGATTGCTCAAAGGGAACGTCTTAAGCAGCAAAGAGCCGAGATGAGAGGAATCGGGAGCGAACAGAACTCACCAAACTCAATGTCACAGGAAAACGAACAGGAAGAAAATGCGGGCATGATTATGTCCATGTAGGAAGGAGTACAAATGGAAAAATTATATGTTGCTTACGGTTCAAACATGAATCTTGAACAAATGGCGCTGCGCTGTCCCGATGCTAAAGTGGTTTCTTCAGCGCTGATGCATGGGTACGAGCTTCAATTCAAATATCACGCAACCATAGAGCCCAATCC
>CAZRRT010000172.1:0-2957 GCA_964602605.1 uncultured Ruminiclostridium sp.
ACCTGAGATATTTCGGTTGTTTCGCCGTTAACATCTGCCGTTACCGTAACCTTAAAGGGGTAAATCGTATTATCGCCTTGAGTAATGGGCGACATATTGTTTTCTATTTTTACATTAACCTTACCCATACCCTGATCGGTAAGATCCAATTCCTGTGAAGCAAATGCAGCTCCTCCTACGATTTTTCCCGCAAGTGTGTTTGAAAAGCCGCTTACTTCTCCTCCGCCTAATTGTATTGCCTTGAAATTAGCGTCTATATAATCGGATACCGCCTTGCTTATAGACATAGAGGTCTGATAGCTTTGCTCGTTGTTGTATCTTACATAGTTGGAGCTGCTCTGATTTGTTACAACATAATAAGTAGCAGACGCAGCCAAAATAAGTATAGACATTACCACAACAACAAGGAAAAGCACGCTTCCGTTTTTACTGCGCAGTCTTTCCAGCATCTTTCTCATACATTTTCCGTCCTTTCTCCGCACATAGTTTGGCGGCTGAATATATTTTTACGCATTTGCGTTTGTCAGCGAAATTTATTGTTTTTTTCTGTACTATTTAAGATAATTAAAAAAATTAAGATATTTAAGGTAATTGTATATACCTGCAAAAATATTATCGGTAAATTTGTGAAAAACATTAACAGTTTTATAAGGCACAAATTCTGCACGGCGTATAAATTGCTATACACCGCACAGACAGCGCCGTTGTAATTAAAAATAAGCGTAATTTATGCCGCCGCCGAGGTTACGACGGGAGCGGTCGTTTCCGCAGCAGAGGTTTCTGTCTGCAAAGGCTTTACGCAGTAATAGGTCAAGGTTATGCCCATAGAAACGTCTTTATCCTTGTCAAGTGCGGAAGCCGCTCTTTGCTCCTCTGCCGCTCCCGTAGTCTGAGCGGGTGCGGGATTATTATCCTCTGCTCCGTAATCAATGGAAACAGAGGGAATATAAGTTGCCTGCTCCAGATCTGCTATGTAGTTAAGGAAATCAAGGAAATCGCTCATTTTGCCCTCTACTGTAAGACTTACCGTAATAGAACCTATAGTCTGGCTTTGAGTTAAGAGGATAGCGTTAAGATAGTCCTTAAGCACTTGCTTCATCTCGTCGGGAACAACAATGTTGCCGTTCTCGTCATAGGTGATCTGATATTGGCTGAAATCAATGCCCGTATCTTCTTTAAAGCCTGAATATTCTTTTAAAGGATAGGTTACATAGGTTTCTACATATTCGCTTACCGTAAGAGTTGATGTGGAGAAGTCGCTGATGCTTAAGCCTTTTGTTTTCATATTGGTGTCGGCGAGAATTTTTCTTGTAAGCTCGTCTGCGTCCAATATTGTCAGGTCGTCGTAAAAATAGGTAGAAAATTTATTTGCTTTATCGTATGCTGTTTGAATTTCCTGATCTATGGTGCTTTCTCTTGCAAGAACTCCGAGTATGTTGTCATACTCGTCTTTTTTCGCCTGCAAGGAGGATTTGTTGGGATCGATCTTGTTGTACTCGGGAAGAATAAAAACAAATACTCCCGCTACTATTATTACTATGGACAAGAATACTGCGAGAATAATTTTCTCTTTATTGGTCAACTTCATATCCGTTTCCTCCCTTTAAAAGCATAGACAAGCTGAATCTATAGGTAATATCGTCACCTTCGCCTTCGCCGTTATAGCCGTGATAAACAATATTTTCAAAATAACCCTGCTCCATAAGCGCTCTTACATACTCCACAGGCTCATTATCCGCCTTGCAGGAGAAGCTTACGTTAACGTTATAGCCGCTTATGCTTACAGCACCCTCAATCTTCATATCCTCGGGCATAGGCTCTTCAATCTTGTCAAGTATTTCTGTTATAATAGTGGGCTGGAAGTCGAACAGATATTTTGCAATCTGGATATTGTTTCCGTACAGATTAATATTGTCCAATTTTGCGATTTTTTCGTTAAGAGCATTAACTCTTATCTGCGCCTGATCTATATCCGACTGAACAGAGCTTATCTGCGCCTCTAAGTTCTTATTTATTCCGGTAAATACAAAGTATGCTACAGCCACAATCAAGCATGCGCCCAACAGGCTGCCCGCCAATATCAAGCCGTAAAATCCCGTGGGCTTTTTCTCCTTTGCCGATGTGGATTTAAGCAGATCCACACGGTCAAAGTCGCTCTTTGACTTAAAGAATGCGGAAATGGCGTTTGCATACTCTGCAAAGTCAAATTCGCAGAAAGCTACAACGTTTCCGGGGGAGCTTAATACATGGGTTGAGGTATTAAATGAGGACATTGCGTTGGTAAGCAGGATAAAATCGGGAATCTTGCCATAGAAGGTGATCTCCTTCAGAGGCGGAGTGTCCGGTCTGCTGTTCATAAACTGAATCATACGGAATACGTTATCGTAAACAGCCTGTACCAAAGCGTCCGCATCGCCGCCTATTTCCTCTGCGTCTATGCTGACACGTCTTGAAAGCACCAATCTTCCGTTGCTGTACAGGTTGGTGGTGATAAAGTCGTATTCCACCTGAACCATCATCAAAGGCGACAGCGCAAGCAGCTTCTGGCTGTTTTCAACCAAACGGGAGATACAGCCTGAGCTTACGAACAATGACTTAAGCTGAAGTCCCAAGTGGGAGAAAAGTCTTGTGTATCCGTCTACAAGCCTTTGAGGAACGGCGGTTGCAAGAACCCTGATCATAGGATTCTTGTTTTCGTCCTCTGTTTCGTCTACTATATTAAAGGAAATGTTGTAATCTGTGCCTATGTTCATATTGCTTTGAATCATAGTTTCGATTACGTTGGAGTTTTTCAGGCTTTTTGGCTTCGGCAGAACCAATTCCTTGTGAAGAATAAGTCCCGAACCTATCTCCGCAATTATTTCCTTCTCCTTAATGTCCTTGGTCTGCAAAAACTCCAAAATCTCGCTGGCAAGCATAGGAACGTCTGCTACGAAACCGTTTTCGATAAGTCCCAA
>CAZRRT010000173.1:0-2780 GCA_964602605.1 uncultured Ruminiclostridium sp.
GTATAAAGTCGTATTATAAAAGCATTTGCGCTTTTTGATACGGCTTTTTATTATCTCCCAATTATGCCGATAGAGCACTATTAGTGCGCCATTTAAAAAACCACATTAAACAATATTGAATATGAGTATTTTGAGATTTTAACAATCAATTTTGGAAACTTAAAATGCTGCCAGCCTTGATTTTTTTAGTTTTGTGTTGTATAATATAATGGGTTATTATGAAACTATTTTTAGTAAAAATTGATTGTCTATGATTTGGGCATTTGGAGGAAATTATGACAATAATAAATAATGTCGATACAACTCTAAAAGATGATTTGACCGCTGAAATCAAGGAGGGTAGCAAGCTGTCAATAGCGGCTGCCTGTTTTTCGATTTATGCTTTTGAAGAACTGAAAAAACGCCTCCCGGATTACACTCCGTAGCTCCCGCAGGCGAGGACGCTCCCGCCGGAGTTATATATGTTTTAAAAAACCGTTCCGGCAGCGTGAATATAAATAATCTGAATCGGCTTCACCCGTTTTATATGGTTTATATAGGCAGTAACGGAGAGGTTATTTGCAATCATCTTTCCCCGAAGAAAATGCTTGATAAAATGCGTTTTATCTGTAAGGGAAAAACAGAGCCTATTCCCGAATTGTATAAGCAGTTCAACAAAGAAACCTATGACGGCAGGAATATGCAGGAGTTTTCAAAGCATCTCGGAGAGGCTATTACCTCAATTATCGAGGTTAAAGAAGACAGCTTTTTGGGCGGGAATCAGGTAAGCTTTTTGACAAATGAAATAAAGGGACTTGACGACTTTGAGCTTATCTGCTTTTTGGTTATCAAGTAAGGGGCGGCGGCTATATGTTAAATTTGCCTAAATCAACGGAAGCGTCAAAGCAGCTGCCGAAAAAAGCGATATATGAAAAATTTAACCTCAACACTGCTGCAAAAGATAAATTTGACGGGGATATTTCAAAAATATTTATTGTTAATGAAATTTCCCCCAATACAGTTAATATACAGAAAGGTGCGGAAATATCGGCGTTCTATGTGCTGCTTGTTATATTAAAACGCAGGGATTATGATACGAAAAATATAGCACTGCTGTCAAAGCTGATACCGCAGAATATGCTTTTTCTGCTCCAATTTGAGGATAAATGTCAATTAGCGGTTTATCGGACAAGGCTTATTTGCAGCGAATGGAAAAGGTTGTCCGATTGTGACATAAAGCTGAGCGGGTTAAATATTGACAAGGCTTGGGAAAATGTTGTTGTGCAGGTGGGGGAAATCACTGTTGAGGGGGATAATTCCCTTGATGAGCAGATTGCTTTGAATCAGGAGAGGGAGAAACTGCTTAAAGAGATTGATAGGCCGGAGAAGAAGGCGAGGGGGGAGGTGCAGCCGAGGAAGAAATTGGAATTGGTGCAGAAAATTAAAAAACTAAAAAACAAATTTGAGGATTTGCAAAATGAATAAGAAATTTTATGATATTTGTATAGAATTATATGATAATTTGGGACAGGAGCTTTACAGGCTTATTGTCAAGGGAGTACACCAAGTTATAAAACATTTTAATCAGGCAGATAACAATACATTAACTTCCGAATTACTGCAAGAAAATGCAGAAATATTAGATAACTACAATATTAGAGGTAATTTCAATGGATAAACTAAAAATGCAAACCAAAAACAAAGCCGACGAAAATTTCAAAACTCTCTCTGCCCTTTTCCCCAACGCCGTAACCGAAACAATAAACGAAAACGGCGAATTAATCCGTGCCATAGACAAGGACATTCTAATGCAGGAAATAAACACGTCGGTAGTGGAAGGCAAAGAGGAACGCTACCAATTCACATGGCCCGACAAGAAAAAATCCATACTCCTTGCAAATTCCCCCATATCAAAAACGCTCCGCCCTTGCAGAGAGGAAAGCGTTGATTTTGACAATACGGAAAATCTTTATATTGAGGGCGATAATCTTGAAGTATTGAAGCTTTTGCAGGAAACCTATTTGGGAAAAATCAAAATGATATACATAGACCCGCCTTATAATACGGGAAATGATTTTGTATACAACGATGATTTTTCCGAAAGCTCGGAGGAATATCTTGACAGAAGCGGACAGTTTGACGATGAGGGGAACAGGCTTGTTCAGAATACCGAAAGCAACGGAAGATTTCATACCGATTGGCTTAACATGATTTATCCGAGGTTGAAGTTGGCTAAGGATTTATTGAGTGAGGACGGGGTTATTTTTATTTCTATTGATGATAATGAGCAGGAGAATTTGAAGAAGATTTGTGATGAGGTGTTTGGGGAGAGTAATTATATAGGAATGCTAAAGTGGAAAAAGAAAAAGCAGCCGTCTTTCTTAAAATCTCATATCGCTCCGCTTATTGAATATATTTTAATTTTTTCCAAAAACAAAAGCCGAGTTGGAAAATTATCTATTGAAAGCGTAAGCGATGCTACAAAAAAGGTTATTAACATTTCTAATAAAGAAACCGACCGTATATTTAAAAAAGGAGTTCGTGTAAAGTGTTTTGAAAATGGAACGATAAAATCGGGAACATATACAATAAAAACAATGTCAATAACCTACCTTGATGATATTGTGGTAAAAAACGGACGTTCTATAAACGATGTCAGAGTACAAGCTAAATTTTTAAACACTCAAGAGAATATTGATAGATTTATTGAAGATGACTTGCTGTTTATTACTGCAAATAAAGGGCTTAGGCGTGATGTAAGCAAAGAAGAAGCAGATAAAGAAAAATCCATTACAGATTTA
>CAZRRT010000174.1:0-2766 GCA_964602605.1 uncultured Ruminiclostridium sp.
GGCTGTCACCGTTGTTTCTTTCCAATTCCTCCAACAAATCGCCGGAAATATCCACATTGTAAGGAACTAAAATGTATGAGGTATTGGAAATACGTTTTAATTCGCCTTCTGAAATATAAGCAACTCCGCCTAAAAAGTCAAGCATACGGTTTGCAACATCTTTGTTGGTGTTATCAAAATTAAGTACAACGGCTTTTCTGCTTTTATAATGATCTGCTATTTCCGAAGCATCTCTCATATTCTCAACCTTTACCACTATAACCTGAAGCCTTGTGGTTGCAGGAATATTAAGCACCTTGCCTGTTTTAGATGATGTAGATATATTTGAACTTCTTATGCCGTCGTCATAACCGAAATCGTCGCTGCTGTCGTCCGTATCATAATCTCTTTCTTCTTCATCTTCGTCGTTTTCTCCTGTCAATCTTTTAAAAGCGTCCTTAATTCCCATCTTTCTTTTTCCTTTCGTTTTATAATTTACCCAAATGAGCTTAATAGCTCCTTTTGCCAAATAATGCGCTTCCGATTCTCACTATATTCGCTCCGTACAAAATTGCCTGTTGATAATCATTTGACATTCCCATAGATAATGTATTGATTTTTTCTCCGTATTTTGAACGGTATTTTTGATATATTTCTTCCATTTGACCGAAATATTTGCCGCTGTCAATGGGCGGTATTGCCATAAATCCCTTTAGTTCAATATTAGCGGCGTCTGTACAGTAAGAAACCAGACCGTCTAAATTCTCAAGCAAAACACCGCCTTTCGTTTTCTCGCCGCCGATGTTTACTTCTATCAAAACATCCATAACTTTATTGCATAAAGCAGCTCTTTTGCTTATCTCGTCTACTAATTTAATATTGTCAACCGAATGAATCATTGCGACCTTATCGATTATATATTTAACCTTATTGCTCTGCAAGCCGCCTATAAAATGCACCTCGCAGTTTTTATCATAGCTTTCGTATTTGCTCAAAAATTCCTGTACTCTGTTTTCTCCCAATAGGTTAATTCCCAAAGAAGCCGCAAAATTTACCTTTTCCGCCGAAACCGTTTTTGTGACTGCCATAAAACGAACGGTATCGGTTCTTCCCGATTTTGCAATAGCCTCGAAGATATTATCTTTTATTATTTTGCAGTTTTCTTCAATAAAGCTGAAATCTTCCGAATTATTGGAGAATGATTTTTCCGTCATATAAATCAGTCCCTTCGGTTATAACCTGATCGTAAAGAGATAAATATCCGTTTTTTTCGGTGGTGTCTTTAAGCAGGGTATAATCGCCCTCGGTTCTAATAATTTCAATTTTTCTGAAATAAATGTTAACGCCCACTTTTATAAAAACACCCTTTTCGTTTTTATCGTCAAAATGTATTGCAGAAGAGGGAATTCTTATTCCGCTGTATTCATCAAACAAGATTTTTATCTGTGCGGTTCTGTTTGCCACCAAGTCCTGATTAAAAACATTAAAGCTCATAACCAACTTTTTGTTTTTATCGTCTATATCGTCAATACTGTCAACGATTCCTTCAAGATTATATGAAGCGTTGCCCACTCTGACCCTAAGCTTTGCGTCCTTGTAAATGTTTTTTGATTGATCTGCGGGAACAATGCAAACCATTTTCCATTTATAATCCGAAATTACTTTTCCCATTTTGGATTTATCGCTTACCAAAGAAGGGTTTTTAATGATATTTTCAATTTGTTCCTTACTCAGCCCGCTTATAGAATCATAATTAAGAGTTGATTCATATCCGTCTACCGAGCTTACGAAATACCCCGTATCCTGAATAACATAATCCTTGGGAGAAGAAGAAATTTGTGCGGAAAGAGCGGCAATGCGGTTTTCAAGCTCCGATATTTTACTGCTGTAATTGCTTACCGACCCGCTTATGATTTGTTTTTTGCTCTGTAAATTCAAATATTCGTTCTTCATTTGGGAAACGAGAGAATAATCATTGTCGTTTATCTCTTGAATAATCTTGGATTGATGCTCATACAGCAGGTTTGAAAAAGCTTCGAGCTGAGAGTTATCGCTGCCTATAAGCTTTTCCGCATCTTTCAAAACCGAAATTTGGTTATTCAAGTCGTCGATTTGATTCTGAATAGATAAATCCGCTTCGCTTGAGTATATTTTGGCAATAACAGAATTTTTTGCCAACTTTTCACCGTCTGAATAGACATAGCTGATAATGTCGTTTCCGTTGTAATCCACAATTTTTTCATTTCGTACAAAAACTCCTGCGGATTGAATATATCCTTCAAAGCTGTAATACTCCGCAGGCTCGGTACGAATAGGCTTATAGTAGTGCATAACAAGCTGGCTTATAACGGTTATCAGCAAAAACAAGGCTATCAATACCCATACTATACGAGCGGTTACGGCAATCTTTTTCTTCTCAGCCATTGTTATTCGGCAGCGTCTTCCTTTTCAAAAGCATCTAATAAAGAAATGCTCTTAAAAGGAGTTATAGTGCTTATCGCATGCTTATATATCAAGTTTTGCTTGCCGTCGGTATCAAGAATTACAGTATAGTTATCAAAGCCTTTTACTATGCCTTTAAACTGAAATCCGTTAGTAATAAATATAGTAACGGGAATTTTCTCTTTTCTTGCCTGATTTAAAAAAACATCTTGTAAGTTTATTTCTTTTGCCATTTTTATCCTTCCTTTTTTTACGACACTGAAAAAAACTGTGCCAAACAACACGGCAATATAATTTAATCCCTTTAATGCCGTAAATATATTTTTATCTTTAGTATTATATCAC
>CAZRRT010000175.1:0-2619 GCA_964602605.1 uncultured Ruminiclostridium sp.
TTCGAGCAAGGCTCTGCCCGATTTTTGTTTTTTTAGGCAAGCCGCCAAAAACGGCATCAGCTTGAAGGAAAACCGACCAAATGGAGGTTTTCGTCAAGCTGGGATTATTTTCTTTTTAAAGTGGATTTAGCTTTCTTAATATCGGTCATATCAGCAGATAACAGTTCTTCAAGCCTTGTAAGCATATTCTGAACATAGTCGTAGGATTCGTTGCAAAGCTGGTTGTACTTTGTTTGTGCATTAGTGAGAATTTGCGAAGCCTTATCATTTGCCTGCTTGATAATTTCCTGCTGCGATACAAGCCTTGCCGCTCTTTCCTCCGCCTTGTGGATAATGCGGTCTGCTTCCTGCTTAGCGTCGCTTATAATAACCTTGCGGTCGTTAATAACGTTTCTCGCTTGAGTGATCTCTTCAGGCAAATTCATTCTTATGTCGTCAATTAAATCCCTCAGCGCAGTTACGTCAACCATGCCCTTCTTTTGTGAAAAGGGAACCTGCATGGCTTTGTCAAGAATTTCGTCCATTGATTCCAAAGCGTCGTCAATATTCATAATAAACTTCCTTTCATATTAAAAATCTTATTTGTATTAGTTTTTGAGCATTTCCTTATTTGTCAGCCTATTTACACCTTTTATTATATCCTGTTCAATTTCGTTGGGAACATAAGAGGTAATATCTCCGCCGAAAAGAGCTATTTGCTTCACCATACTTGACGACAGGAACGTACCCACCACATCGGCGCACAAAAAAACCGTTTCCGCCTTATGGCATAAGTCTTTGTTAACCAAAGCCATTTGAAATTCGTACTCAAAATCCGACATAGCTCTTAAGCCTTTGACTATAACATCAGCGTTTTTTTTGTTAAAATAGTCGATAAGCAATCCGTCGTCGCTGTCTACTTCAATATTAGGTATATTCTTTGTCACCCGCTTTATCATATTAACTCTTTCCTCAGGAGAAAAACAGGTGGCTTTCAGAGGATTTACCGACACCAATACTATCAGCTTGTCAAAAAGCTTTGCACCTCTTTTGATTATATCTAAATGTCCGCAGGTAACGGGGTCAAAGCTGCCGGGATAAATTGCGGTTCTCATTGTATATTTCCTCGCTGTCAGATATTTTCGATGATTTGTTACTCGACCGTTATTTTCATACAGTTATATTAAAGTATAAGAAAACAATTTAATTCTCCGATTCTTCTTGAGATAATCTGCGGTAAACGGTAAGAGTCGCTCTTCCGTGACGGTGTATTTTGCTGATTGAAAAATCGCCGAATCTTTCGGGAAGATTTGTTTCTTTTTCATGCTCGCATATTATTATACCACATTCTGACATTTTTTCAACTAATTGAGGCATAGATTTTTGAATAAGCTTGTGATTATAGGGAGGATCTAAAACGGCAATATCGAAAATTTCCTTTGTACTGCGTAAAAATGCGTTGTTTGCCATATTTGCCACAACAGCGTTTTCTTCTAATTGTGTGTGCTTTAAATTATCCTTGATTATTTTTATGCACTCTATGGAATTATCCACAAAAACCGCTTTTTTCGCACCTCTGCTTAATGCTTCGATTCCCAACTGTCCCGAACCTGCAAACAAGTCCAACACAACGGCGTTTTCAATATCAAATTGAACAATGCTGAAAATAGCTTCCTTTACGCCCTCTATTGTGGGGCGAACGTCTAATCCGGGCAAGGTTTTAAGCCGCCTGCCCTTAGCGGCACCTGTTATTACTCTCACTAAAAAATCTCCTGTATATATAAATATAATTCTTCCGCCACCTCTTTTTTCAGCTTTGCAGCTTGCGCTAACTGCTGCGGGGTGGCTTCCTTCATAGCTTTTTTGGTTTTAAATTCCTTTAACAGCAGCATAGCCTTTGCTTCCCCAATTCCTTTAACTCTGGTAAGCTCTAATTCGTACTGCTTTTTCTTATGCTGAGTACGCTGAAAGTTAATTGAAAAGCGGTGAACCTCGTCTTGTATATTGGTAATGAGAGAGAATACGCTTTTATTTGCGTTGACCTGTATCTCTCCGCCCTCCTTTGCAATAGCTCTTGTGCGG
Source organism: uncultured Ruminiclostridium sp. (assembly GCA_964602605.1). Classification (GTDB taxonomy): domain Bacteria; phylum Bacillota; class Clostridia; order Oscillospirales; family Ruminococcaceae; genus Ruminiclostridium_E. The sequence goes on from CAZRRT010000175.1 coordinate 2,062, forward strand.
TGTTTATCGTCTTTTACCAAACCGAACAGGCTGATTTGTACCCCCATTTTGTCAAGCACCTGTTTAACAGCGGAAACATGACCCTTTCCACCGTCCAGCAGAATTAAATCAGGCAAAGGGGAAAATCCTTCATCACCGTTCAAATAACGCTGTATACGTCTTTCAATAACCTCCTGCATACAAGCGTAGTCGTCAATTCCTTCCACATATTTTATGTTGAACTTTTTATACCCTTGTTTAAAAGGTCTGCCGTTTTTGAAAACAACCATACCCGCAACACGGGTTTCCTCGCCCATATTGGATATATCATAGCTTTCTATAATATCGGGGGTTTTGTCAAGCCCTAAAATATTCTTTAAATCCTCCAATGCCGCAATTTCCTTGGCAGTCCTTCCAACCTTTAAAGACAGATATTCTTCCGCATTGCTTTTTGCAAGGGTAATTTGCACAAGTCCCTCGCCGCGTTTCGGAACAAGAAAACTGATTTTATGACCGAATTTATTGGAAAAATAGCTTTCAAGCAGCTCCCTGTTCTCTATCTCGCAGTCAAGGTAAATC
>CAZRRT010000176.1:0-2607 GCA_964602605.1 uncultured Ruminiclostridium sp.
TATCATCAAAAAGATAATTTATGCCTACATCAAAGCCGCCAATCAATACACCGCCCTTTTTCAAAATACGATAGCATTCCTTAAAAATGGGTTCGACTTCTTCCACATAACAATTAGAAACCGGGTGAAAAATTATGTCAAAGGTTTCATCTTCAAATGGCAACGGTTTTGTCATATCTCCTTGAATGACCTCAATAGAATATCCTTCTCTATCAGCTACCTGACGTTCGCTTTCACATTGTTCCTTAGAATAATCAAGTACCGTACATTCTGCGCCTAACGCTGCGAAAACAGGCATCTGCTGACCGCCGCCTGAAGCAAGACCAAACACCTTTTTACCCTTCAGATTTCCAAACCATTTATGAGGAACAGGCTTAGTTGGAGTCAAAACCACATCCCATTTATCTTTTGTAGCCTGAATATAAGTTTCATGAGAGATCGGTTGTCCCCAACACCACCCTTCTTTACACCAAGAATCAACAACTTCCGAATTGATTGTTTGATAATCCTTCATAATAGATCCTTTCCAAATAATACTATTTGCGGCTGTTTATATTTTATCACATCTTATATTATTTTGCAACTATTTTATACTGCTATCGCTAACTTAAAAACATTCTTTGAACGTTTTTAAATGTTCCGCCTTTAGCGAGATAAGCGCTACGCTGTCCCGCCAAGAAAATAAAGTGCATACATTCTACGTCACTTTCAGCAGCTACTCGTTTTATCGCCGAATAATTTAAAATGGTTAGCTCCTTTTTTTAAATTAGAATTATATAAGAAATGTAAAAAGATTATAATAAAAAGCGGCTCACCTTTATAGGCAAGCCGCTAAAAAATTTATATAAGAATTAGCTTAATGATTACTTCAAAGCTTCCTCAACCGCAACAGCGCAAGCAACAGTAGCTCCAACCATAGGGTTGTTGCCCATTCCGATAAGTCCCATCATTTCAACGTGAGCGGGAACAGAGGAAGAGCCTGCAAACTGTGCGTCAGAGTGCATACGTCCCATAGTGTCGGTCATACCGTAGGAAGCAGGACCTGCCGCCATATTGTCGGGGTGGAGAGTGCGTCCTGTGCCGCCGCCGCTGGCAACCGAGAAATACTTCTTGCCCTTGTCGGTGCATTCCTTCTTGTATGTGCCTGCAACAGGGTGCTGGAATCTGGTGGGGTTGGTGGAGTTTCCGGTGATTGAAACGTCAACGCCTTCCTTCCACATAATCGCAACGCCTTCCGTTACATCGTCAGCGCCGTAGCAGTTAACCTTTGCTCTTGCGCTGTCAGGATCTTTTGAATAGCACTTGCGGAAAACTTCCTTTACCTGATTGCTGTGATAATCCATTTCGGTTTCAACATATGTAAAGCCGTTTATACGAGCAATAATCTGAGCGGCGTCCTTGCCAAGACCGTTAAGAATTACACGCAGAGGCTCTTTACGAACCTTATTCGCTTTTTCTGCAATGCCGATTGCGCCCTCGGCAGCTGCAAAGGATTCGTGACCCGCAAGGAAGCAGAAGCACTTTGTTTCCTCTTCAAGCAGCATTTTTCCAAGATTGCCGTGTCCCAAGCCAACCTTTCTGTGATCTGCAACAGAGCCGGGAATACAGAAGGCCTGAAGTCCTTCGCCAATAGCCGCAGCAGCGTCAGCCGCTCTCTTGCAGCCCTTTTTGATTGCGATTGCACAGCCTACGGTGTATGCCCACTTTGCATTTTCAAAACAGATAGGCTGAATTTTTTCAACTATTTCATAAGGGTTAAAGCCTTTTTCCTTGCAGATTTCCGCACACTCTTCAATAGAGCTGATGCCGTAGCCTTTAAGTACCTCTAATATTTGTTTTTCTCTTCTCTCGTAAGATTCAAATAAAGCCATTCTATACACCTCCCATTACTGTTTTCTCGGATCAATGAACTTTACGGCGTCCTGAACTCTGCCGTATTGTCCCTGAGCCTTTTCATATGCGGTCTTAGGATCGTCCCCTGCTTTGATGAAATTCATCATCTTGCCAAAGTTTACAAACTTGTAGCCGATTACTTCATCATCTTCGTTAAGAGCAAGATCGGTAACATAACCGTCGGTCATTTCCAAGTAACGAGGTCCTTTTTTCAATGTGCCGTACATTGTGCCAATCTGTGAACGAAGTCCCTTGCCCAAATCCTCCAAGCCTGCGCCGACAGGAAGTCCGTTTTCGGAAAAGGCGGTCTGTGTACGTCCGTATACGATCTGCAAAAACAGCTCTCTCATAGCAACGTTGATAGCGTCGCATACAAGGTCGGTGTTAAGTGCCTCCAAAATAGTCTTGCCGGGAAGAATTTCAGCTGCCATAGCTGCGGAATGAGTCATACCGGAGCAGCCCAGTGTTTCAACCAATGCCTCCTGAATAACTCCCTCCTTAACATTCAAGGTCAGCTTGCAGGTACCCTGTTCGGGTGCGCACCAGCCGACACCATGGGTAAGACCGTTGATGTCGGTGATCTGATATGCCTTTACCCACTTGCCTTCTTCGGGAATAGGTGCGGGAGCGTGTTTTGCGCCCTTTGCAACGGTACACATTTGCTCTACTTCGTTTGAGTAACTAATCATGCTTTAAGCTCCTTTCGGAAAATTT
>CAZRRT010000177.1:0-1118 GCA_964602605.1 uncultured Ruminiclostridium sp.
GCTCAATATTATCCTTCCATACGATTTCGTAAGCCGCCTCAATTATGTAATCAACGTTTTGCTTTTTAATATCACCGATAAACCGAGCGTACTCTGCCTTAACCTTTTCATACAGTTCCTCTGCTAACTTACCGACTTCAAAGTCTGTATAAAGCTTGTCAATTTTTTCATCGGTCAGCTCAGAAATTTGTCTACCTGTTACTTCCTTGATGTAATTCCTGAATCCATCAGAATAATCATCTTTAATCACACACAATTCCTCCTTTTCCCCAATAACATATATTATATGATACTTTGATTTTGAAACAAGATCCCCTAAAATCCAACGTTTTAGGGGATATTTTTGTTTCGTAAAATCGGTTTCAAAACGTTTCTTTTCGACTACGCCGCCTTTCTCTGCTCACGGTTCTTATATGTCACTTGTAACGCCTGATTGTTCACAACCCTTGCAATAATAACCTGTCCTTCGGGTTTAACTTTACCAAAGGTGCAAATACTCTCGCCGTTATCAACAAAGATAGGGTTATTCCTTCCTGAAAGCTTTTGAATAAGGACAGCTACGTCCAATCCCGCACGAACCTTCTCGGACAAAGAAAGGCATTTATAATCCCGCCCCTCATACGAGAAGCGGAAACAGTCCTTGATCTCGCCCGTAGTCTTGATTATTTCCGTCAATACAATTTCGGTACTGCACATTTTCAACCCGTTTAACATCAGCTCAATACGCTTTGCCATATACTGAACAGCCTCGTTTATCAGCCTTTTCAATCTCGCTGCCTCTTCCTCAGTTTCGGAAATCAAGGTGGTATAATCGTAGTCCTCAATATCACTCAAAGCCCGGATTTGTGCTTCGTAAGATTTCTTGTCAGCTTCAAGATCCTTGAAACGCTTGGCTTCTTCATCAGACCAATTCCCGACAGCAATAAGCCTTTCTTGATTCTCAATCTGGGATTCGATTGTCGAAAGCCGTTCGCTGAAATCTTCCTTATCAATTTCAAGAGCAACATTTATTTCCTGCAACTGCTGATTCAGCTCGAAAAGTTTGTTGTTCTCCTGCTCGATAGTTGCAGCTTTCTGTTTATCAAACGCCTCTTTTGCTTCATTATCACAGGTGATAA
>CAZRRT010000177.1:1218-2573 GCA_964602605.1 uncultured Ruminiclostridium sp.
CTGCGGTTCTTGATAAAGGTTTCGGGCGATGAAATAGGCTGGTCTCTTAATATTTCCTGCGTTGAGGAGGGCAGGGACGCTAAGACGTCTTCATGCTTCACCGTCGGCAAAAGCTTTTCCAACAGGCTTTTGCCGCTATCACCAAGAACGTCTATAAAGTACAGCGGATTAAGAATTGACAGAAATACGTCTTTCCCTCCGAAAGCCTCGTTTAAATCGGACTGTCTGACCGTAATTCCGTCATAGGTAATTGAAGTAGCGTCCCGTTTCCTGCTCCTCGTCAAGTTGTGATTGTCTCCGTTATTGTCAACGAAATCCACACTTACTGTCATTTCTTGTGCAAACTTGTTTTGAAGCCTGTCCAATCCTTTATCGCCAAAGAACGGTGTGCCCACAAAAGCAAATGCAATAGCGTCGGCAATGCTTGACTTCCCCTGTCCGTTGCTTGCTGTAATAAATGTGCTATCTCCAAAATCAAATGAAGTCGTTTCCTTATAGCATTTAAAACCTGTTAAGGTCAACCGTGTGATAGAAAAGCCGTTTATCTTTTTCATAATACCTCCTTATGCTGCTAATTTGTAGGAACTAATCAAATTGTAATCTCCGTAATTGCTGTTTTTCGTTTCTATTTTAACGTCGCTCAGCTTGGCTCCTTCTTTGATTGACTGGTCTGCGGCTTTGATATAGGCTTTTACCGTTTCGCCGTTATTGCCGATAAGTTCCAAAACCTGACTTGATTTTCCCGAAGGCTTAATGGACTGAACTTTGTATTCGCCTGTGGGCACAGTTGCCTCATTATCAGTTTTAGTAGCAGCTGCCTGCTTAGTAGGCTTCAAGCCGAAAATCCTATTAACAGCATTATTATACTCAGTTTCCAACTTTCCGTACTGATTTTGCCTTATAGCAAAGGATTTTCCCTTAGGTTCAATCTCCACCCAAACGCCGTCTATCTCATAAAGATACCGTCCTATTCCCCAAACAGTGGCGGCACGCTTAAAGGAATCCGACAAACCGCCCTTGATAGGCTCAATATCACTGTTTTCCGCTCCGTCAAATTTAGTAATCCATTCGCTGCGTTCATCGTTAAATATGCTTATGCCGCAAATCTGGGAATTGTCATGCCAAAGGGAATATACGTTTTTCCAATTAAATGCACCTACTACCTCGTCTAAACGTTTTTGCACAGCACGGGCGTTCATATATGCAACCGCCATTCCTCGCTTTTTATCCTGTGAAGTAACCTGAATTTTCCATTCAATTTCCTTTGCTCCAAAGGGTTCATGCAATCTTTTGATAATTTCATTGTAGTTCATTTTTTAAAGTCCTTTCATTATAAAATCATTCAGAATTGTCCC
>CAZRRT010000178.1:0-2492 GCA_964602605.1 uncultured Ruminiclostridium sp.
ACTGAACCTCGAAATTGCTTTGCAATTTCGGCAGCTTGTTTAAGCTGCGCTTTAACATAAATTAAGATAAAAACTTTGTTTTTTAAACATTTATCGACATTATTTGTCAAAAGCTTCTCTGATTTTTCTTATTTAATATTTTTAAATCCTCAAATTACTTTAATATTGATTATACTTAAAACTTAAACATTTTTCAATACATTTTTAAAAATTTCACATATTCATCACATAAAATTAAATTTATTTTAAAAATTTAAATATATTCTAAAAAAATTACTATTCTAATAAAACATTGAATTAAATTATAATATTGGCAATTATAAGGCTCAAGCTTAAATTGTAATATTGTATTTAAATTGTTACAAATATATTACAATTATTACAATTTTTTGTAAATTTATATCTTCATTATTGACTTAACAATCTCAAATGTGTATAATGATAATAATATATAATAAAAAGTAACATAAAAAAACAGAAAGGAAGTTTCATATTTGGCAAGAAAAAAGAAAATCAGCGGACTATCGGTAGCGATAGTCGCAATGAATATAGTAATAATAGGAATTATATTGCTGCTTATTTGGCTTATTTATCTTCATATGAAGGAGGATATAGGAAATAGCAGGGGGGAATCAACCACGACGCCTGCTCAGACAACCACTCAGACGGCAGCAGATACTACCGAGAACGTTTCCTCTTCTACTTCTACTCAAGCGGGATCTCAAACAGCAGCGCAAACTACCGCACCGCCGATCACCACAGCCCAAAGCGGCGTTCCACAGCCTGTAACTTACAACCCCGATTTCTTTAAAAACGACTTATTTATAGGCGACAGTATATCCACAGGACTTTACTTATACAGTTATTTGGATAAAAACAATGTATTTGCCGAGGTAGGACTTAATCCCGAATCAGCAGCCACTCATCAGATTGACGGAGTGACCTGCATAGATAAAGCAACTTCTATGCAGCCTAAGCATATTTACATTATGCTTGGAAGCAACGGCTTGGCATTTTTGGACGGCAGCTATATGGCAAACAAGCTTAAAGACCTTGTCCAGCTTCTTAAAACAGCCTGCCCCTCCTCCCAAATATACATTATTTCCATTCCGCCGGTTACCAAAGCTCATGAAGCCGAGGGGGCGGAAACAATGGCAAAGGTTAACAGCTACAATGAGGCGCTTAAAAAAGTCTGTGCCGACAACGGATACAAATTTATAGACATCTGTACGCCTATGAAGGACGCAGAAGGCTATTTCTCTTCCAAGTACGCCGAGGCTGACGGTCTGCACTTTTTGGGAGGCGCATATCAATTTATGCTGTCTGCTGTTCAAAAGGCGGCTCAGTAGTTAAAAATCGGTTCGGCAGTCAAAAGTCGGATCAGTAGTTAAAATCGGTTCATCAGTCAAAATCCGACGCAATATTCTATCCCGTTATATTGCAAATGATCACACATAACGTTCTTAATAAATACGCATTATTTTGTATCATATCAATGGAAAATATCATAAAAATTTATGGAGGAAAATTATATGAATTTCACAGAATGGGACAAAAAATTTGAAACGGGCGTTGAATCTATTGACAAGGAACACAAGCAGCTGTTTACGATCATTAAGAAGCTGCTTTCAATGATCGAAAACGAAGAAAAAAGCGAATTTGCATTCAAAGAGGGAATTAAATTCCTGAATAATCACGCCATAGTTCATTTTAACCATGAAGAAGAGTATATGCGCAATAACAATTACGGCGATTATGAAATACATAAGCGAATTCACGATAATTTTAAAAACGTCACCCTCCCTGCTCTTGACCACGAGCTGAACGAAATGCACTATTCCGACAGTGCGGTGCGTCATTTTGTGGGCGTTGTTATAGGTTGGCTTGTTTCTCATACAATAACTGCCGATATGGCTATTGTGGGTAAAAATGTAAAAAAATACAAGGATGTTCCAAAAGAAAAGTATGTGGAGGTATTGCAGCAAACCGTAACAAGGTGCTGGAACGACCTTTTTCAAATGAAGCCCAAAACGGTAAGCGAGCATTATGACGGCGAGGATTTTGGAAATATTATCGGCTTAAGCTTTATCTTCAGAGGAAAACAAGGCGGAACGTGGAATGTGGTTTTAGCTTACGAGGAAAAGCTTTTGCTGTCCATTGTGGGCAGTATGCTGAATACGGAGTTTAAAAGATCCAACGATATGGTAATTAACATAACCCGTCAGTTTTCAAGACAGTTAATCGAGAACATCAGAGATTCTTTCACAATGCCCGATACTTTTGAAATGGAGAGAGAATGGCTGATGAATTATGAACAAATAAAAAAGTTTTATGAACAAGATCCCCCTCAATTAAGCGTGCTGTTTTCTACAAAGCAAGGATATTTTTCCTTCTGCGCCACAGTTGCGGACGTTATGCAGACTGAAATCGTCGAAGCTAAGGGAGAAGAGGACGTTACCTCTGAAATTTGGAAATATCTCAGCAACGGTACG
>CAZRRT010000179.1:0-2460 GCA_964602605.1 uncultured Ruminiclostridium sp.
CTAAGCCGCCGGCTACTATTGAGTGGGAATAATAGCCATACACTAAATTTGGCTTTGTTAAGCGAAATGTTTTTAATTTAAATTGCATATTGATACTCATTTGATACTGATTTTACAAAGGCAAAAATGATGTCGGGCGGCTTTGAAGTGACTTTGGGAGCAGGATTGCGCAAGTTGAAAGCGGCTGAATTTTTTGTTGTGGTGAGTACAATTTGAGTACAAAATCTATAATTCTGAAGTTAATATAACGATGAAAAGGCAGTCTAAATTGTGGACTGCCTTTTTGTAACTTATTGTATGTAGACTTTTTGTATTCGAAGATGTAGAATGGTGTCATATGGAGGAAGACTATGGATATTGTAAAGGTATTTGGCACGAATGTACGCAAATATCGCAACGATAAGGGGATTTCGCAAGAAAAGCTCGCAGAATTGAGTGGCTTGCATAGAACCTATATCAGCGACATTGAACGGTTTCGGCGGAGTATTTCATTGGATAACATTCAACGGTTGGCAGATGCTCTTGGAATTGAGGTTTACAAGTTGTTTTTGGAGGATTGATTATGACTAAGACGGATTTGTTTTTGAAGCTTGCTCAACCCGATGAGAACGGGGTTAGCCGTTGGGTTAGTGTATCAGAATTTGTGGGAGAGTATGCAGATTTGAAGTTTGGCAACGGAGCGTCTTGGGCTAGGAAGGAATCTACTCTTGCTAAACGCTACATAGTGGAATTCGATAAAACAATAACGGCAGGCAACGGAATTGACTGTGTTAGAACAAACGGCTTCAATAACGGTAATAATGGTGATTACTCGCAGCATATCCGTTCAGATATAAAGCGCGAGATTTGTTCTCGTAGATGTGTTGTTCTTGGAACGTCCAATCCCGAATGTGACCATAAGAATGGTCGCAAGAACGAGGATAGGGTTATGAAGAACGAGGAGCAAAAGCTTTCCGATTTTCAGCCGTTAAGTAAGGCAGCGAATGACGCTAAACGCCAATACTGCAAAGAGTGCAAGCAAACCGGTATTCGATTTGACGCTAAAAAGCTCGGTTATCCTATGTCTTACTACAAAGGCGGCGCATCTCACGACGGCACGGAAAACGGTTGTGAGGGGTGCTATTGGTATGATCCGCTTGAGTTTAAGCGGCATTTGAAGGAGGAGAAGTAATGACACACGTTTTTATTGTTGATGATAACACTTTTAAATTTCATTTGGAGTATATGTTTGCGGGAACAGGAGCCGGAAACACAGAATGTCCGTTTTTAGAAAACAGTGATGTTTATATACATCCATCAACCGAAAGACTTTTGGTTTCGATGATTGCAGATATTTCACGTGTTCGGGTCGGAGATGATATTATTTTCTATTTGCAAGCAAACTCAAAACATGAGGGTATGTTTTTCGGTGTTTTTAAGACCGCTTCGTCAGCTTTTTTTGATGAAAATGACGAATCCAATTACCTACGTAATGAATTGGGCAAAGGGTTGAGTTTTAGGGTTTTAATCTCGCCAAAAGAAGTGTATCCCATCGGTGTAACAGAGCATGAGGTGTTAGACAGTATAGAGCTTTTTCACGATGCACATAGGTTGTGTTGGAGCTTAATATATAGAAAGCTTAAGGGCAATCGTGGCTGCACAATGATAATGGATTATGAGTTGAAAACGAATATTTTAGCATTGTTGACCTGTAAGAATAAGGATACTCCTTTGGATTGTCTGGGATACACCTATGATGAAGCAAGCAACAAGATAATTAGTAGTGTTTCAAAAGAATATGTGGGTAGAAAATTGGATTTAAATATAGTCCCTAGATTATATCATAAAGCAAATCAAAAGCAAGCCTTTGAATGTCATTTGCAAGCGTTTCTTGTACAAAAGTTTGCTGCCGAATCAGAAAAATATCTGAATCTATTTGGTATAACTTCGGATCATTACTTTTGGATTGGTAACGAGGTCGCTTGTGGGGTAGGCATGCAGCGTATTGATATTTTGCTGATACAAGAGATTGATAATTATGTAAGAATATGTCCGATAGAATTAAAGGATGAGGCTCCTAACCCGTTTGTTTTTGACCAAATTGATTGGTATTTTAGTTGGATAATGCAATTTGTTTTTCCAAACTATAAAAGATTTGACAATCGTGTAGAGATTGTTCCGTATATTGTTGCAAAAGATATCTGTTCTGCAGAATTCATTAATAGACTTAGGGACTATCAACCAAAACGAACTGCCGCAACCCGTTGTAATTTCATTGGTTTTCAGTTAGCTAACAACAATATTTCTTTTAAGCAGATTACATAACAAAAAGCAGTGGCACTCACCATAGCTTTTTAAATACAAAAATATACTCGTGCTTAAAGATATAGAAATCTGAGGCAAGCGCACGATAACGCCATATACCCTGCTTGTTGGCTTTGCCTTTGGTTTCATCAAAGTTCTTGACGAGTATCGCTTTTA
>CAZRRT010000180.1:0-2439 GCA_964602605.1 uncultured Ruminiclostridium sp.
TAGAAAAATTCTCCTTGACTTTGCAGAAAAAAACAAGCTTGCCGTATCAAAAATTTATGAAGAAATTGTATCGGGAGAAAGTATTGCCGCACGTCCTCAAATGCAGCAGCTTCTTGCCGATGTGGAAAAAGGCTTGTATAAAGGCGTTATTGTAATTGAGGTGGAGCGTCTTGCCAGAGGAGATACTATAGATCAGGGAATTGTAGCACAGGCGTTTAAATATTCAGACACAAAAATAATAACTCCCGTTAAAACCTACGATCCAAGCAATGAATTTGACGAGGAATATTTTGAATTTGGTCTGTTTATGTCAAGAAGGGAGTATAAAACCATAAACCGCCGTTTACAAAGAGGAAGAGCCGCAGCGGCAAAAGAAGGAAAGTATATAGCAAGCATTGCTCCTTACGGTTATGAAAAAGTAAGAATTGAGGGAGATAAAGGCTATACACTTAAAATAATTTCGGAACAGGCAGAGGTAATAAAAAACATTTTTGATTGGTACATAAACGGCTGTAACGGCGAGAAATTAGGTTTAGGCGGAATAGCAAAAAAGCTTAACGATATGAAAATAAAACCTTGCAGACACGAATATTGGGTTAAGGAAACCATAAGAGATATTATTTCAAATCCCGTATACGAAGGAAAAATACGCTGGGGCTTCCGAAAAGTAAAAAAGACAACAGTGGATGGTAAAATAGCTAAAAGCCGCCCCATAAACTATGATGAAAGCTGTATATTGGAAAAAGGTCTGCACCAAGCCATAGTTTCCGAGGAGATATACAACAAGGCACAGGAAATACTAAAAGCATCATCCTGTTCGCCTGTGGGACAAAATAAAGAGTTAAAAAACCCTCTTGCGGGAATAATTGTATGCTCAAAATGCGGTCACAAAATGACTTTGCGAAATTCAAGCCAATCCGATAAGCCCGATTATATAGTTTGCAATTACAGATATTGCAGCAACGTTTCATCGCCTTATGAGCTTGTGGAAAGAAAAATTATGAATATTTTGCAAGTATGGCTGAAAGAATACAGGCTTAATTGGGAAGGCTGTTATAGTTCGCAGGATTATTCCAACAATGATTTATTGGAAAAGAATATGCAGTATATTGCCAAAAGAATTTCCGCTCTTAATCAGCAAATAAATAATATGTACGATTTATTGGAGCAAAAGATATACACTCCTCAACAGTTTTCGTCACGTTATGAATTGGTGTCAAAACGTCTTGAAAATGCGAAAACAGAATACAGAGAAATTAAAGAAAAGCAGGAAAGACTATCTTCTCGCTTATATCGGCAGGAAGCTTTTATTCCAAACACAGATTCCATACTTGACATATATAAATCCTTATCTTCTCCCTCCTCAAAAAACGCACTGCTTAAAGAATTGATTGAAAAATGTGTCTATACAAAGGAAAAAAGTGCAGCCTATAAAGATGTATCAGTAGATGATTTTACTCTTATTTTGTATCCCAAGCTGCCTAAAAACAGTATGTTATAATAATTTCAAGATGAAGCAAGGTATCGCTCACTCTTTTTATGTTATAGTATGTGTGCTGATGAAATATTCGGCGGTTACCCGTGGTTTAGGAACGAGGAAATGCTTAACAGAAAGGGATTTCCTTGGGCAAGCTCCACGGAAGAGAGATTTGGACTTTTACGCAGCGATATTTTTTCCGATTTCTCACCTAATGAATACGTTGAAGGCTTAGCCAATGAAACGTTAAAACAAGCGGAATACTTAGATACCGACACTCCCATTCAGAAAAAAATGAGAGGAATGTTTATGCTTAACTTCTATTGGTTTATGCAGACATTGCTTACAAGAAAAGACCGCTGTTCAATGGCTCACGGCTTAGAGGTGAGAGTTCCCTTCTGCGACCATAGAATAGCCGAATACGCTTATAATATTCCTCCCGAAATCAAATTTTATCGGGAAAGAGAAAAAGGCATAGTCCGTCTTGCCTCCGAAAAAATACTGCCAAAAGAAGTGGCTTGGAGAAAAAAATCGCCATATCCCAAAACTCACAATCCCAATTATGGGGACTTAATGCTGAAAACCTTTATAAAAACCGTAAACAGCAGCGATTGCAGATTATACGAGATATTGGACAGAGATAAAATAAAGGAATTGGAGTTAACCGAAGGAGCGGCGTTTAAAAAGAATTGGTACGGTCAGCTTATGACTACTCCACAAATGTTTGCATATTTAATTCAGCTTGATTATTGGTTTAAAAAGTATAATGTAATTATTGAAAAATATTAATATTCACAAATTATTGCGTTTTTAATCATTCTTTAAAAAACGCACAGGCTGTCGAAAAAGCATCAACTAAAATTTCTCTGAAGGAAAAAGCTCTTAGGGAAAAACCATCAGGGTTTTTCCCTAAATTGAGATCATAGCCTTAAAATCGAGGCAGAGCAAGGCTCTGCCCGATT
>CAZRRT010000181.1:0-2370 GCA_964602605.1 uncultured Ruminiclostridium sp.
AAAAAATAAAAAAATGACCGCAGCCGAGTTTATTTGGTCCAGCGGAACGCTGGTGGTGCGCCCGACAGGAATCGAACCTGCACTTCTCTCGAAATTGGAACCTAAATCCAACGCGTCTGCCAGTTCCGCCACGGGCGCTTATTCAATTTTCTGCCGATTTCTTGCCTGCCCGACAGTAGCAGAAAAAATTCCACTGTAGTATCGCCGCCCAAATCTGGTGCGTCTGTCAGTTCCGCCATACCCGCATATTTAATTTCCCGCCGATCTTTAACCTACCCGACAGCAACAGGAAAACTCCACTGTAGTAACACTGCCTATATCTATTACGTAAGCCGATTCCGCCGTACCTGCATATAAATTTTTCCGTTTAATTTTTTGTATCATTTTTATCCCTGCGAAATACTATTTTCTAAACAAATAAGCAACACTACAAATGGGCAGTTAAAAAATCCCTTTATTATATTTCTTTTGTACCGTAGCAATACAGCCAATACCAATACCTATGCCAATAATAAGAATTGCAACAGCGATAATTGCAATCATATCAGAATCATCCAATAAAGCAACGATACCACTAAGCAATGTCGTTGCTGAAAGCACAAACACGGACTTGCCGAAAGCTTTGCCGTATTCCTTCTTATCGGTTACTTTTGTTTGGTGGTAAGAGTGTATCAGCTTTGTATTGCCACTATAAATAATAGCACCGAATATTGTCAAAAGTACTGTTACTGAAAAAACAATAATAGAATATGTCAACATATTTACCTCCGCAAATTCCGATTTGACAAACAAATTTTAATTTCATACATACTCCCGCAGCATTAACACCACTATAGTAACGCCGCCCAAATCTGGTGCGTCTGCCAGTTCCGCCATACCCGCATATTAAATTATTTGTCTGTTTTATTTCCCGATAAATTGTAATCTATCTCACATACCGATAATACTTAAATCCATTCGCTTCTCTTATATACTGAAACCCGACTTTTTCAAGAACGTGTTGACTTCGGGTATTTTTTATGACTATGTCGGCATTTACTGCGTTCATTCCCAAAACATCAAAAGCGTACTGCAAAATCAACTTCTCTGCGCAAGTTCCGTATCCCTGCCCTTTTACATCGTCATTTTGCATATGAATGCTTAATGTGCATTCTTTGCTTTCGTAATCGATTTTCTTTAGTTGAATCTCTCCTATAGGTTTGTCATCTTTCATAATGGCAAAAAGGATATGAGAGGAATCTTGCTTGGAGTCATAATATTTGTTTACTGCTTTTTCATTATATTGGTAAGGCACAAATAAATCCATATCCATACATATGGCAGGATCATTCTCCCAGCCTTTATATAATTCGTGGCAAAGTTCTCTTGTCATAATACATAGAGATATATCTTTCATAGAGTTTCCCAAATTCCGATTTGGCAAGCAGATTTTAATTTCACACATTTTCCCTAAGCATTAACTCCACTGTAGTAACGCTGCTAAACCTGACGTGTCCGCCGACTTTACCATACCCGCATATTAAATTTAAGGCTGTTCATACCGATTTTACCGATACTATTAACCTTATAACTTCCGATTTTTCAAACAATCTCTATCTTAATGTAAAATTCAACCAATAAATTAAAATCATTATTTTGTATTGAAATTACACCCTAATCACTATTCTCAAACTAAACCATATATTTTTAATTTTAGAACACTATTCCTTAAATAATATCAGTTCTTCCTATCACGCCTTTTATAAACAACAATCTGCGCATCAGTACCATTCTCTCCGTATTCACACACCAAAAGAAAACTCCTGTCGCCCGCCAATCCGTAACATCTGTCGCTGTCCTTTTTGCACATCTGATTGCCCAAATACATCTTGCTTCCGTCAAGCAGCTTAATTTTTTGTCCGCTGGGCAATGTATATTCAAGATTTATGTAATCCCCGCTGAGAACGTTAAGCTGTGTTACGGTTTCCATATCCTCAATGCCAAGGCTGTTAAATTCACTGATAAGACTGTCTTTTAGCTCGCAAGTACCCTGACATTCTCCGCAGCTTTTATGCCCAAGACTTTTACAGCAAAGAGCAACAATACAGTTGTCCGATATTGCGGTGCAGCCTTTACAGCCACTATTCATTCCTCCGCATTCTTCACAGTCATACCCGCATATCGTTTTATCCATATCTGTTCTACCTCCATCAAGAATTCATAATCTATAAAATGGATTTTATCATAAAGCACTGAAGTTGTCAAGAAGCGAAACCATATACCGAGTGACTTGATTCGCATATTAAATTTTCGTTTTTTAATCCTATCGCAAAATTGAATTTTGACTGCTTATTCACAATCAATACGCTCTATTTTGAAAATCACGGGTCT
>CAZRRT010000182.1:0-2274 GCA_964602605.1 uncultured Ruminiclostridium sp.
TTTAAATCCTCATTCCAATCCTTATTTCGTGATGCCATACGAAATATATTTTCATGCCCGTTTTCTCGAAGAATATCCCTTAGTCGTTCCGCCGCATCAATACCTCCCACATCATTATCGGTACACAAAACGACTTTATCAAGGTTTGAATGAAGTTTAAGCGCCTCTAAAACAGCATTTTCATAAACTCCGTTCATTGCAATATAGCTGTGATCTTTCCAGTCCTTTTGGTAAAGCGTGATAAACGAAAGCATATCAATCGGCGCTTCAAAAACAAACAGCTTTCCGCTTTCTCCAAAGTGCGAAAAGCTGTATTTTGTATCCGAACCCGAAACGGCTATCCTAAACGCATTTCCAAAGCTGATTGTTGATCTTAGTGAGGCTTGTCTTGGCACACCGTTCTCGTCCGTCCCTACGAAAACAGCGTTGTGATGTTCCTTGTCCTCGTAAATTTTATGCTGATGAGCAAAGAAGGAAATTACGTCGGGAGCAATAAGCCGCTGCTTGGTAAGATACGCAAAAACCCGACGCATATCATCATTTGCATCGGGCAGCTTAAATTCTTTTTTGCAAATATTTTGCGGCTCATTCTTTGGGGAAACAAATTCAAGTGCAGCCGACCTCTCACCTCCGAGCAGCTCCAACATCGCCTCCTGATATGACATTCCGTAATGCTCACGGAGGAATTTAACAGGACCTCCCCCAACCTGATTTTTATGATCATACCAACGGTTACCGCAAACAGTAATGCTGTCATGTTTTCCGCAAGCGTCGGTATAAATCAGCTTGTACTCTTTGCCAACCCTTTCGAGCTTCTCACCTCTTAACTGCAAAAAAGAAACAAGATCAACTTTTGAAGCCATAAGCCGATCTTGTTCAGTAAAAGGGATATATTTTTGTGTTTGCATAGCACCTCCAATATAACTTTTCCTTTTGCAATATATCTTCTCTTAAATTGGTAACTTAACATTCTATGTCCACTGTGAACCTATCCTAAGTTCACTAAACGGACAGAGTTATTCCTTGTAAGTGAAATATAAAAAAGTTTAGGGCGGACGAGTGACATAATAAATATTTGAGGAATTGCCGCCTGCTTTCCTGTATCTGCGTTCATGCCTTATGTAACCGTCCCTCTCAAGGTCGGAGAGTGCACGTTTAACGGTGCTTTTGGATATTTTTAAATCCTGTGCTATTGTATTTATGGCGGGAAAACAGGCTCCGTCCTTGTTTGCACGATCACTCAGATACATATATACCGCTACTGCACGGTGAGGAAGATTTGTTGAATAAATTTCACGGTTATTAAGCATTTCACCAGCCTTTCTGCTCTTCGATTGAATTTTCTTTTATTCCAAGTGCTTGTTTTTTGCGGCGGATTGCGGATTTCAGCTTATGCTCAGTGCGCATATTTTGTTGTTTAAGACTGCGATTATAGTCATCTGAGATCAACTTGCCGAAAGACAACAGCATTGACATTACAGCGTTACGCACCGCTGTTTGATTATATTTGTCCGTACCTTCATAAAATGTCTTTGCTTCCTTGTTATCCAAAAAAATTTCATCAGTGGATTTGTTATCCTCGCTCAAATTTATATTATTTTTTTCAACAACAATATTTTCATTTCCCTCGCCATTCAAATTTTCCTGCGGCAATACTTTTTCGTCATCAAGGAATATTTCCGTTTCCATATTCGGGACAGAAAAATCTATCTCCGATACTGCTTTGATAACAGCGTTTTTTATCGGTTTAAATACCTTGTTTTCCTCCAATGACGGAAGCTTTGGAACAGCACTTGTATAGGTTTCATACTTCTGCCGCTCCATTTCACACCACTGTTCATACATCTTTTTCAAAACAGAATTTTGAGCAAGCAGAGCAACGATATTATCAACGGTTTTCTTAACATTGGGCTGCAAATATCCGTATACCTTTTTGCCTTTGGAGTTTTTAAGCTGCAATTGTAATTTTAAAATAAGCTGTTCAAGCTGCGGATCAAATTCACTGTTATTTTTCAACTCCGACAACAGATCCGTCATCACATTTTTGGCTTCTGAACGCAACTGATCGCGTACCATTGTTTGCTGCTGATATAAATTACTCAGCTCATCACGATATATATCATTCGCAAACGCACTTCTGATTTTTTCAATCCCTTCTTTTGTGAGATAACCTTGTTTTCCGTCCTTCGAATACACAACGATATGTACATGAGGATTTGATTCCTTATTATGAAAAGCGGCGTACCAACGAAAATTATCATCGGATATTTTTTG
>CAZRRT010000183.1:0-2255 GCA_964602605.1 uncultured Ruminiclostridium sp.
TGCTTGTTGGCTTTGCCTTTGGTTTCATCAAAGTTCTTGACGAGTATCGCTTTTAAGATAAACCCTCGCTCCGTGAACAGGTTCATACAGTGGAAACCGAGCGGGACTATTTGACTGTTCGCGTACTTGTCGCCGATTACAACGGCGCAGTAACGGTTCTTGTCAAGCACTTTTGTGGTGTTGTCAATCACCTCGCCGAAAGAACGCAGGAAGTCCTCTAAAGTGGCGGCATTAGATAAATCCTCGGGGGCATCGGAGAATTTCAAAATATCCCAATACGGCGGGTGAAAAATCACGAATTGAACCTTGTTAATTCCAACAGTCTGCAAAAGCTCCTTGATATGAACTGTTCTGCTGTTGCCGATGAATGACTTCGCTTTACAGAAATCGTTGCGCTCGGTGGAAATGCGCTTGGCGGCTTCACGAGCAACCGCTTCTTGAAGCTCAATTCCAATCGAGCTGCGCCCCATACGTTGTGCTTCAATAAGTGAAGTGCCGCTGCCCATAAACGGGTCTAAAACCCATTCGCCCTTTTTCGTGTAACGAGTAAAAAGCTGATGCGGAATTTGCGGAACGAAATTCCCGTGATAGTCGCCGCTGTGCGCTCCCGAATTGTCACGCTTGTCGATTATCCAAAGTGAGTCCGTGTAAATATCATCGTAATCTTTCCAGTGGCTTAAATCTAAATCATTAAATTTCGGCACAGTTTACTCCTTTATCAGACAATGCAGATATTCGGTGGTGGAATCGGCGGCTATTTGACGGTTTTCGTCCTTGTCCGCTTTAAAGCGGCGGTAGCCTTGTGTAAAGCAAGCGTATTTCCCGTATTTTGACATAATCGCTTTAATGGTTTCAAGACTCATTAAGCCTTCGTTGTTGTAGCTTAGGAATATGTACTTGAAATTTGCATTTGATATTAAATCCTCAAATGTCTTATCAACCGTTTTTTTCGAGCAGTACAGGCTCTTTTGATTGCTGTATTCCCTCAATCCTGTTTTACCTTTTAAGACGGGGTTGTCATACCTTGCTATTGTTTCCAAAACGTGATAGTTTGTGCAGTATTGCCGAGCGTTATACGGCGGGTCGAGGTAAAGAATATCCCCGGATATTTCTCTGATTAACTTGTTGATGTCCTCGTTGTAAACTTTTCCCTTGCTCCCCGAAATTATGGGAAGAAGCTCTAACTTGAAATCTTTTTGAGCCGATTTTTTGATATGCTTTAAAAATGCACCGTAAACAGATGCCGTGTTTGCATACTTGTCTATTGAATTTACAAGACTTGCCAAAAAGTAAAAGTACATAGAATCGTCAATCTCGCTGCTGTTATGCAAATCCTCAAGAGCCTTGCGGATAGCGTCGCACTTTTGACCGTTATAGTCTGTGAAGTAGTTGCGTTCGCTGTTTGAACCCGCACAATAGTTTTCGTAAACAAAGCCTTTAATGCCGTTAAGCCCGTTTAAATAGTCAAGCGGAGAATTGTCAACCACAGGAACGTTTTCAATCAAGTGCTTATTCAGCACAAAGCTGTAATACTGAATATCGTTCGCAATTACATCATATCCCATTTCCTTGTAAGTTGCGCCGACGACTCCCGTACCTGCAAACAAATCTGCAAAGATATGCCCCTCTCCGATTGTGTAACCTGTCACATTGCCGATTGTATCCTTCAAAAACTCCATAAGGGAGAACTTAGAGCCTATGTAGTTCATTTTTATCACCTTTTATATGTTATATCTGCTTTACATTATAACATATTTTGCTGTGTATTTCAAGCTTGATTGAAAAAATGGCTCTGCTCCAAATCTGTAATGATATTGATATGATATGTGAATTTATAAAATAGAAGCTAAGAAAGGATTATAACTATGCCAAGGCAAATACGAACTTCTGCAAAAGCAGTTATAATTCAAAACGGTAAATTGCTTGCAATAAATTTGAATGATGGCAAGGAAGAATGGTACATTTTACCCGGCAAAGGTCAAGACTGTGAGGAAATACTTCCTCAGACTGTTGAAAGGGAAGTTAGGGAAGAAGCGGGAATAGAGGTTAAATGTAAAGATTTGCTTTTTGTTATAGAGGGGGTTCACGGTGAGAGTTTTCACAGAATTGACTTGGTATTTTTATGTGATTACTTGGGAAATGCCCAAAATGCAGCTCTTCAAGGTGATACTAATCAAGTTGGGTTTGATTGGCTGGATTTATCTATATTGAATAAATTACCATTGTTCCCGTCAAAACTTCGCCGACCGATCATG
>CAZRRT010000184.1:0-2204 GCA_964602605.1 uncultured Ruminiclostridium sp.
TAGTATTGGTTTATTTTTGTGGATAATTCATTTACACGGTTTGTTTTTCATAACCATAAAATTTGTTACGATTCGCATATAAAAAGGTTTTGAGCGCATCCTTTTTAAGTGTAATATTCATCTATGTCCACTTACACATACAACTTTTTGTAATTTGTGTGACAAAAATATTGTAAAAAGCAAGTGAAGGATAATCGCCCTTGCTTTTTACAATGCTTTCATCAATTTAATTGTCACATTCATTGAATTGATTTTCACTATTTTTCATTTCCATAAGTTCTTCTTCAATAGCAGTAATTATCTGTTTAGCCGCCTCCTGAATCTTCTGTAAGCAATCCCTAAGCTGTTCCATCTGCTTACCGTCACTCCAAGAGGCAATATACGGAAACGAATACTCCGAAGTATCAAGCCCCAACCACTCCGCCACCATAAACGCCACTGATTCCGTCTGTACTTCTTTTTCATTTCGGGGAGATTTAACGGTAACAATCTCCGATTTGGGATCATGCAGCAGCTTATGAGCCGTTTCGTGAAATGCGGTTTTCAAGGCCTGGGCGTCACTCATTCTCGACTTGATAACAATGCGGTCTTCCATGTGGTTGTAAAAGCCTTTAACATCACTTTTTAAATCCCGAAACTCAAAATCAATACCCGTAACTTTTTGGAGTGCCATAAAAACAGCTTCTTTCTTCGCCAAGTCAATATTACCTGTCAGCTCGTCCGCAAGCCTCGGTATCTCCTTACCGCTTGTCTGCGATACATCATAAACATATACCTTTTTGAATGAAATATCCGTAAGCGGTTTTTCAATGGTCTGAGTTTTCGCCGTTCCGTCCTTGTTGAAAACCTGATTACCCTGTTTATCAAAAACAGGCACTTGAATTTTTGAGCATTGATTTGTTTCGTGTGGCACAGGCGCAAAGATAACTATGCCTTTTTCACCTCTGTTCACCTGCCTGCCAAGCTTTTTCCATTTCTCGTAAGAAGCCACAAATGTTGCGTGAGGTTTTTGCAAGTTGATAATCATAGTATTTCTTGCAGAATAATCGGTAAACTTTGAGGCAAACTTCAAATACTCTTTGTATCGTTCCGATTCAAATACCGCTTGAACGCCTTCGTTGATACGCTTGATAATATTGTTTATTTCAGCTTGCTTTCTCTCATAATAAGCGGCTTTTTCCTGTGGGATAAATCTTTTTATTCTTGCCATGAGTAATGCTCCTTTTTGAAAATGTATTGACTTTGTATTAAAAACGTGATACAATATAGACATAGTTATGAAAGGATTGGTGATAATTATGGCTAAGACTGAAACTTTGCATATCCGTGTAAACGAAAACGTTAAGTCTAATGCGGAGGAAACGCTCAGCAGATTGGGCATTTCCATTTCCGAGGCTGTAAATATGTTTCTTTGTCAGGTAGAATTAACGGGAGGACTGCCATTTGAGGTTAAGCTTCCCGTATCAGAACGAGTTTTGATTCGTTCTAAAGAAGATTTGTATAGTAAGTTAGATGAAGCCGATGAAGATATACGTTTGGGCAGGACCTCAGATGCCAAGGAAGCAATTTGCAGATTGAGAGAGAAATACGATGTATAAGCTTATAATGACAAAAGCCTTCGAGGACGACTTAGACAACACTTTGGAATATATTTCCAAAAGGCTCTACAATTCAGACGCCGCTCAAAGGCTTTTAAACATAGTTGACGACAAAATTTCTCTTATTGAAGAAAACCCGCTGCTCTATCCCTTGTATCATGATGATAAACTCGCAAAGCAAAATTACAGATTTGCTGTTGTCAACAGGTACTTGTTGTTTTACAAAGTAGATGAAATTGAGAAAATCATCTATCTTTCACGATTTTTATACAGCTCTCAAAATATAACGGATATACTTTAAGAAAATCATTTCAAAGAATAACTGCCTGCTTCCAAATGGAAAATGGGCGGTTATTCTTGTTCTGATTCTCTTTCCATAGAAGCGAGAATAGCTCCCGCCGTATCCTCCAACAAAATCTCAATATCATCATAAGTATGCAGCTCGCCGTTAGAGAGCCAACCTTCATACAATTCATCAAGGGTATTTTTCACCGATAACAAAGCGATGTACTGCTTATCCGAAAGACATGGCGGTTCATTTTCAATAAACTGCTCAATATTATCCTTCCATACGATTTCGTAAGCCGCCTCAATTATGTAATCAAC
>CAZRRT010000185.1:0-2192 GCA_964602605.1 uncultured Ruminiclostridium sp.
ATATGCTAAGATGAATATTATCATTCAAAATCGAAGGGAGAAATTTACAGCTTGATGGAAAACCGACCAAAGGGAGGTTTTCCGACAAGCTGATGATGTAATCACCTGTGCCCCAAATAAGTATCATAGTTTCAAAAGGGATTTCCATAAATACGCTGCGGCAGCCGTTTATCTCCACCTCCGTTGGCATTACTATTGCGTCTATAGTATTTAGAAGCCTATTTTGTGAAAACACAAAAGGAAAGGACGCAGGAATCGGAAGAAACATCGCCGAATATCCCGAAAGTGCGCTTTTGAATACCGAAAGCGAATTAAAAGAGAAGCTGCTTTCCATAAATGAACGGTCAAATCTGTAAAGTGACTCAAGTACGGAAAATGAACGCATATTGGAGGTGTTGGTATAAACTTTTTCCGTAAAGCACAGCAAAAATGATACAAGAATTGCCGCCAAAAAGCATGTGCTTATAAGCGTTTTGGCGAAGTCTTATTTTAATGATTTAATCATACTTCACCTCCGATTGCATCGACTGAACCGTATCGTAGGGCTTTCCCGTAAGCATATCCACAAAAACATAATACATTCTTTCGGTATTTCCCGTCAAAGGCTGCAAAACAAATCTCCAGCAGGGCTTCAGCGTAACTTTTCTCTTTTCGTATTCCGCATAATTGTCATAAGATTTTTTATCCTTATCAGAAAAGGATTTATACACTGCCGAAACGCTTAACGCCTTAAAGTTTATGCCCGCCGTCAGATATTCCGAGGCAGTTTCCGCCGCCTTTTTAAGCGGAACAACCGAGCTTGACGAATCCTTCTCCACAATATCATAACTCATTGCAGGATTGAGCATTCGGTATCTGCAAATTTTGTCATTCTCACACATTACCGCTTCCCCGCAGGCTTGAAGCTCGTTTGTATCATCATTAAATAGCTCAAATCCGTAAACGGAGCTGTCGGGCAAAATACAGCTGTATTCCATATTTTTGTATTCCGGAACAATGCCAAAGGAAAACGCACAGCAGTTATTACCAATATCCAATACATTAACGTTTTGTATGCGCACATTATGGTGATCGTCACGCTCTGACAGTTCAAATTCCGAAAGCAGCTTTTCGGCGGATTTGGCAGCTTCCGCAATGGAAATATCTCCGCTTGAAAGATGAAATACCCGTTGGCTTTCAATATTTTCAGTGCGATATATTACAGGGAGCTTTTCCTGAGCCAAGGGATCAAATGAAGCAATGTTTCTGTCAAATTCGCATTTCCTTGCAAGAAATCCGTTGTCATAGCTCCAGAGAAAGCCGTTTGAAATCTCCATATAACATTCATAGCTCTTATTGCCCACGATCCCGGTAGTGGGGTGATCGGTAAGAATATACGGATAATTTCTGTCTTCTATCGTTTTATATTCCTCAAATGTGGGCCAATGTCCAAGTATATTGTCGTCAACATCAAAAAAAACTATTTCCTCAGCCTTTTCCTCATCGCTGAACATACCGGGCAGCAGCTCGTCCATTCTCCCGCACATATAGTTATATGCGGCGTCGGGTGATATATTATAGTCGGTTATTTTATATTCGATTATATTGACATTTTCCACCGACGGAAATGTGAAATAAGTATCTGCAAAGCTTATGTTGTCAAAGGTCTGAGCTTTAAGCGCATTGGAGTCATCGGAAAAACCTGCTCTTACTGTTGCTATCGGAATCAGCTCAGCTTTAGGAGCTTCGGGAGCTTCACTTTTACTATCCGATATAATGTTGTCTTTACTGTCCAAAGCGGTTTTATCCCCGGTTAACTCACCCAATGTCCCTTTATCTGCACAGCCTGTAAATAACAGCATAAAAGACAAACCAAGAGCGCAAGCCTTTACTTTTAATTTTTTCATTGAAGTAACCTCATAATGTATTTATTATAAAAATTTCATATACGCATAAGTATATTTCAAGGCTTATGCGTATATGATCTTTAATCGTCAGCGTCTTATTGTTTGCAATTAAACATTGCAGTATTGCAGATAAGAATCGTTTATGCAATTATGTAGCCGTTGGCGGTTACTCTGTTTCCGACTGCACAAATTTCTACCCAGCATCCTAATGTATTGGGATTTACACAAGAATAATGATACTGTGTCGGACCGTAGATGTACATAGATTTTAAATTCGGATTAAAGCCATCAGTTGTTAATTTAATG
>CAZRRT010000186.1:0-2125 GCA_964602605.1 uncultured Ruminiclostridium sp.
TACATAAATCGTAAGAAGAAATGAGCAATAAAAAATAACCGCCTTAACGTTTAGCGACTGTAGGCGGTTATTTTTAACCAATAATACGGGAGCGACACACCTATCGCCCTCTTTTATTTTATTATACACAAATTCTATGTTTTTGTCAACACCTTTTCCCAAATATCCAAACCAACAAATAAACATCTGCAAACAACCCCATAAAAACACCCGCTCTCAAATCGAAAGCGGGTGTTTTTGGATGGTGATAGGTAGTGATAGGTAATGATGTACATAACCTACTATTAGTATAGCCTGCGAAATCAAGATTGTCAAGAGGTTTTTGAAAATTTCCTTAAAAAATCCGTTTCAGCTTATCAGAAAAGCTGCATGGGGGAGATCGAAGGAGTTGTTAGTAATAAAATCGGAAACTACTCCTCTGTCAGCGAAATGTGTGTTTAAAACAATTTTCGATGTATAAGTAATTGCAACCGCTAAATCTTTATCATTCCAATTGTCGTTTAAAAAAGCTGGAACACAGATTTTAAGCGTATTATAAAAAATAGTAAGTGTAAAAAAATTTGCCCAAATTCCTAAATGTAATGGTTGAGTAAACAGTAAATTTACTAAGATATTTTCTATAATATATGGGCGTTCGCTCTCTATTTTTTCATAGAGCATATTGCCCTGCATATATCTTTCCGTATCCCATGTGATAAATGCTTTTTCATTTTCCCCGGATGATATATCCAATACTATTTTATCCGATGCAATTTTATACAGCCTTTTTACTTCCGGATTCATACCATTTAATGATGCGCTAAACATTCTAGAAAAATTATTTATAACCTTTGATGCCTGTTCCTCTTTGGTCTGATGCGTTTTGAGTCCATCGGATATTTCTTTACATATACTGTTATCCAATACCATTTTGGCTAATTTGTTAATTTTATCTTCCTCCAAATTTGATACATATTCATCTGCTTTTTTGAAAAAAAAGCCTAAAATTAACAATCTTTCGGAAATAGTAAAATTACGATTTTGCAAAATATAAATTCCGGTGTTTTTTATCAACCAATAATATGGAAATCCTTTCCATGATGAAGGGGTATTGTAATAAGAAAGCTTTCCTTCGTTTATATACTTATTAGTACGATCATAATTTTCTTCAACTATTTCAAGCCCATCAGAGTATGACATTAGCATTTCCACGACATAAGGACAGTTAGTAGTGCATGCGCATGCACATACATCACGCCCCACCATAAAGGTCAGCCTTGGAAATACGGTACATGTAAATGATAGAAACTGTTCTCCTTTTTCTGCTTGAATCATACACAAACCGTCCTCTCTAAAAAAAGGACAACTACCTGATTCGGTAAGTTTCATAACAGCGTATGACTCATCCGGATTTCCCTTAATTCGAGAAAACGCTTTGCTAATAACAGTTTTAAGTTCAGAACTGCAATCCATTTTTTTGTAATTCAAATATTCTCTTTTAGATAAACTGATACTCCAATTTTTGCAGCAACTATCAGGACACTTCGGACCTATACAGCGAAACTCGTCAAAATACTTAAGTTTTACAACTTGCATAATCTCTCCTTAATAATAAACATCTATATTAACAAAACCCCCGCAAATGCGGGGGGCATTGTTATTAGTAGGAATTGTAATAAGTACAATTTTAGATTCGGAAATATTAGCCGAGGAGCTGGAGAACTGCCTGAGGCTGCTGATTAGCCTGAGCCAACATAGCCTGAGAAGCCTGCTGCAAGATGTTGAACTTGGTGTAGTTGATCATCTCGGTAGCCATATCTGTATCTCTGATCTGAGATTCAGCGTTGGTGAGGTTCTCGTTGGTAACTGTCAAGTTGTTAACAGTGTATTCAAGTCTGTTCTGCATAGCACCGAGGCCTGCACGCTGCATAGACACGGTCTTAACAGCCTTGTCAACCATTTCGATACCCTTGTTGGCAGCAGCTCTTGTTGAAACGTCCATATTAGCTACGCCGATAGCGGAAGAGGACATATCGTCAACAGTAAGAGTTACTCTCTGATCCTCAACGCCGTTAGCGCCGATCTGGAATACCAATCCTTCGCCTGCAGAGCCAGCCATAGACTTGGGGACACCTGTACCATCAGT
>CAZRRT010000187.1:0-2107 GCA_964602605.1 uncultured Ruminiclostridium sp.
AAACTTGCTGAAATTCTTTGTGTAAATTGTGTCAAGTGATATTGACAAAATCAGAAAATGTTTCACAGCTTGAATTTGAACCGATACAACTCAACAGAATTGCAGACAGCTAGAATGCGGCATTGAGCAGAAACAAATATACCGATGTATCCAATATTGCGTTAAGTGCTTCCACAGAAATTCTTGCGAAGGTTAATGAAAAACCTGCTGAGGATATGTTTGAAAATCTGCGAAATCACTTGCTGAAAAGCTACAGAGCGTATGCAGACAGAGGAAAAATGTTCTCGAAAACAGATTCTCTGAAAAAATTCCATTACGAAGCAATAAGACAATTGAGAAATTATCCTGCCACAAAGGAGCAGATGAAAAATATTGCCAAGTCGCTTTTTGATTTGGCGGACAGTGCACTGAAATGCAGCACCGAGCAGCAGATGTCTGAACATCAGGAACAAGAAGAAGCACCTCGGCAAAATATTGAAATTAAAATGTTGATGTAGAAAGGAAAATTATGACCTCATCACAAATTTTATTACTTGTAATCGGCGGCGGTTTGTTTTTAATCATAGCTTTGATTATTGCAATCGGGGACGGCGGTTCCCTGAAATCCTTTAAGAATAAGCCCGTAGGTAATGGCCAGCACGGCACGGCGAGGTTTGCAACAAAAAATGAAATAACCAAAACCTACAAACAAATCCCATACACACCGCAGTTATGGCGAAACGATGAGCAGCTCCCGACAGTGGACGGGCTGATTATTGGCTGTAATGAAGGCGTGGGACAGATGACCGCATTGGTCGATGATTCTGATATACATACGCTGATGATTGGTGCTTCCGGTGTGGGTAAAACTGCAAACTTTCTTTACCCTAATATAGAATACTGCTGTGCGGCAGGAATGTCGTTTGTAGCGACAGACAGCAAGGGGGATCTCTTTAGAAATACTGCAACAATTGCCGAAAAATATTACGGCTATAAAATTGCCGTTATAGATTTGAGAAATCCTACACGAAGCAACGGATACAATATGCTTTATCTCGTCAATAAATATATGGATATGTACAAATCAACCAATAAAATGGAGCATAAGGCTAAAGCCGAGAAATACGCCAAGATTACAGCAAAAACCATTATCAGTTCGGATGGAAATAATTCTGATATGGGGCAGAACGCTTTCTTTTATGAATCTGCGGAAGGCTTGCTGACATCGGTTATTTTGTTGGTTGCTGAATTTTGTCCTCCCGAAAAGAGGCACATTATCAGTGTGTTTAAACTGATTCAGGATTTGCTTGCGCCTTCGGGAGTAAAAGGAGTATCACGTTTTAAGATGTTAATGGATAAGCTGCCGAGCGAGCATAAAGCAAGGTGGTTTTCGGGAGCTGCACTTAATTCCTCGGAACAGGCAATGGCAAGCGTAATGACCACTGCTATGTCAAGGCTAAATGCTTTTCTCGACACGGAGTTAGAGCAGATTTTGTGCTTTGATACTTCTATTGATGTTGAGGACTTTTGCAATCATAAATCCGCTATATATCTTGTTTTGCCGGAAGAAGATCAGACAAAACATTTTCTCGTTTCATTAATTTTACAGCAGCTTTACCGAGAAATGCTTACGGTAGCAGACGAAAAGGGTGGTCAGCTTAATAAGCGGGTAATGATTTATGGCGATGAGATAGGCACACTGCCTAAGATAGAGGGTTTGGAGATGATGTTTTCCGCTTCCCGTTCAAGAAAAATATCCATTGTTGCAATAATTCAGTCTCTCGCACAGTTTGAAAAAACATACGGGAAAGAGGGTGCGGAAATTATTGTTGATAACTGTCAATGCACATTGTTCGGCAGCTTTGCGCCAAACTCCAAAACAGCCGAAGTTATGAGCAAGAATCTTGGATCACAGACGGTTCTCAGCGGCTCAATATCCAAAACCGCAGGTAGGGACGGATCAAACCGCACGCTTCAAATGATTGAACGACCGCTTATGACTGTTGACGAGCTGAAATCCATGCCCAAAGGTCATTTTGTAGTTATGAAAACAGGGTATTATCCTATGAAAACACGGCTGAAGCTGTTCTTTAAATGGGGGATTAAGTTTGAAGAGGCTTATGCGGTG
>CAZRRT010000188.1:0-1235 GCA_964602605.1 uncultured Ruminiclostridium sp.
GTCTCGTAAACCCGTGCCGCCTAAGAGGCGGGGGACATCTTTGCAGCGGTTATAATGAATAATTAAAAAAGGACTGCTTATTTGCAGTCCTTTTCTTTTACAGGATAACTAAATATTAACCCTTTACAGCTCCTAATGCAACGCCTTCTACAATGTTCTTGGAAATGAAGAAGTATACAATGACAACAGGAATGATTGAGAGCATAATCATCATATAAACCTCGCCCAAGTCGCCCATATTGGAGTTAAGGTTGGAACGGAGTACGGAAATCATAACAGGTAATGTCCATGATTTGGAATCGTTCAAAACCAAGGCGGGAGTGAAGAAGTTGTTCCATGAGGAAACAAATGCAAATATAAGCTGTACTGCCATAGCGGGCTTTAACATAGGAAGCGCTATTGTGTTAAAGGTCATAAACTCGTTTGAGCCGTCAACACGAGCTGCCTCGATAACCTCCAAGGGCATAGAAGCGGTCATATACTGCTTCATATAGAAGAATACGGAGGGAGCGGCGATAGCGGGGATAATCATAGGCCAGAATGTGTTCATCATATGGAATTTGCCTACCAAGTCGATGAAACCGACAGCGGAAATCTGTGTGGGGATCATCATAATAACCATAATAAAGGTAAAGGCAAATTTTTTCAGCTTAAAGTCATAAACGTGAATACCGTAAGCGGTCATTGCCGAAAAGTAAGCTGTTAAAAGTGACGCTGAGCCAGCAATAATAAAGCTGTTAAGCATGCCTCTCGGAATGGTGAACAGGTTGGTATCGTTCCACGCTTTAACTAAGTTTTTGATGAAATAATCCCCGGGAATAATTGAAAATCCTTGTGTTAAAGCTACATTGGATCTTGTTGAGTTGATCAAAAGAAGGATCAAGGGAAAAAGCGACAGCAAAGTAACCAAAGCCAAGAAAGCATAAGCTAAAACTCTTGCGCCAATAGTTTTTGCTCTTGCGCTTTTATTTTCACCGGTGGTAATATGTGTTGTTCCCATATCAGTTTACCCCCTTCTTCTTTTTTGACTTATCGTCAGAACCGGTCAAGGACTTGTATACGATAACGCTGAGTATAGCGGTGATGATAAATACCAATACGGAAATAGCGCCGCCCATACCGAAGTTTCTTGCTCCGCCGATGTAGTTGTTCAGGTACATAATCAAGGTCATGGTGTTTCTGCCGGGAGTTCCGGAAGATCCGCCGATAATCTGAGGTACGTCGAACATTTGCAG
>CAZRRT010000188.1:1245-2071 GCA_964602605.1 uncultured Ruminiclostridium sp.
ATCAAGGAGGTGATAGCAACATATACCATAATAGGCGTAAGCAAAGGCATTGTTATCTTTGTAAATACCTGCCACGAGGAAGCTCCGTCAATGGAAGCCGCCTCAAACAAGCTTTGGTCGATACCCATAATACCTGCCATAAGCAAAATGGTGGTATTTCCGAACCACATCAGGAAGTTGATGAATGCAATGATACCTCTTGCACTCCAAACATTTGCGAAAAAGTCAAACTTTTCTCCGCCGCTTGACTCAATCAGCTGGTTAATAGGTCCTATGTTGGAGAAGATTGTGAAGAACAGCATTGCAAAAGCCGCAGCCATTACAAGGTTAGGCATATACATTACTGTTTTAAAGAATCTCTGTCCCTTGATGTTAAGTCTTGCGCTGGTGTAAATAATTGCAAGCAGCAAAGAGAAAACAAGCTGAGGAACAGCACCCATAACCCACATAATTATAGTGTTGCCCAAATACTTAAAGATGTCTATTGTTCCTAATTTATCGGGGGTAAAAATCTTAATGTAGTTGTTTAAACCAACAAAGTTTGGTCCTACCTGAGTCAAGCCGTCCATATACTGCTCAAAAAAGCTGTAATAGAAGGTGGAGATCAGAGGGACAAATTGGAAAACCAAATAAACTATGAAGAATGGTGCAATAAATATGTAACCCCATTTCGCATAGCTGATTGACTTACGCTTTTTAGTCATTGCATCAATCACTCCCCTGTTTTTTAATAAAAAATTAGCTATAATTACCTAACAATACTTATTTTTAACTTAAATTACTCTTAATTTAAGTAACAGCTTAAAAAAAGAGGTGAAGCGAGTAT
>CAZRRT010000189.1:0-2035 GCA_964602605.1 uncultured Ruminiclostridium sp.
AATCTCACAGGAGCGTATTTTTATGTTATTTCTCCAAAAAATCTATTTGGTAACAATAACACAAAAAATTAAGCCGCCTTGAAAAATGGGCGGTTTAATTTTTTGGTTCGCCGTTTTTCGGCATAGCCGAAAAACAAAAACCGGGCATAGCCTGCGGCTCTGCCTCGATTTTAAGGCTTTGGATCTTGATTTAGGGGGAAACCCTGATGGTTTCCCCCTAAGACCCCTTTCATTCCGTGATTTGAAACGAGTTAAAAAATCTATTTGGTAACAATCATACAATGCACGCCAAATCCGAACACACCGTATTTTATATTTGTTAACGGCATATTCGGCATTGTGGTAAATAAGATAAAATTAACCGTCAGGGTTTATACCTTGACGGTTTTATCTTTTTCATTATTCCCAAAGCTTATTTGTACAAAATAAACAAAAATCAAAGCCCCCGTCTATAGTTTTCCCATTTTAATTCTAATCCTCACCATTTCCGCAACAGTAGCAATAAATTCCGTATTGGTCGGTTTCTTTTTTCTTGTTAAAACCGTTTTGCCAAAGTATTGACAAAGCATTTCCTCATTTCCCTTATCCCAAACCATTCCTATTGCCCTGTTAATGCTTGAAGCCGCAAGGGTGGGAGTGGTATTATACTTTGCAGCAACGGCAGGATAAAGAAGCTTAGTAGCTGAAGTTATCATTTGACTGTTTTTCACACATAACATCAAGGCGTGCCTTAAATACCGATACCCTTTAATATTTGCGGGTATTCCGAATTTTTGAATAATTTCCGTCACTGCTATTTCAAGATCAATTTCTGTTATCAATGTTCTCACCCAACTTTTTTCTTTTAATAACATAATAATACCACATTTAAATCTAAAATGCAACAATTATATTATTTTTTCTATCATAAAATAAAAAAATGTTCATCTTTTTAATAAATTAACAAATGTTTATTTATATTCTATTTATTTTCTCAAAAAAGTTACTATTTTCTTAAATATTCCAACTTAACCGCTGCCTTAGCACCTATGCTCTTTGCTACGTCAATCGATGAGGCAGAATAGCTTCCTACAAACGAAATAAACGCAGCTTGATTCGCAAATCTATGAACATAATCCTCCGTAACTTCCTTTATGTACTTCTCCATCTTGCTATTGCTGGTTTGGCAGGTATAAAGGAAAACACCCGCTAAAAAATCATCTAGAACAAATTCTTTCAATCCGGCTATTTGTGCCTTCGTCAGACCATCCACCAAGTCCACAACAACATCATCGCCAATATCATCCGTTCTAATATCATCCTGTAGGGCGAGGACAATCTCTTTGCGTTTGTTCAGTTCAAGGTACTTGATAACCTTTGCGTTGAACTGTTGCGCTACTTCCTTCGCCTTTTCCGGAGTATCAATATCCGCCGCTGCCTCCAGTACATCACCGGGCAGATTGCTCTTTCCGCTTGCTGCTGCATGAGATGAATCTCTTGAAACTACACCATAATTAGGTGCTACGGTCTTGAACATTTCCTCGCAGAGCTTCCCGGTATCACCAATAGGACTAAGACACACAGATAGTACTGCGCAATATGTTCCAAAGCATAACCGCATTGTGTATCCCTCCTTTCCCTTCATTTCATTCCGCAGCAGTTATTCATCATGGAATTCAACTATGTCGCCAATATCTACGGATAGTGCTTGACATATTCGTCCAAGAACCTCCATGCTGACCGGCTCCCCCTTGCCCATCTTGGCAAGTGTTGTCGATGTGATTTTTGCTTGCTCCTTCAAATCCTTTTTTAACATTCCTCGGTCAATCAGAATCTTCCAGAGACATCTATAGTCAAATTTCATAGGTATACCGCCTTTTCTCTTCCAAAAACAGCCTCATAATGCGCCATAGAATATTATACCACAAAACTCCGCATAAAGCAACCTGAAATTTGCTTTTGTGGAGTTTTTGAATTTTGGGCTTCTGAAAATATCGTCTCTTGATTTTGTCAATATCACTTGACACAATTTACACAAAGAATTTCAGCAAGTTTT
>CAZRRT010000190.1:0-1950 GCA_964602605.1 uncultured Ruminiclostridium sp.
CCTTGCGGGATCACCGGTTTTCAAGACCGGCTCTTTAAACCACTCAGACACCACTCCTTTTATTAACTTATACCGCTAATTACTGTTTATATGTTTATTTAACTGATCTAAGAATCAAAACAACAGCTTTTTGTAACTTAGCGTTATAAATTATAGCATAATATTTACTGTTTGTCAATAGAAAAAATAATTTATTTTACGTTTATTTCAAATCTATTGACAAAGCGTCTGATAATATTATATAATATTTGTCGGCTTACAGATTAAAACTGATTTTTATTTAAATATTTGTGAATATTTTTTGGTTTTGGATTTATAGTTTTATATTATTTAATAATAGATTGATTTTGCTCAATATATTAACAAATTATTATTTAAGATAAGCAATGAAAGGCTGTTTATGACCAAAAAAAATCTTGCGAAAAAGATTATCTCACTTTTAAAAGAGGAATATCCTGAAGTAAAGTGCGCTCTTACATACAAAAAGCCTCACGAGCTGCTGATTGCCACCAGACTTTCCGCTCAATGCACCGACGTTAGAGTAAATAAAGTAACTCCAAAGCTGTTTGAAAAATTCCCCGATATTAAATCCTTTGCCGACGCATCTGAAGAAGAGGTTGCCAAATATATACATTCCTGCGGACTTTTTCAGACAAAGTCAAGAGATATTGTGAAAATGTGCAGACAGCTTCAC
The DNA here is from genome assembly GCA_964602605.1 of uncultured Ruminiclostridium sp. GTDB lineage: Bacteria > Bacillota > Clostridia > Oscillospirales > Ruminococcaceae > Ruminiclostridium_E. Next base: position 695 of record CAZRRT010000190.1, read on the forward strand.
GAACAGTACAACGACATTGTCCCCGACACGGTGGAGGAGCTTGTCAAATTGGCGGGAGTAGGCAGAAAAACCGCAAATCTCATAGCGGGTGAGCTGTACGGAAAAACAGCCTTTGTCTGCGATACACACGTTATACGCCTTTCCAACCGATTGGGATTGGCAGAGGGCAATGACGCTGTAAAGGTGGAAAAGCAGCTGAGGGAGATCGTCCCCGCAAAGGAAGGCTTGGGACTGTGTCATAGATTGGTTTGGCACGGCAGATTGGTTTGCAGCGCAAGAAAGCCCGATTGTGAAAATTGTTGTCTAAAAAAGATCTGCGGGCATTGCGGCTCTTGTAAATCTAAGATGCAAGAAAAAACCGATACTAAAGCCGATTGATTTGAAAAGAAGAATGTTGGTGCTAAAGCAGATTGATTATTAAAACGTCAGTATAAAAGCTGATAAATCTGTAAAGAGAAATGTCAGTATTAAAGCTGATTATTCTGCAAATCAAAATAACAATATTAAAAATCATTTTGTCCAAAAAACAATGTCAATTAACAAAAAATAAATAGCCGTTCTTTTTTAATTTTTTACATAGACGAGCAAAACGCTTTTTCTTGAGGCATAAACGCTTTATGTAGATTATACCGTATAAATTCGCACTATATATTGTGCAATTTATATTCAAAATCGAGTTTTGCACATTTTTGCATATTGCTGATTTTTTAAGCAAAATACTTGAAATTATAATTTTTTTATGCTATAATTTTTAAGGCAAAGCTTGACTGTGAGTTTGTTTTGCCTTTATTTTTGTAATATCTGAGTTTTAAATATATCAGGAGGTAAATGATGAACTACAATATTAAGGAAGTTTCTTCCCGCTTAAAAGCCACCAGAGAATACCTTGACATAAGCAAGGAATTTATGGCGGAGCGCACTAACACCACGGTTGAGGAATACACCGTGCTTGAAAACGGCGAAAAAGACTTTTCTCTGTCCTTTTTAAACGCATGCGCAGACGCTTTGGGCATAGAGATGATCGAGCTGCTGACAGGTTCTGAGCCTAAGCTTGAAACTTATTCGGTGGTAAAAAAGGACAAGGGTCTGCCTATTGAGAGAAGAATAGGCTTTACCTATCAGCATATCGCTTATTTGTTTAAGAATAAGAAGATCGAACCGCTGATTGTTGAAGCGCCTTATTCCCAAGAGGAACAGAATAAGCCTATCCACCTTTCCGTACACGACGGTCAGGAGATGGACTACATAATTTCGGG
>CAZRRT010000191.1:0-1903 GCA_964602605.1 uncultured Ruminiclostridium sp.
GTATTGAGCGTTCACCGTCACGCAGATATTCCATAAAAATATGTAATATTTCGTCACGCACAACAGGGTCAAGTCCGGTGGTAGCCTCGTCCATAACAAGCAGCTCGGCATTATGGGACAGAGCGCAGGCAATTTGCAGCTTCATTTTCATACCCTTGGAGTATTGTCCGATCTTTTTTTTGAGGGGCAGCTTAAAGCGGTCAAGATACGCCGAATAAATAGCATTATCCCATTCGGGGTACAATCCCTCAAAGATTCGCGCCATATCCGCCGCATTGAATACGTCATGGAAAGGCAGCTCGTCAAAGACAACCGCAATCCGTTTTTTTATCTCATTCTCGTCCTTAATATGATCTAAACCCAACAGCCTTATCTCTCCGCCGTCGATGTTGGTGATATTGAGCAGACTGCGGATTGTGGTGGTTTTGCCTGCACCGTTTTGTCCGATAAATCCCATAATACTGCCTTTTGGTACATTAAAGCTGATACTGTCCAATGTAAAGCCCTCATATCGCTTGGTAACATCGGATATTTCAACAGCGTTTGCGTATTCGTTCATACTATTCTCCTCCGATTACAAGATTCAGCAGCTCATACAGCTGGTCCATAGTCAGTCCGATTTTTTGTGCTTTTTCGCCCGCTTCCGCAAGCAGAGCCTCAATAGCCTTTATCTGCTCCTCTCGGAAAAGCTCTGCATTCTGCGCTTTCACAAAAGAACCCTTGCCTGTGTACGACTCGATAAAGCCGTCCCGCTCCAATTCCTCATAAGCACGCTTGGTGGTCATAAAGCTTATGCGAAGCTCCAATGCTAAATTGCGCATAGACGGCAGCATATCCCCCTCTTTAAGTACGCCCTCAAGTATCAGCGTTTTAATTTGATCGGATACTTGTAAATAAATTGGCTTGCCGCTTGAATTGCTGATATTAATGTTGATATTCATTCGGATTTACGCTCCTCATGATATAATTGTATAAATGCTCTATATACAATTATATCATTGGTGTTATGATTTGTCAAGAGGTTTTTTATTTTTCGATAAATTTCAATATATGGTATTTAAACCAAATGAAATGTATCATTGCCATAAAAAAATGATACGGCAGGCGGAATTTTGGTTATTAAGGTGTGGTGCTAATTTTTTTATCAGTCGATTTTTATAAGAATTCTTATATGTGTGTTGACAAATCTAAAATGATGTGATATAATTTAATAGTTATAAATTTAGGTTAATTAAAGTTATTATTTTGGAGAATGTGGAGTTACTTAAAAAAAGTCCACCTCGGTTTTGGATTTGAGCCGTGTAAAAATTTCAAATCATTATATTGCGGATGTGGCGGAATCGGCAGACGCGCTGGCTTCGGGTTGCGTCATGACAGTGAATATATTTTCAGTTAGCCCTTAAAGGGCTTTTTTGTTATATATTGATTTCTTTTTTGGGGGTATTAAGGAAATGAATCTTTTCAATGTAATAAACAATAACTTCTTTAACCCCTTGTCAAGCGAGAGCAATAATGGCATTTATTCAGATTTGTTACTGAGAATTTATGACTTATATGAGCATGAGGTTTCATACAAACTTCCACGTTCTGTAATTAGGGATGCTGTTTTGGAATATTTGTGTGATGAGCATATTGCTCCGGGCGATGAATACAAAACCACGGAAAATTATGCAAGTGCGATATTGAGAAAACTTGCCGACTCATGTTGGATTGAGGAAGAAACTGACAATACTACCTATGAACGTCAAATAACCATGACGGATAATGGAATTGCACTTGCTGAATTTTTACAAAGGCTGATAAAACCACCAAAAGAAGAATACTCGTCATATATTTATGTGATTTATAATGATGTTGTATAATAAAACTTGACACAATCCAATCAATAGAATTACAATAAAAA
>CAZRRT010000192.1:0-1818 GCA_964602605.1 uncultured Ruminiclostridium sp.
CCGGTTCTAACCACCTGCACCTCGTTTTCCAGCCCGTTTTTCTTTATTTCCTCATGAAGTCTCTCTATAATAGCGGGACTTCCGGAGGAAGTACAGCCTGTACCACCACAGACCAAAACTTGAGAACGATACATAAATTTTCTTCCTCCTGTTTACTTATTGTTTTCGATTGTGTATTCGGTGACAACCTTGCCGCCGATAATATGTTCTTCAACTACTCTTTTTGCCTTTTCGGGCGTCATCTTGACATAAATTACTTTTTCGTTGGGAGTGGTTACTTCCACAACAGGCTCTTGACTGCAAAGTCCGATGCAGCCCATAAGAGTAACCGAAACTCCGTGAAGCTTATGCTCCTGAACAGTGTCGGAAAATGCTGTAACAACGGGACGTGCGCCTGCCGCAATACCGCAAGTTGCCATACCTACAACAATTTTTGTTTCGGCATGGGACTCATTGCGCAAATCCATTTGACTTTGCAGCTTTTCCTTAATTGCCTGAAGATCTTCTAAGGTTTTCATAAAGCAATTTTCCTTTCAAAAAGATTCATAAATAAGTGATTCTTAAATTGTTAAATTATCAATGTTTTCCTTTAAATAGTCTTTTATAAACCGTATTACTTGGGGATTGTCAATAGGAATGTCTTCTAATATGTTTTTTACCGATTTTGTGTCAAATATAAAGCTTTTTTCGTCCGTTTGATATTGAAAAGCATAATCAATTTCGGGACAGCACAGCAAAAGAGCTTCAAGGGTAGCGGCAATATCTCCCACAGGCAATCTTAACGGACTGTTTAAATCGTATTTTGCCGAAACCTGCGTTCCTTTTCCCAAAGCAGACTTTAATGAAAAGCTGCCGCCTGTTTTTTCAGCGCTTTCTTTAAAAATTAAAAGTCCGATTCCGCCTGTTTTATTATCGGTGTTTTTAAGGGACTCTTTGTATTTGCTTACATCAAAGCCGCTTCCGTTGTCTTTTATGATTACTTCCAACATATTGTCAGCTGTGCTGATTTTCAGTGATATTTCTATAAAATCGGCTTTTGCTCTGATACTGTTTTGAACAATGTCCAAAATATGTAAGGAAATATCGTCAAGCTTTATACCACAGGGCATTATTCGTATTTAGCCAAAATATCCCGAAGCTCTTTTTCGTCACCCGTAAGTCTGCCGTAAACATCGTCGTTTACCGTCATAACGGGAGCAAGACCGCAAGCTCCTATGCAGCGGCAATCTTGGAGAGAAAACTTTCCGTCGTCGGTTATTCCGCCGCTGGTTACGCCCAAGATTTTTTGCAGGTTGTTGAATACGTCGCCTGAGCCTTTAACATAGCAGGCAGTACCGAGGCAGACGGAAATCCTGTACTTTCCTTTTGGGTTGAGAGAGAACTGAGAATAGAATGTGGAAACGCCGTAGACCTTTTCCAAGGGAATGTTCATTTCCCGTGAAATAATCTCCTGCACTTCAATGGGGAGATAGCCGTAAATATCCTGAGCCTTCTGAAGCACGGGCATAAGTGCGCCGGGATCGTCGGAATGCTGGGCAATAACGGCTTTCAGCTCGTTTTCCTGCTCCTCTGTACCGGAGAAGGCAACGATACATTTCTTTTGAGCCATTTGTGGTCCTCCTTAAATTTTTTATTCGGGAAAAACGATTACAGCCCGATTCATACTAATAACTTGGATTTTTGTGCTTCTTGATTGATATTATATTGATATTATTTGATATAGCATAATATCAATCAGGATAACAACATTGTGTTAATTATACCATATATGATATTAAAAATCTACTTTTTTTGACAACTCTTTACAACAGAAAATTC
>CAZRRT010000193.1:0-1754 GCA_964602605.1 uncultured Ruminiclostridium sp.
GCTTTTTTTAATAAACGTCATAGAACAACAAAAAAGATCTTAAAACTCAACATATTCGGATATAATAAAACAATCCCTCCAAAGCCGCTTTTTCTATGGCTTTGAAGGGATAATTTTGTTTTATGAAGTTTTGCATATTCTAATATAATTATTTATCGTTATTTACATCGGGTATTTCGTTTAACGCTTCCGCCCTTTCCTCCGCCGATGTGGGAGTACCCAAAAACGAAGGCAGATCCATACCTGCCTGCTTAAACACCTCGCCTAAGGGAGGAACGGCTTTCATCATACCGCTGATAAAGTTGGCGGTGGAGCTTTTTCCGTCGGGATTTGAGCCTGCGCCGCTGTCCCAAACCGTTACCTTGTCAATCTTGATGTTCTTGATAGCGTCAACCTGAATACGCATAAGCTGCTCCAATTTGTCGGACACAATCAGCTTTACTGCGTCGTCTGCGCTGCCGCCTGCCGCCGTTACCAATTCGCGCATACCTTCCGCCTGCTTTTGCAGAATTTCTCTTGCACCGTTTGCCTGCGCTTCCATTTTTGCAAAGATAGCGTCCGCTTCACCCTTTGCCTTGCGGCGCATAACCTCCGCTTCCGCTTCTGCTGCGATTTCAGCCTGCTCCTTTGCAATTTCCGCTTTTACGATAATATCCGCCTGCTGGGTAGCACGCTCCAAATTTGCACGAGTTTGTTCCGCTTCTCTTTGAGCGTTGTAGGCTTCTTCCTTTGCCTTTGCGTTTTGTACCGCTTCCGCCGCTACCGCAATACGCAAAGCTTCCGCTTCTTTTTCACGGCGAGCGGCTTCAGATTGAGCTACCTCGATTTTTGCGCTGTTTTCGCCCTTGATAGCCTCTGCGTTGGCTGCGGACACTTGAATACGCTGATCTCTCAGGGCGTTGGACTTGCCGATTTCACCGTCCCTGTCCTTTTCGGCAACGCTTTTCTTTGCGTCGTTTATTGCCTTTGCAGCCGCTTCTTTTCCCAAAGCGTCAATATATCCGCTTTCGTCGTTAATATCGGTTACGTTTACGTTAATAAGCCGCAAACCGATTTTCTTCAATTCGATTTCCACGTTGTTGGAAACCGCAAGCAAAAATTTGTCACGGTCGGTGTTTATTTCCTCAATATCCATTGTTGCAACAACAAGACGGAGCTGACCGAAGATAATATCCTTTGCCAATTCCTGAATTTCATTCATACGAAGTCCCAAAAGGCGCTCCGCAGCGTTCTGCATAATTCCCGGTTCGGTGGAGATACCGACGGTGAAGCGGGAAGGAACGTCAATACGGATATTTTGCTTTGATAATGCGTTTTTCAAATCCACATTGATTGAAATAGGGGTTAAATCCAAATACTGAAAGGATTGAAGAACAGGCACAATAAACGCTGCACCGCCGTGGATACATTTTGCAGAGCGGGCTTGACCGTTTTTCTCCGCACCTACCTTACCGTAAATAACCAATACCTTATCGGAAGGGCATTTGCGGTAACGTGAAAGAATTGCGATAATGAGAGCCACCAAAATAACAACTCCCACCATTACTGCTACTATTATTGTTTCGGGCATAATGTGTTTCCTCCATTTTTATATTATAGGGCGTTTCCCTAAAATTTACTTTTTTTGAATTTTTAATCGGTTTTTTAATAGTATTTTTTCTTAATAATGTTTTATTAAAATAATTTTTACCATTGCTTATTAAAGCGCAGCTTAAACAAGCTGCCGAAATTGCTTCGCAATTTCGAGGTTCAGT
>CAZRRT010000194.1:0-1700 GCA_964602605.1 uncultured Ruminiclostridium sp.
AAACCGTTATCTTTCAGCTTTCCCCAAGCTGTCCTTTGAAACCTACAAGGACAAAAAATTTATGGAAGGCTTTGACACATGGCTTTCAGACAGATTTTTCGGAAGAGAGGATTGGATAGTCCTGAAAAACAATGCAAACAAAGCCTTGGGAAAGACGGAAAACAACGGAGTTTTCATCAAAAATAATATGATGATGGAAATTTGGAAGGATTATGACAAGGAAATATTTGAAAAAAATCTAAAGGCTGTAAACGGATTTGCGGAACGTAATTCGGATATTCCCTGTTATTTTATGCTTGTGCCTAACGCACAGGAAATTTATAAAGAAAACATTCCCGCCTTTGCAGAGGTGGGAAGTCAGCAGGAATATATATCGGATCTTTATTCGGGATTGAACAAGAATTTTAAGACAATCGACGCTTATACTGCTCTTAACGAAAACAAGGATTCCTATATTTATTACCGCACAGACCACCATTGGACCTCCTACGGCGCATTTTTAGGCTATACTGCCGCCGCCCCCGTATTGGGATATGACAGCTATAAATACGAGGATTTTAAAATTGAACACGCTTCGGATCAATTTGAAGGAACGTTGTTTTCAAAAACCTTGGAATTCAGTGTTACCCCTGATACTATGGACTATTACACATTAAAAGAAAATGAACCCTCGGTAAAAGTGTCGGTTTTCAAGGAATTCGATACGAAAACCTCAACCGTAAAATATGATGAGTATGACAGTATGTATTTTAGAGAATTTCTTCAGGTTAAGGATAAATATTCATCGTTTTTAGGTCAAAACTCCCCTGTTGTCACTGTGGAAAATCCCAATGCAAAAAGCGATAAGTCCCTTTTGATAATTAAAGACAGCTATGCTCACGCTTTAGTTCCCTTTTTATCAAAGGAATATAAAAAAGTTACTATGGTGGATTTGAGATACATTAAAACGGATTTCAGAATTATGACGCCTTTAAATGATTATGATCAGCTTTTGTTTGTTTACAATGTAATCACTTTTTCACAGGATTCAAGCAATATTTTAAGACTTAATATGTGCAAGTAATATTATAAAAAATATCAGCCCTAATTCTTATGCTTAGGGCTGATTTTTATTATTCATATTTCACATTATCAGTAACATAATGTCTTATTCTTAAGGGAATGCCGCAATCCTTGGCACGTTCCCTGCACTTTTCTATCTCTTCCTCATCCATTTGATAATCCACTATGGTAAAGGAAACATCGGGAACATACTCCTGAACCCGTATTGCAAAATTAAGCATTGAATTATATGAAGGCAAACCGAATTTTGAATTTGTTATTCTGTAGTATTTATCGGGATCGGAGGCGTTAAGGCTTATTGACACCTTGTCAATTTTGTATTTTAAAGAAGAAATATCAAACAGAGGATCCATAAATGTGATAAGTCCGTTGGTATTTATGCGGATTTTCATATCGGTATGCTCTTTAACATACTCGGCTGTCATTACCACAATATTCGCCCGCATCATAGGCTCGCCGTAACCGCAAAAAACCAATTCGTCAATTCCCGTCTTGTCGATGCTGTCAAAGGCTTTTATTATTTCTTCATAGCTTGGTTCGTGCTCCAGCCACAAGCTGTCATTATCACCAACGCTGTCGCTGTTTTTTCTTATGCATAATTCGCAGCTGCAAGGACATTGATTGGTGATGTTGGCGTA
>CAZRRT010000195.1:0-1586 GCA_964602605.1 uncultured Ruminiclostridium sp.
TATTTCCTGCAATGAAATTGACATTTTAATATTTTTCAGAGATCCTATCAACATCAACCACCGTGAGCCTAATGAAACACATTTGTTAAGACTTTGCGATGTTTACAATATTCCGGTGGCTACTAATATAGCTACCGCAGAGGCTCTTATTCACGCACTCGAAAGAGGAGATCTTGATTGGCGTGAAATTGTTAAGGACTGATTGGAATTTATAAATAATGGGAATACCGCCCCGTTGTCGAAAGGCTGCGGGGTATATTATTGAAAAACCAAAGCTAATCTATATACAGAACAGTAGAAAGGAAACAAAATGGATATTATCACAAAAGCTCCGAGAGGAACTATGGATAAGCTGCCTGCCGATATATATAAATGGCAGACAGTGGAAAAAATTGCCGCACAGGTTGCACAGTGCTACGGCTGCAAGGAGATAAGAACCCCTACCTTTGAACACACCGAGCTTTTTCAACGGGGAGTGGGCGGCACAACCGACGTGGTTCAAAAGGAAATGTATACCTTTAACGATAAAAAGGGAAGAAGCATAACATTAAAACCCGAGGGAACTGCGGGAGCGGTAAGAGCTGCCCTTGAAAACGGACTTTTAAACGAGGCGCTTCCTTTAAAGCTTTATTACTTCACAAGATGTTTTAGGTATGAAGCTCCTCAAAGCGGGCGGCTTCGTGAGTTTAATCAGTTTGGGGTGGAAATTTTCGGCGCAAATTCTCCGTTAAGCGATGCGGAAGCGATTTGTATGGTAAACGATATATTTAATCGGTTGAATCTTGAAAATATCAAGCTTGAAATAAACAGCATCGGCTGCCCAAAATGCCGTGAAAAATATCAGCAGGCGTTAAGAGAATACTATAGTCGGTATACCGATCAGCTGTGCGATACCTGCAAGGAAAGGCTTGAAAAGAACCCAATGCGCCTTTTGGACTGTAAGAGCGAGATTTGCCACAGCTTTGCGGAAAATGCGCCCTCTATACTCGATTATCTTTGCGATGATTGCAAGGAGCATTTTGAGGGAGTTAAAAAGGCACTTGACGATTTAAATGTAAAATATACAGTAAATCCTCGAATTGTAAGAGGACTTGATTACTATACCAATACGGTTTTTGAATTTGTTTCCGACAGCTGCGGCGCACAGGGAACGGTTTGCGGCGGCGGCAGATACAACGGCTTGGTTGAAGAAATCGGCGGAAAGTCTATGGCGGGATTAGGCTTTGCAATGGGCATCGAGCGTATTATAATGGTAATGGACACACAAAAAGCAGAATATGAACAGCCCAAAGAATGCGATTTGTTTATTGCGGGTACAGATTCCGAATCTTCCCGCTATGCTTTAAAGCTTGTAAGACAGCTGCGTGAGTACGGCTTTTGGGCAGAGTGCGACGTGGTGGGAAGAAGCTTAAAGGCTCAAATGAAGTATGCGGATAAAATAGGCGCAAAATTCAGTATGGTTATCGGCGAAAACGAGATTAAAGAGGGAGCTGCTCAGCTTAAAAATATGAGAACAGGCGAGAAATCAACCGTTGCTATTGGTGAAAAATTTGCTCAAACGGTTAATTCTGTTTTAATGGATATTG
>CAZRRT010000196.1:0-1554 GCA_964602605.1 uncultured Ruminiclostridium sp.
TGCCGCTTGGCATCACGCTCATAAATCCGTGCTGCTGCCTTAACATCAGCTTATCAACATTCAGTTTAGAGCGCACCAGCTCAGTCTGCACCTCGGTTTGCAGGATTCGCAGATTGTCAAGGGAATCCGAAATCATTTCAATAAAAACAGCAACGTGTAGAAGCGGCTCACGGTTTCTGTGCATATCGGCGGCAAGCTGTGCTACGTCCTGCAAGTTGCTTTCGGCGGCAACGGTCTGCTGCAAATTATTTGTGGAGCTTCTCTGCATACGATTTTTGTTGGCGGCGTTGGAAATAATTCTTTTTTCCTCCGCCGCTGTAACATGACGGGTATATATTCGTAAGGTCACCCCGTCCTTTTCTCCGAGATAGCGCAGGATCGCTTGTTCCGAGGTACTGGTCGGATATTCACGCAATGCCCAAACGCAACGAAAAGTGTTTCCGCAGATAAAATAGTCGGTGTAGAATTTTACCACTGAGGGAGCAATCATATCGAGGAAATCCTTTTGAGGCTTGGTATTAAATTCTTTTTCTACGCCTGTGTTTTTTCTTTTCTTCAATTTAAACCTCCCATTGTCTGCTCAAATTTTTGCTCAGAAAAAACTTCCGATTCGGGCTTTAAAAAGTAATTATCATCGCTGTTCCAAAAGGAAATGTATACCTCATCATCTCCAAGTCTTATGGGCTGCTGTTCAAAATGCTCACCGTACCCATCTGCCAGTTGTCCTTCTGCTTCTTCCGCAAGCTCAATTAAATCCGCTTTATCAAGCTCTCCGTAAGACCTTATGGTGACAACGCCGTACAAATCACCGTCCCTTGTTTCTACGCTCGGAAAAATCGAATATACCTTTTTCGCCAAATAATCGCTGCGTGTATATGCGTTCAGACCGTGCTCCCGCTCGTCCTCATCATGCTCGAATTCTTTACGAATGATTTCATTTATTTCATCATCGTAATAGATATAATTTGCGGAATCGACTTCCGTGAGATCGTCATAGCCCTCATCTTCTTCGGGTTCAATTTGAAATGTGAGAGGACAGTACAGCTTTGTTTCCGTAAGCTCACGCTTTGTGGCTTCAATAAAGCCGTTTCCAACAGTACAGTTTTCAATCTGAGGATACCTGTCAAGCAAATCTATAACATAATCGGAAAGAATTTCAGCAAGGCTGCTGTCGTCAATAAATTCCGTTAACGATACGCATATTTCGCTTTCATTTTTGTGCTGTTCAAGCCAATCGTTTATGCAGCAGTCCATATGCGTTTTCATATCGTCAAGCGTATGACCCTGTTCCTGCTTTAAAATAATATCCTTTGCATTGGGGATAAATTGCGAGTACCGCGCATAGTCGCTGCCCTCAGAATTTACCAGCAAACCGTCACCGCTTTTTTGGTCAACTAACAAAACGCAATGATAGGCATTGTCATAAAAGCCCATCAAGCTGCGGTACGGTGCAAGGTAATAATTGCGCTCCAACGGCTTTTCAAGCATTTTTTTAAACTCCGTTTCGTGTACGTCGATCACCTTTTCGACAACACATTTTTTAGTTTCATAGCA
>CAZRRT010000197.1:0-124 GCA_964602605.1 uncultured Ruminiclostridium sp.
TGGTGCGGAGAATGGGACTTGAACCCACACGAGAATACTCCCACTACCCCCTCAAAGTAGCGCGTCTGCCATTCCGCCACCTCCGCATAATTTTCGCATAATCTACAAAAAACAGGTCTGTGCG
>CAZRRT010000197.1:134-1552 GCA_964602605.1 uncultured Ruminiclostridium sp.
TTTATTATATCAATTTTAGCTCCCGTTGTCAATACTTTTTTTAAAATTTTTTCAAATTTCTTTATTTTAGTTTTTCTGAAAAATATTAGATATTACAGACTGCATAAAAAGACATATTCAAGCGAAACAGCCGCTGCTTGCGGTCTGATTTTCATATTCCTCACTTATTTATAATCATAATCAGCAATAATGTAATTTTAAAAATATTCAAACTGTACAAAAAATTTCCATAAATATTACACAAAAAATAACGATTTAGGTGTTTACAAATCGTTCATATTGTGCTATAATTTTTAAGATAGCATAAATAGGGGAAATTTTATCTCCGATTATCAAAGAATTGTAGTTTATTCGTATTAACATTAAATATAATAATTACAATTCAATAAAAACGATTTATGCAAAAAAGGAGGATTTTTTTCCATGGCAAGACAAAAGCTTACGATGGACGGCAACAACGCCGCAGGTCATGTGTCTTACGCATTTACCGAAGTTGCTGCAATTTATCCCATCACCCCCTCTTCCGTAATGGCCGAGGTAACTGATTCTTGGGCTACTGCGGGAAGAAAGAACATTTTCGGAACAGAAGTCAAGGTAGTTGAAATGCAGTCTGAAGGCGGCGCAGCAGGTGCTGTTCACGGCTCTCTTACCGCAGGCGCACTCACCACAACCTACACCGCTTCACAGGGCTTGCTTCTGATGATCCCTAATATGTACAAGATTGCAGGCGAGCTGCTTCCCAGCGTTATTCACGTTTCAGCACGTGCGCTTGCTACTCACGCTCTGTCAATTTTCGGCGACCACAGTGACGTTTACGCTTGCCGTCAGACAGGCTATGCAATGCTTTGCTCCACCAACCCTCAGGAAGTTATGGACTTAGGCGCAGTTGCTCACCTTTCAACCATTAAGGGCAAAGTTCCCTTCCTTCACTTCTTTGACGGTTTCAGAACCTCTCACGAGATTCAGAAAATCGAAGTTTGGGATTACGATACTCTTAAAGGTATGGTTGATATGGATGCCTTGGCAGATTTCAGAAACCGTGCTTTAAACCCCGAACACCCCACATTGAGGGGCACTGCTCAAAACCCCGACATCTTCTTCCAGGCAAAAGAAGCTGCAAATAAATATTATAACGCACTTCCCGAAATTGTTACCGAGTATATGGACAAGGTTAACAAGGAAATCGGAACGGACTATAAGCTGTTTAACTATTACGGCGCACCCGACGCCGAACAAGTTATTGTGGCTATGGGTTCTGTCTGCGATACTATTGAAGAAACAATCGACTACTTATTGGCACAGGGCAAGAAAGTTGGCTTGGTTAAGGTAAGACTTTACCGTCCTTTCTCCGTAAAGGCTTTTGTTGACGCTATTCCTTCCACTGTTAAGAAGATTTCCGTTCTTGACAGAACAAAAGA
>CAZRRT010000198.1:0-1533 GCA_964602605.1 uncultured Ruminiclostridium sp.
GTGTGAACGCTTTGACTTCTATGTTTATCGATTCAAAATCGTTGATTATCAAAGCCTAATTCTGCTCAGCAATCAGTATTACATATTATAAACAAATATTTCGCTTTTGATTATTTAAAGATATTATAACATAAAAGATTTAGTGCAGTGAATGATACCTTAATTCGTTAAAATATTCTCAGACATTCAGATAATATCTTCCTCTTTACATAGTCTGAGGTTATTATAACATATTTTTAAAAAATAAACAACAGTTTTTAATAAAAAAGCTAATTTTACTTTCTGATGTAATTCTTAAAGTAAATCCTACAATCGCTTTTTCGTTATAAATAAATGTGAAGAGTAATGATAGTTTTCAGACGGCTTTTCATAAAATGGTATTGCAATTTATCTTCTGACTTTAATTCATAATAAAAAAAGCCGATTACAAAACCCATAAGGATTTTTATAAAACGACTTTTAATTTGTGTTATTGTTACCAAAAAGATTTTTTGTAAAACAAACATAAAAAAAACGCTCTCGTAAAATTGAGAGCGTATTAGCTGCCCGACTTTCGGGCTGGAGCTGATAATCGGATTTGAACCGATGACCTCATCCTTACCAAGGATGCGCTCTACCAACTGAGCTATATCAGCTTCAACGATTATTAAGTATATCAGATTTTTTTCGGATTGTCAATAGAAAAATTCAAAAATTTTACGGAATATTAAAAAAATATGAATAATTACAGATTTTTTAATGATTTAAAACTATAATCAAAACTCGTTTGATTATAAACTGTAATTATTCATATTCTAAATTTTTATTTGCTTACTATTTTAAAATAAGTTTTTGCGGTAACCAAATAGATTATTATATACATTAAAGCAAACAGTAAAAAGCTTACTGCGGTACAGGCTACGTAAAGAGGAACATTGGCAAATCCCAAAACACGCATACACTTTAAAACAAGGTTAAAGGCAAAGGCAGTGTGAATGCCTGCGGTTATCAGCGGCAAAAAGAATACAAGAAGCACCTGAGAATGTATGGCGGACTTCACTTCCCCCTTGCTCATTCCCACCTTCTGCATTATCTCAAAGCGGGTTTTATCCTCATAGCCCTCGGATATTTGCTTATAATAAATAATCAGGATTGTTGCCATTACGAAAAGAGTTCCAAGGAACAGTCCCAAGAAAAACAGTCCCCCGTAAAGTCCTATATAATCGTCCCTTGCCGACTCTTTGTCGGTTATCCGAACGGTAAACTCCGCACCGTTATCCTCCACCGCCTTAGGTATTTCATCAAAAAAAGCGTTGGATATTTCATCAAGCTTGCTTTTGTCGGTTATGTCGTATTGAAAACAGCGCATTATGCGACTTGTATCCTCTGTTGCTCCGCTGTCTTTAGAAAAATAACCGTTAATCACCTCCATAGCACTCATATCTTTTACGTATACCGTAATAACGGGCATAAGATATTCGTTTTCATTTGACGAAGAGCCTTGTACCTTATATTCCTTTCCGAAAATATCTATTGTGGGCGAATCAAATTCCA
>CAZRRT010000199.1:0-1527 GCA_964602605.1 uncultured Ruminiclostridium sp.
GATTATAGTTTTAAAGGCGTTTCAATATCACAGGATTTCACCGATGAGCAGCGTGGAACGATTGAGAATATGCGAGAATGGCTTGCAGAGTTAGATACGGCGATTGCGGATAATGAGGAAAAATATAGCCTTGACGGGGATATGGTCAGGGCTGTTTTTTACTGTCTGCAATTCGGTGTGGGTATTGTTGCGGATTTTGATTACGACGGATTTTGTGAGTGCTTTGACGGACTGACTATGGAGCAGCTTGATGAAGCCCTGCAGAATATTTCGAAAAAATTTCCGCAGTATTCTATCACGGAAAATCAGAACCGCTATACAAAACGTTTATTTGTATCTGACAAAATAAAAATTGCGAAAGGAAAAAATATGGGGTTTGAAATATCAATGGACAGCCGGGAATGGTCCGATTATATAGATCTTCCCGTTGATGAATCCGAACAGAATCGGATTTTAAAGCTGTTAGAGTCGGTTGATGATACGATGTTTAAAATTGGGCATTGTAAGGAGATACCCGAACTGAACGGTGTGAAATTTGCGGAGAACGCTGATTTTGCCGAGCTTAATTTTTTGGCAAAAAGGATAGAGGAAATCGGCAAGGATCAAACGCAAATTTGCGCTTACCGAGCCTTAATATCCGAGCTGCCCGAAAATATCTGCGAGGCGATAAACCGCACTTACGGACTGGAAACCGTTCCCGTTTACCCTTGCGAAAATGTTGAGGAATACGGCGAAATCGTGCTTGATAACGACTTCTTGGAGGAGCTTGAAGAAATCCCGTATGAGCTGTACGACTTGTTTGACCGTGAAAAAGTCGGTGCGCTTATGCAGGAGCGGGAGGGAGGCATATTTATTGACGGTTACTATGTGATACCCTCCGAATATGAACCCGTGTTGGCTTATGACGGTGTTGTGTTGCCCGATTCGGAAGAAGAAAATACGGTTGAAATGGAGGTGGAGATGTTATGAAATATGAATTAAAATGTGCAGATACAGAACAGAAATGTATGTTCTATTCAGATTGCGAACCCGCTTTGCGAAACGCCTGCATAGGTCATGTGCGAATGGACTTCGGCAGCGGCAGCGAGTTTTGGACAACATGGTGGGGCAATCGTGAGGATATGAATAACAGTGATTTTAAAGCCGAGCTTAACAATGTGGTAAACAGTCTGAGAAAGGAAGGATTACTAAAAAACAGAAGCGAAATGCAAAGAGCCTGTGGTAATAATTCAAGCCTTGTATTGGGAGAGGCGCATGGCTTTTCCGTTGAAACTGAGAAAAATCTTTTTTCTTCTTCGCTGTCAGCCGGGACAGGGTTACGATTGCTATCTTTATTGCTATAACAAACAGGAATTGCAGCTTGCACAGTCTCAGTTGCTGCAAGATCAGGAGCAGGAGCAGGACGAAATACAGTCGCCTGTGATGTCTTTATGAGCAAAAGGGGAAAAATGGTTGATTACGGTGCGGAGCTTGAAAATCTCTATAAGCGGTGGGAACATTTGTATGAGCATGGAGGCTCCGATCCGT